>NZ_ASPS01000011.1:0-132324 GCF_000517865.1 Paenibacillus sp. FSL R7-269
CGAAACTTTTTAAGCTTTGCCTTTCTCGCTTCCGCGATGATTCTGTTGAAGTAGCTTCAATATGATTAGTTTTCAGACACGCCCTAGTTAAATACTCTTCTTCAGCCGTATTTTTTTTCATCTGAATGAGCATCTTTGCATCATCTCCAACGATATACCGGAATTGATTTGTACCGTCTGTGGCCGCTTGGTATATGGTTTCGGCAACGATTTCTGGAGGCGAGGCGTATGCCGGCTGTTTTTCCATCTCACCCAATTTAGCGCGAAACGCACCAGTAAATAGCTTGTAGTCTGTTAAATCATCATTATAAAAGAATTCCATGGATCTTCCACCAAAGTCCGTATGAATAGCACCGGGTTCAATCAACTTCACTTTGATGTTTTGTGATGCTAATTCATAAGATACGGACTCAGAAAAACCCTCTACTGCAAACTTGGACGAATGATACAGAGACATCGTAGGGAAGGTCACTCTCCCACCCATAGAAGAGATGTTGATCAGCATCCCTTTTTGATTCGACCGGAAATGTGGCAGCATGGCTTTAGTCATACGGATCAGACCGAAAACATTCACTTCAAACTGTCTTCTAATCTGCTCCTCCGTAGCGGCTTCTATCAGACCCATTGTTCCATATCCAGCATTATTGAGAAGAACATCAATAGTACCGAACCGATCAATCGCTTCTGCTAACGCAGTTTGAATAGTATCTGCTTGTTCAACATCAAGCCTTAGTACCAACACATTATCCAGTGTAATAAACTCAGTTTCTTGTTCAGGTGAACGCATCGTGGCTACTACGTTCCATCCATTTTCAGCAAAATGCTTTGCTGTAGCTCTCCCGATGCCTGATGAAGCTCCCGTGATAAAAATTGTGTTCATATCCATTCCTCCTAAAAGTTTTGTTCGTGCACTAACTTCTCCAGGCTTACCAATCCCTCGGCTATGGTTGTAAGTTTAGCTTTGTATTCTTCTATCCCGATTTGGATGCAAATGATCTGCGCTGGATGCATTTCATCTTTATAAAGCGAATATTGCTCAAGTAATTGATCTAATTTGTGGTTTGATGCCTCTTGGGCTTCCTTCAACCATACAATCACCTTGTCATATCCGACGAATTCACCGAAATAAAGCCTCATCATAAAATCAGATTTCCTGATGCTGTCTCCTTCTAGCGGGGCTAGTAAATAGGTGTTAAAACACTCTCTGCCTTTAGGCGTTATATTTAAAAGGTTTTTGTTAGGCTTACCGTCCTGAAGCACATTTTCCTTAGTGATCAACCCCTCCTTTTCCATTCGGGTAAGTGTGGGATAGATTGTTCCATAACTGGAACTATAGAAATTAGAGAATACATTTTCTAACAGCTGTTTGATTTGGTATCCAGTCAACGCTTCTTTCATAAGTATGCCTAAAATAACATCTTGACTGTTCACAATTTGACCTCCTTGTAGTTTGGGGTGAGTTAATATATCAATTCGATATATATTGTGTCAATATATGTTGATCTGATGCATGGATCTGTTTTTGGGTAAAAAAAAATTTACGCCAGTAAATATGGCGCAAACTTCTTTGCCGCTTCTTGGTTGTAGTGAATAACTGAGTGCTCTTATCTTAAATCCTCAACAAAATAACAAATGTTCTTATTAGGGTAATACAGAACAACCAACCTGTCAGATTCATAATTGAAATCTTGCCACGAGTAAACTCCATTAAAATCTGGCGTTTTATCTTCAGGAACATCTAAAGGCTGTAATGTGTTCTCCACATATTTTTGAATATCTCTTTCATTATCCTGAAGAGTATCCCCGGAATAGTTTACAATCCTCTTTCGTCCGCCGGTTGACTTTAATATTGAAGACAATTGTTTTTCTTTCGTTCTAAAAATAGTATAACGCAATCCCTCCCCGCGAAATCCCCCTTGATTTGTATATTGATCAAGTTCCTTGAATTTGGAAGGCAATTGCAGCTGCCAATTTCGCTCATATTGCCTTTTGTGCGAGAAGTCGGTTTTGGCTTCATTCCATAGATATGCCGGAAGCGCAATAGCAATGACAACAACAAGAACCACGAAAGCATTGATGACTTTCATTTTCTCCTCCAGAGGCTTTTTTAGATTTATCGATCATCTTGCACTGTTTTCAATTATTTTCTATTATTTATAATATATTAACACAAAGCGGAAAGGTTAGTGATTACTGCCTATGATTATTGCGGTCGATGTATATTATGAAGAGAATCAAGCAAAATCGGTGGGGGTTATCTTTCAGGGTTGGGAAGACTCTGCACCGCTCGACGTTATCGTTTCTTATACAGAGAATCCTCGGGCATACGAACCTGGTTCTTTCTACAAACGGGAGCTTCCCTGCATACGGGAACTGCTGAAACTTACGGATACAAACCAAATACACACTATTGTGGTGGACGGCTACGTGTACTTAGACCAAGAGAGGAAGCCGGGGCTCGGACATTATGTTTACACAGATTTTTCAGGGAGAATTCCAGTGATCGGTGTTGCCAAAAATGCCTTTCATGATAACGACAATGAGGCGTTGGTTAAAAAGATTTGCCGGGGCACCAGCGCTAAGCCTCTCTATATCACGTCTATTGGCATAGAGCCAGACACCGCTGCCCGGCACATCCAGAGAATGCACGGAGAATATCGGTTCCCCTATCTGCTGAAATTGCTGGATAAGCATACGAAAGAAGCCCGGGGATAATTACTGGATCGAATTAAACTTGAAAAAGCGAAGCTTGCCGAGACTCATCCCACACCATCACCTTCTAATAAGGAGTAGAAATTATCGCGGTCTCCATCATCAAATTTGCCAAGCGACTGTACCCTGACTATTTTACGTGACACTGGTTCAATTAGAAAAAGCGATATCACACTGCATCCCCTGAATTTCATGCCGGTTAACTCAACGGGCCCCTTTATAGTTTTATATCCCAAGTATTTCCTCCCTGTGTTAATATAATTGAGACAGCAATTCATTCCTTGGATTGCGCACAATGGTCTGCATTTACCTCTCCTATGGGAAGCCATAACCAGCACGCGTATCGGAGCTTTTGCTTGGATGGATGTTTTAGTTACCCCGATCGTGCTTATGGGATTTATTCTGTTAGAGGGCAAAAGAATGAAAATGAATTATTTATGGCTGCCGATTGCAGGTACACTACTGGTAGGTCCTTCACTGGGTCTTCCCTTGTTTTTGTTTCTTCGACAATTACATATGGAGAATAACATTCTAAAATAAGTCATCTAAAGAATTACAGCTTTCCTGCCAATGATTTGATTTGAAGTAATATCGAAGCCGGGAGGTGTGTCGTGGGATCTATTTTTAAGAGCAGAGCAACTGAAGAAGAATACTATCTATGCTACGATAAGAGTTTAAATAGGTTTGGATTAGAGGGGACGTCATATTATATCTCGACATCATTTGGAGATACTTATGTACTATGCTTTGGTGATCCGAGTAAGAAACCATTGATTCTCCTTCATGGAATGACAATGAGTAGTACGATGTGGTATCCCAATATGAAGCAGCTGATTCAAGAGCGTTGCGTTTATGCTGTGGATATTGTGGGAGATTTCGGTAGGAGTAAACCTACTGTTGCTATAAAAAATCGGAAAGCCGCTAACCAGTGGCTTCTTGAAGTTTTGGACGCAATGCAGTTTAACAAGGTAGATTTAGCGGGTCATTCAATGGGTGGCTTCTTATCTTTAAATTTTGCACTTGATTATCCGGGACGCGTGTCGAAGCTGTTGCTTTTTGCCCCTGCTGGAACTTTCTATAAAATAAGTTTTAAATTTTTTGCGAAAATTTACCCCGCATTATTGTTTCACACAGAAAAGTGGATCGACAATGCTTTTTTGTGGTTTTCAGGTAAAGGAGAGCCTCTACACCCCGTATTTCGTGCTCAAGTCATTAGCGGTTACCGCCATGCGAAACCACTTCTGCAGGTGATGCCCTCAGTATTTGCTAAAGAGGAATTCCAAAATTTCAATATTCCAACTCTGCTCCTTATAGGAGATAAAGAAGTAATATACCCGGCTGAGAAGGCAATAGCAAATGCTAAGCGATTAATTCCTAATCTCGAGACCCATATCATTGAAGGGGCAAGTCATTCCCTGACTATGGAGCATGCAGACGTTGTGAACGAAAAAGCAATTCTCTTCTTGCGTAAAGAAGAAGGGTAAAACGTTTCAGCTATCGCGAAAAGCTATGACCAATCATGCTTTTTTCATATAACCTGAATTTCTTGCCCTCATGCTATACTCAGTACACTAAAAAGTTGTAAGGAGATGTAGCGATGATACCCTTTCGCAATGATCATGTAGGCAGCTTCCTGCGTCCTGCGAACTTAAGCCAGGCGCGTGAACAATATAAAGCAGGCAACATCACATATGAGGCATTAAGAGCGGTGGAAGATCAAGAGATTATCCGGATTATTGAGCAGCAGAAGGAGAATGGCGTATTCGCCGTGACGGATGGGGAATTCCGCAGAAGCTGGTGGCATTTCGACTTTCTGGGCGGCCTAGACGGCGTGGAGCTGTATGAGGAGATCGACGGACCTAAGTTCCATAATATGCAGACCCGCAAGGGTGGTATTCGTGTGGTCGGTAAAGTGGATTTCTCGAGCCATCCCTTTGTGGAGCATTTTGAGTTTTTGCTGAAGCATGCAGGTGACGCCGTAGCGAAGCAAACCATTCCAAGTCCCAACATGCTGATCTACCGGCTGGAGCCGGGGGCCAATAGTTATAGCGATCGGGAGCAATTCCTTCAGGATACGATTGCGGCGTATCAAAAAGCCATTCAAGCCTTCTATGATGCGGGATGCAGGTACCTGCAACTGGATGATACAGCATGGGCAGACCTGTTCTCAGAAGCGGGGCACAATAAGCTGCGCGCGAAAGGTCTGGAACCGGCGGAAGAGCTGTTAACGATGCAGCGGATGATCAACGAAACTTTGGCTCATAAACCGGAAGATTTGGTTGTGACGATGCATATTTGCCGGGGGAACTATAAATCCAACTACTTCTCCACCGGCGGTTATGATTACGCTTCTGAGGTCATTTTTGGCGGCTTAGACGTAGATGGCTTATTCCTTGAATTTGATGATGAGCGTTCAGGCAGCTTCGAGCCCTTGAAATATGTGAACCGGCCGGATTTGAAAATCGTGCTGGGTCTGCTCACCTCCAAAACTGGCGAGTTGGAAGATAAAGAGCACATTAAAGCCCGGATTGCCGAAGCAGCAACCTATGTGCCCCTTGAGCAGCTCTGCTTGAGCCCGCAATGCGGGTTCTCCTCTACAGAGGAAGGCAATATTCTGACGGAAGAGCAACAGTGGCGTAAGCTTCGTTATGTGAAGGGAATTGCCGATGAAGTGTGGGAGGCAGACCAAGAGACCGTTATCGTGGAAGCCTTCATTAATGGTCACCATGTACCGTCCCTTTCGCAGTCAGCCAAAGAGAATCCGGCGAGCCCGGCGGAAATCGTAGGCTATTTCCCTGTCACCACGAAGGAACAAGCGGCTCAGGCGATTGAAGCGGCGGCGGAGGCTTTTAAAATATGGAAGAAGACCCCGATTGATGAACGTATCACTCGGATGCGCAAGGCGATAGAGAAGATTAGAGCAGCGGAGAATGAAATTGTCCATCTGCTGTCCAGAGAGCATGGCAAGCCCCTGTATGATGCCCATGGTGAGATTTATGTCTCGTTAATGTGGATGGAGTTCGCTTGTAATGAGGCTGCATCCGTTCTACAGGAAGAGGTCCAGGAGCATGACCATGGTACAACCATTCTGTCCTATGATCCAATGGGTGTGGTGGCAGCGATCAGTCCATGGAACTATCCGATTGCTCTATCTACGATCAAAATCGCTCCTGCCTTACTTGCGGGCAATACGATTGTGCTCAAACCGAGTCCATTTGCACCGCTGGCGGCGGCGAAGGTGGCAGAGCTGATCGCGGGTGAGTTCCCGGCGGGTGTCATCAATGTCGTTCATGGGGCTGCAGATGTGGGCGTTGAGCTGACTAGTAATCCTCTTGTCGCCAAAATCGCCTTCACAGGCGGAACCGCAACCGCCAAGCACATCATCAAAGCGGCTGCGGAAACGATTAAGGACATGACGCTGGAGCTTGGCGGCAATGATGCGGCGATCTTCCTGGATAGCTTTGATGTTCAAGATGAGCGGGCGATGCGCCGGATTGTCATTTCTAATTTCCTGACCACAGGTCAGATCTGTATGATCGCCAAGCGTGTATATGTACACCGTTCTATCTATGATGCTTTTGTTGAAAAATATATCGAGGCGGCCAACCGCTGGATTCGCATTGGTGATCCCTTCGATGCCCATACGACGGTAGGTCCGGTGAATAACCTGAAGCAGAAGAATTACGTGCAGAGTCTGATTGAGGATGCGCAGAAGCGCGGGGCCAAGATCATTCCTCTCGGCCAAATTCTCGACCAGCAGCGGTTTGAACAAGGTTATTACCTGCAGCCCACGCTCGTTCTGGACTGCGATTACCATGATCCGATAGTGGTGGAGGAGCAGTTCGGTCCTACTGTTCCGATTCTGCCCTTCGATGATGTAGAGCAAGTCATTCATCTGCATAATGAGAGCATCTATGGATTGACGAGCTCGGTGTGGGGACGGGAAGAGGATGCCATCTTGGTCGCACGTCAGCTCGAAGCGGGAACGACCATGATCAATACGGCTGCTGTGCAGGGGCTCGATGTCCGGTTCCCGTTCGGTGGCTTCAAGCAGTCCGGTATCGGCCGTGAATACGGCGCCGAAGGCATCCGTACGTATACAGAGCTGCATGTGATCAATGTTCCGAAGACACTGGATCTTCCTTATATCCCAGAGTAAAAATAAAAACCGTCAGGGATTCTTGATTCCCATGACGGTTTTTGTTATCTACGCGATTCAGACCTCGGCTTCTCCAAGCGGCTACGTTCACGCATAGCGTTAATTTGCCTTGCATGTCTTTCGTCCCGGCGGCCTTGTCTCGTTCGGAGCTGGCTCAGCATAACGAGCAGGCCCAGGGTGCCGAGTACATAAGAGACGATGGGATTTACTTCATTCCACAGGTTGACCCCGGCCAGAAGTAATACTGCGCCAATGATGGTGGCAATCAACCGCTGTGTATTTTTGTTCTGCGTCTCGATTAATTTTTGCTCGAGGGAGCTCGCCAGCTTGACCCTTAAACCTCCGCTATCCATTTTATCGATGGCCGACATGAACTTCTTGGTCGTTGGAAGGATGTCTTTGAGCATATTCTTGCCATCCTCCACAACTTTGGAGATGACACTTCCCCGCAGATCCCTCCGCACCACCTGTTCTACATAAGGCTTAACCGTCCCGACCAGATCAAGCTCAGGGTCCAGTCCGGTACAGAGGCCGTACACGGTGCCTATAGCTTTGCCCAGGAATGTGGTATTGGCAGGTAACTGAAAAGGCTGGGAGTAGAGGAAATTGCGTAATTCCTCCACATTGTCGCCTGAGGTCACAAAACTCAGATCAAACGTATCCCCGTTGATTTGTTCGAATAATAACGTAAGATTCCTGGAGAAGACCTCCAGATCGACATTCCGTCTTAAAAATCTCAACTTGTTCAGGGCATCGATGGCGCCGTGGGCGTCTTTCAGATATACGGCCAGCAGAAGGGCTACCATCTGGGTCTTCATATCCTTCGGAATCCGCCCGACCATTCCAAAATCAATCAAAGCGATGGTGCCGTCAGGCTGCACGAGCACATTGCCGGGGTGGGGGTCAGCGTGAAAAAGCCCGTTCAATAGAATCTGTTCCACGAACATTTCGATCAGCGATGTCGCAAGTCTGGTCCGGTCCACCCCCCAAGCCTCGAGCTTGGCGAAATCATTGATTTTGACACCCTCCATAAACTCCATGGTCAGCACCTGCGAGGTAGTACATGACCAATGAATGTGCGGAATCACGACATCCTTCCGGTGGGCTAACTGCTGCTTGAACTCTTCGGCATTACGCCCTTCTTGCTGATAGTCGAGCTCCTCCATAATGGTGTCATGAAACTCATCATACACGGCATCAAGGTCCATGAAGTCTGTAATCATCTTCTGGCGCTTCAATAACGAAATTGCGACCTGAATGGACTTCCAATCAATCGCGATAATGTCCTCTACACCGGGCCGCATCACCTTCACGGCCACTTGCTCACCTGTCCGCAAGGTGGCCCGGTGGACCTGTCCGAAGGAAGCTGCTGCAATAGGAGTCGCGCTGAACTCAGCATACATCTCGCTTATGGATCCTCCGAGTTCACGCTCTATCTTCTGCTGGATCTCGGAGAAATCTACGAATTCTACAGAATCCTGCAGCTTGGATAATTCCTCGATCACTTCCTTCGGTAACATATCCACCTGTGCACTCACATGCTGCCCAAGCTTGATAATCAGCCCGCCCATATCCATAGCAGTTGTCGTGAAATACGCTGCCTGCTTGCGGTATAGGGCCTGTTGCTTGGCTGCAAAGCGCCGCCGTGACATCAAGTACTTCACCTTGCCCAGCCACCAGAAATCCCAGGCGAACTTGAAAATCATCTGCATGGTTCTTCTGAACCTTGCATCCTTCAATAATTTCAGGAATTCGCTCATACTTGTTCATCTACCACAGAGTTATTATGCTGCATCCCAAATCTCTCCTTCTAATCATCCATGTGCCTAATTGTATGATATTTCATACCAGACAGATATACAATTACAGGCTTGGACGGCTAGGCGTTTGGGCAGCAGCCCGGTGGACGTAATACCGTTGCATCCATCATTTAACATGCCGGGTTAATGCCCAGAAGATTAGAGCCGTAGCACTAACTATTGCACCGAGCAGGCACACTCCATTCCAGCCCGCATAAGCGTAGATACTGGTGGATGCGATTGATCCGGTGGCGCTGCCGATCGAATAGAAGACCATATAACCGGCAGTAAGCCTGCTGCGGGCTTCCGGGCGCAGATTAAGGATCATGCTCTGGTTGGTGACGTGTACGGCTTGTACGGCCAGGTCAAGAAAGATAATCCCGATGACTAACGCGAGCAGCGAATGAGGAGTATAACTGATTGGCAGCCATGAGATGAGCAACAGAATCAACGCCACGCCGGTGGTCTTTTGCCCTAAACCCCGATCAGCTAGACGGCCTGCCCGCGCTGCTGCTAAGGCTCCAGTAACTCCGGCGAGACCAAACGCTCCAATTGCAGTATGGGACAGGGACAGCGGCGGAGCGCTAAGAGGCAGAACCAGGGAAGTCCACAATATACTGAAGGCAGCGAAAATCAGCAGGCATAGCACAGCACGGATTCGCAGCAGCCGTTCTTGCGCGAATAGCGTGAATAGCGAACGGAGAAGCTGCGGGTAGGATAAGGATTCTCTCCGGGGCTCAGATTGCGGCAGCACCCTGAACAATACACCTGCCATGATTAACGTGAGTCCCGCCGAGACAAGGTAGACTGAACGCCAACCTGCCAGATCCGTTAACACGCCGGCGAACGTCCGCGCCAGTAGAATCCCAATGACAATTCCGCTGGTCACCATACCGACTGTGCGCCCGCGTTCAGCCGGGGCAGACAAGGTGGCTGCGAATGCAACAAGCGTCTGTGTCACTACCGCAAGCAGTCCGACCGCAGCAATGCCTATGAATAACACCATGCTGGTAGGGGCAGTACCCACAACAATCAAAGCCAGCACGGATATCAGCATCTGCCCGGTAATCAGCCAGCGCCGATTAAGCAGATCGCCCAGCGGCACCAGCAAGAGTAGTCCAAGGGCATAACAAATCTGAGTCACTGTAATCACGATGCCGACGGAAGAATGCGTAATCCCGAACTCGCTGGAGATCGCGTCCAGCAAGGGCTGGGCGTAATAGATGTTAGCGACCGCCAGTCCGCAGGTGATGGCAAACAGAAGTGCAACCTTACGGGACATTGAAGATGTACTCATCAGAGATAAAGCCTCCTTCATATTGATAATAACATACCAATCAGTATGTAATAATTCCTGATAAATATAACGCCAAGCAAAATTAACTGTCAAGGGGGAACATGGCTGAAAGATATATAGAATGGTCTGATTGACAGGAGGATCTTCGCCAAATACAATCGTAATATACCATTCGATATGAAATGAGGAAGGTTCTATGGCCCGACCGCGCGAATTTGATCAAGATAAGGCACTTGAGGCAGCGATGCATGTGTTTTGGGAAAAAGGGTTCGAAGCGGCCTCCTTAAGCGACTTAACCGCAAGAATGGGCATTCAGCGTCCAAGCCTATACTCTGCCTTTGGAGATAAAAAAGGATTATTTGAAGCTGCCTTGCGAAAATATACGAGTTCCCACGCTGCCTATGTCCGTAACAGTCTGCACAAGCATCCTTCGGTGAAAGAGGCATTCCGTACCTTTTTTGAAGATGTGGTGTCCAAAGAATATGAGAAAAGCCCGAGCACGGGATGCTTCTGCATCAATTCAATGGTGGAGCTGGCTCCCCATGATGAGAAGTTCGAGATTCTGACCAGAGAACATCAGATGTATCTCTCGGTCATCTTCCAGGAAACGATTGAACGGGGCATGCAGTCAGGGGAGCTGGATGCAGGGATAAATGCTAAGAATCTGGCGCAGACGCTGGTCATTTCGTTAATAGGACTTACCGTGTTCCTGAAGTCCCGTCCAGACAGGGTAGTGATTGATAACTTTGTGAAACAGATACTTACTTTAGTAGTCATAGCTTAATCAAAAGAGGGAAGGTGATTGCTATCTTTATGGAATCCAGCAAAGAGAGGGAGCTCTCCTTCGATATCCGCAGAACAGTTATCTTGGGGGCTTATATCCGGGAGTGGAAGATGCCGGAATACAGGGTTATCTTGAGCAAACCTGAAACAGCCGTTCATGTTGAAGTTTACTATTTTCCGGCTGATGATGAGAATGCGGTGGCGAGGTTCGCAACAGTCGGGTTATCCGCGACTCACCGACCGAATGGACAAGCTGTGGGTACGGAGTGGGTGATGGCTCTGACCTCTGACTTAGGCGGGGAGTCTGTGGACCGGATATTTACCTATCTCTGTGATCTTATCGCCCATCATATAGAGAGCGCAGGTGATTCACGGATACCTAGAGTGATGGAAGAGAGCCGGCTTGCCCCTGCGAACTGGACAACCACAGCTTTTCTGCTGGATGAGCTGAGGGGGGAAAGTGAAGAGCTGGAGGAGATTCAGGTCGGGAGCGAGAGGGCCCAGATCCTATGGGCGCTACCAGTTACGGCGCAGGAGGCTGCATTAATTATAAATGAAGGCGTGGAGGCCTTTGATTCCTATATCGAAGAGATCGAGCATTCCATTATTGATCCGCGGCGGCCATTGGGAAATGCTCACTAACCATGCTAAACTAATGATATCTATCACCAAAGACAGGACGGAAGAGATGCAATGGGAAGAAAACAGTCTTTTACAGAGACAGAGCTGCTGGACACAACCAAACAATTGGTGCTTGAGCATGGATATGACGGATTTCATCTCAAGCTGCTTTCACAGCATCTGTCAGGAGCCAGAAGCACTATCTATCAGTATTATGCGAATAAGGAAGAGATTGTGGCGGCTTGTATGAAGCGCGTAATGGCAGCAGTAGTAGACAAGGCATTAGCCATTGATGAGGCTGACCCGATGGATGCCCTTGAACAGCTGCTGCTCATTTACGTGGAGGAGTCTGCGTTACATCAGCTTTTGGGAAATGCGAGTAAAATTAACACAGCTAATTCTGCTGCGGCGGCGAGAGATCTCGAATATATTGAGGCAGGACATCAGACACTTAAAATTCAATTATCCCGCTTATTCGAACGCGCTCAGCAGAATCAAGACCTGCGGCAGGATATCCCACTTCCAGTACTTATTGGTGTGTTCTTCAACCTGATTGATACGCCTAATATGCTGAATATCCCTACTCCCGCTTGGGGTAAGCTGCTGTTTCAAATGTGGATTGGAGGGGCCAAGAGCTAGCTGTAGTCTTGAGTCCAATTTGACACTTGTGTCATATATATTGTTTAATTAAAGGGTCAGATGCAATGGCGGCTTTAATTCGACACTCGTGTCAAAAAAATATAAAGGAGTGGGAAGAGGAATGTTTTTAGCAATGAAAGAATTGATGCACAGTAAAATGAGATTTTTAATGATCATCATCATTTTCGTGCTCCTAGCCTGGCTGGTATTTATCTTATCAGGCTTAGGGAATGGTCTATCTACGCTGGCTGCGTCAACCTTTAAGACGATGAAGGCAGACTATGTCGTTTTCGAGGAAGGGTCGCAGTCTTCAATGAGCAAGTCGCTGCTGTCTGATCAATTATTGGCGGAAGTAGAGCTGCTGCCTAACGTGAGTGGCGCTGCACCTATGGGAACTAGCATGGCAACAGCCATGAAGGCAAACAGCACCAAGAATGAAGACAAGCTGGATATCGCGATTATAGGAATTAACCCGGGAAGCTTCCTGGAACCGTCTGTCGTGGAAGGGCAAGGCCTATCTGCTGAGAATCCTAAGGGTGTGATCGTGAATTCGACCATGAAGGATGAGGGCTATGGCGTTGGGGACACTTTTCAATTAGACGGCACGACGGAATCATTGACGATTATAGGATTTGTGGAGAATCAGACCTATAACCACGTTGCCTCTGTATTCACTCCGATGGCCGAATGGCGGAAGATTGCCTTCGCAGCTCCTGGTTCCGATAAAGGCGTTGCCGGGCCCGTTAATGCGATTATGCTGCAAGGCAAGGATATCGATCCGGGCGCTATGAATAGCGAGCTAACGGGAACGGACACGGTTACCCGGTCGGCAGCAGTACAGGGAATGCCAGGGTACAAAGAAGAGAACGGAACGATTCTAATGATGCTGGCTTTTCTGCTTGCAATCGCCGCCTTCGTGCTTGGGGTATTCTTTTACGTAATGACGATGCAGAAAACGAACCAGTTCGGCATTATGAAAGCTATAGGTGCCAGTAACAGATTCTTAAGCAAAGCTATTGTATCGCAAGTATTGGTGCTATCGCTGACCAGCATTGTAGTCGGAGTCTTACTGACTTATGGAACAGCGGCCATTATGCCGAAGGGTATGCCGTTCAAGCTGGAGACTTCTCTTGTCGTGACATATTCTGTGATCCTGCTGGTTATCGCTATGTTAAGTTCGCTGGTATCGGTTCGAAAGATTACTAAGATTGATCCGCTCAAGGCGCTCGGGAGGGCTGAATAATGACAATGACTAAGGGATTACACATGAGTGAAGTCACCAAATATTATACCGAAGGAAGCAACCGGATTGCAGCACTCGATCATGTGTCTATATCCGTGGAGCCGGGTGAGTTCGTTGCTGTCGTCGGACCGTCGGGTTCAGGGAAAAGCACATTCTTGTCTATTGCCGGAGCACTGCTGAAGGCTTCAGAAGGGGAGGCTAAGCTGAATGGACATGCTATTGCTAAGCTTACGGCACAGGAACTTGCGGATCTAAGGCTGAAAGAAGTCGGATTCATTATGCAATCATCAAATCTGGTTCCTTATCTAAGTGTACTGGACCAATTGCTCATCGTAAAAAAAATGTCAGGGAAGGTGAACAAAGAAGACAAAGCCTTCGCCGTTAAATTGCTGGAAGAGCTGGGCCTGGGCTCGAAGCTGAACAGCTTCCCGGAGGAGCTGTCAGGCGGTGAGAAGCAGCGGACAGCAATTGCCCGTGCGCTTATCAATAATCCCGGCATCATTCTGGCAGATGAACCGACAGCAAGTCTTGATACCAAGCGTGCCCATGAAGTGGTCTCCCTGATTGCCCATGAGGTGAGAACACGCCGCAAAGCAGCGATTATGGTCACACATGATGAGCGCATGCTTGAATATTGCGATAAGGTGTACCGGATGCAGGACGGGAGGTTAACTGTAGCAGGTGCAGAGGAAGCAGGCTGAGGAAGGTGAAGATCTGGAGGAGATTCAGATCGGAGACGAGGTCATCCGCATCCTCTGGTGGTACCATTCACGGCGCATGAAATTTCATTGAGCATCTATCCGAGATCCCGCTGGATCATATGGAGATTTCGGAATGTTAGTGTTGCTGGTCCGTTTCCGGTTCATTGACACGTTCTGCGCCGTATAATTGGTTCAGATGCTCGATATGTGTGACTCCCCAATCGTTCATGGCCTGCATAATGCCTGATAAGCTTCGTCCATATTCCGTGATGGAATACTCCACCTTCGGCGGGATCTGGTGGTAAATCTCACGGTGGACAATATTGTGGTATTCCAGCTCACGCAATTGTTGTGTGAGCATTTTTTTGGTGATCTCAGGAATGGCCCGCTGCAATTCGCTGAATCTCATGGTTCCGTTAGAGAACAGGCGCAGCAGAATGACGGGCTTCCATTTCCCCACGAAGATTTCTAATGCGGACTCGAATTTACAGTAGGTCATGCCGCTGCCCCCTTGATTCACGTAAGGTATCTTTTAGGTAACTAGGTTTAGTAAAAGTGTCTACTTTTCATGTGAAACCCTTCATATTATTATGCAGCTAAGGCTTCTGTAGCGCAAGAAGAACCGCCTTCCCGGGTGGATGGAGCGCGGATGGCGCTTGCGTGAACATATGAGAGGGAGTGACATTGTATATGAATATTGTGCTATGGGTCTTACAAATTGTTCTAGGCGCGGGGTTCTTGTATTCAGGCTGGCTGAAGGCCTTTCAGTTGGACTCGGCCCGAGCCGCCTGGAGCTGGGTGAATGATGTTCCGCAGGGGGTGGTTATGGGCATCGGCATCGCTGAATTGCTGGGTGTTTTAGGGTTGATTTTACCGATGGCACTCCGAATACTACCGCAGCTCACTCCGCTCGCCGCTATGGGTCTGGCTGCCGCCGCATGTTCCGGGTTGGTCTTCCATCTACTGCGGGGCGAATCTAATGTATGGATCAACATCATCTTTATAGTGCTGGCGGCCATCATTGCTGCCGGTCGTTTCCGGCTCTTGCAGGGAGGCTAAGCCCCGTCCCTTGACCATGCTGGGTGGAATTATTACACTTTTCATAAAAGGTATGGGAGAGGGTAATTCTCTTAGGGCCGCTCCAGGCTATCAGCTATCATTATTAATGATACTCACCTTCTCTTCTAATCATTTTACCTAACTGCTGTAACAGCCTACACTTTGTATGAAGCTACTACAGCGTAACAGGAGGTTATGAAGATGAAGGCAATTACACTTGGACCACAGGGTCTGCAATATATGGAGCATCCGGACAAGCGTCCTGAACAGGGGCAGGTCAAGGTAAGGCTAAAGACAGCCGGACTGAATCACCGGGATTTATTCATTATCGCTGCTGCCGCTTCTGCTACAGAAGGTGTGCCTGGTCCGGTTCATCCTTGCGTGCTGGGTTCAGACGGGGCGGGCGTTATCGAAGAGACAGGTGAGGGGGTAAGCGGCTTGGCTCAGGGGATGGATGTCATCATTAATCCATGTCTCGGCTGGGATCGGGCAGACGAGGTGCCTGTGGTTCCTGATATATTGGGATATCCTGCAGACGGGACTTTTGCGGAATATGTCATTGTGCCTGAGCAGAATGTTATGCCTAAACCAGCATATCTGTCCTGGGAGGAAGCGGGGGTGTTACCCTTAGCGGCACTCACTGCGTACCGGGCGTTATTTACCAGAGGAAACCTGAAGCGGGGCGAGCATGTGCTGATTCCGGGGATTGGCGGCGGGGTGGCTACGTTTGCTGCGCTTATGGCGGCAGCGGCTGGGGCGCAGGTTACGGTCACGTCCAGAAGTGAAGCGAAGCGTGCAGAGGCTCTGCAATTACCGGTTACACGGGTTATAGACAGCACCAGCCGTTGGCGGGAAGAACTCCAGCACCACCCTGTAGACCTGATCCTGGATAGCGTGGGTCCAGCTACATTCGATCAATACTTCGAGGTCATCAAGCCTAACGGGAGAATCGTCATGTTCGGCGCAAGCTCAGGCGATGATCTCACCATTCCGGCCAGAGCGATATTCTTCCCGCAGCTTCAGCTGCTTGGAACCTCCATGGGCAGCCATGAAGAATTCACCGCGATGCTAGAATTCATGGAGCAGCATCAGATACACCCTATCATGGATAGCGTGTATTCTTTAGCGGAGACTCCGCTTGCCCTTCAGCGGATGGAGCGCGCGGAGCAGCTTGGAAATATTGCCCTGAGAATAGGCTAAGGGTAGGGGCAGGACATGCAAACGCTACTGACTCGGCCCGATAGCCTTACGCCAGCCGAATGTGATCGTTTTTTCGATTAGATTAAAAACGCTACTGACATAACGTTGTCAGTAGCGTTTTAGTATCATTAGACGTGTAAACATTCAAGAAAGGGTGATCGCTTATGAATTTCGCTTCGATACGTATCATTACTGACGACATTGATCGTCTGGTTGAATTCTATGAGCTAGTGACGGGGATGACGGCGGAGCGGCCCGCCCCTGTTTTTGCCGAGATTGTCCTGCCCTCCTGCACCCTGGCCATCGGCCACTCCAAGACAGCTCCGCTATTTGGTGCTGATTCTGTAGTGGCGGCTAGTAACCGCACGGTCATTCTGGAGTTCCGCGTCGATGCTGTCGATGCTGAATATGCGCGCCTTAAGCCGCTTGTCGGGGACTGGGTACAGGAGCCGACGACGATGCCGTGGGGGAACCGCTCGATGCTGTTCCGTGATCCCGACGGCAACCTGGTGAACCTCTTTCAGCCGGTGACGGAGGATGCGGTGAAACGGTTTAAGGGCAGGCAATGAAGGGCCAGTCCGCGCGGCAGAAGCGAAATAGAAATCACAAAAAAGCTGGAAGGCTCCTTGGGGGAACCTCCAGCCTTTTTGTGCACAAAACCATGTCTAGTTCCCGAAATGCTTAAGCCACGATTTTAATCCCCCGCTCATAATCTCATATTCGCTCTGTGCATCACCTGGATGCAGCTCGATTCCCCCGGACGGGCCCAGAATCACCATGTCTACACGGGTCTGATCCTTAAAAGTAATGGTCCCGGTATTGCTCGCTCCGAATGAATTCCCTGCATCGAAAGGTCTAAGCTCAGCATCCTGTATCATTTGGATCATTCTATCCGTTTCTTCTTCGCTTAATAAGGTGGGGTTAATCATGCCGATGCTTATTTCCTGTACCTGCCCCGAGTCCAGCTTCTCTTTGAACTGCTCGGACCAGCGGCGTTCTGCGTTTCCTGAGGAGCAGCTGGATACCATCAGGATGAAACCGGCGATTACCAGGACCACACCGGTTACCCGTTCCGCCCCTAAGGCCAGCCCGCTGGGCTCCGCTTTTTTGAACCTCCAGCCCAGCCGTAAATACCAGGCTACCTGAGGCCAGATGGCTATAACCAATCCAATAGTTATGATTACAGCACCCAAAAATCCAGTCAAATCAATCACATCCCATGTCGGTTAATTCATATTTACTACGGGAAACTATTCGTTCAGATTTCTTTTATAGAAATTCTTTACAATATAGGTATTGACTTGACGTGCACGTAAACCTGTAGGATAGAGCCATGAAGTACTTCATAGCCACAGGAAAGGAGAATTCATGATTACCACTCAGCTGAGTAAAATCGGAGAGGTGTCGGCGGTATGTGGAATTATTGCAGACGCAGGGGATTGCCAAGGGCAATGCCATCGTTCTGTTATTGGAGCAGTCGAAGAAGATTAATCTGGACGTTGCTGCTATGTTCCGTGAAGAAGAATTGAATATAGGGACGGAGGAATCAGGGAGAATGGAACATCAATTAGTGAAGCTGGAGGATCATCAGGTCCGGTTTATTGAATTGAAGCCGATGAAGGTGGCGTACTATCAGACTACTGCAGGGAATCAGCCGGAGGATGAGGCGTGGAATGTGCTCTATGCATGGGTGAAGGAAAAAGGGTTAGACCAGGTTTCGGCCACCCGGTATTTCGGCTTCAATCAGCCTGGTGCCCAGAATGAGCATGGTTATGAGATGTGGGCTACGGTCTCTGAAGACAAACCCTCGGGCGAGGTACGGATCAAGCAGGTAAGTGGCGGTCTCTATGCCGTCTCCAGCTTATACGGTCTCGATATCCCCGAAGCCTGGAACCGCTTAAATGAATGGGTGCAGAGCAGTAAATATCAGCCGGGTCCGGGTCAATGGCTGGAGGAGCACTTCCTTTTCAACGGGGATATGTTTGTTAACGAAGCGTTCCAGCTCGATCTTTATTACCCCATAGCCGTGCAGGCGAAGGGTTAATCCGTACATGTACTAAGGCCATCCTGCGAGGAATGGCCTTTACTCTTTTGAAGGGAAAACGGGGTGGTTAACAGAAATAGTATAGGAGAGAGAAAACTAGCAAAACGGAAGGATAGAGCCATGAGCAACTTCATCTTGAAGCATTGGACGGAGGAGCATGAGCTGCCACCCTCTGTGTGACACAACGATTGAGAGCATTGTGAAGTACAATGATGATCCTTGGACCATTGTGGATGCTTGGACGAGCCTGGATTATGAGGGCGGTACAATCAAGCAATTAAGTATTGAAGACCGGACATTAACCGCGGTGAATGAGCATGATGAGCTGAGGATCGAGATCAATCTGGATCATCTTACAGAGATGAAGCTGATCCCATGCCGCAAGTAGAATCAAGAAATGCCTTATCCAGTATTCTAGAATGACTATAGAGCGGTTGGAACGAGGGGGTGAACGGACGGTGTACGAGTGGCACAGGCAGATTCAGACCATTGTCGATGATATGGACCACAGCATTAAGCAGCATAACAGTGAGGCCATAACGCTGCAATCTCTCGCTGACAAGCTGGGCTATTCGGAGTTTCATACGACGAGGAAATTCAAAGAGATATCCGGGATGCAGCTTAGGGATTACCTTCGCCACCGGAAGCTGGCTTTTGCACTGAAGGAGGTGCGGGATAGCGGAAAAAGCATTCTGGATATTGCGCTCGACTATGGATTCTCCTCTCATGAGGCCTTTACGCGGGCGTTCAAGGTGACCTACGGTGTGGCCCCAAGCGAGTACCGGAGGCACCCGTATCCTGTCGTCCTTCGTACCAAAATCAACCCGTTTGACCGCTACTTATTCGGACTAGGAGAGGTTGGCATGGTAAAATCTACAGAAGAGGTTAAAATTTATTTCGTAACCATTCCCGCGCACAAATTCCTGCACATTAAGAACTACGAGAGCAACGGGTACTGGGATTTCTGGCAGAAGCAGAGCCTGATTCCGGGGCAGGACTGCGAGACCATCAGCGGCTTGCTGGATAGTATCAAGGGCAAGCTGGATGATGACGGCGGAAGCGATACGAACAGCGGCAACGGTCAGATCATGGCCTATATGAATGACCCGGACGGCAGGCTCTGCGATTGGGGATTTCCGCGTACAGAGTGCTATGGGGTACGTCTCCCCTATGATTATGAAGGCGAAGTCCCCGCGCAGATGCTGATGGCAGATGTCCCTGAGGCCGAGTATATTGTGTTTGAGCACGGACCGTTTGATTACGAGCAGGAGAACCGCAGTGTCGAGGAACGGATGGAGCAGGCGATGGCCGCTTTTGACTATACAGGCACTGGCTATTGCTCCGACCCTACCCCCGGCCGGATCATCTACTTCTATTTCAACCCGGAGCGGTACTTCAAGTATGTCCGGCCTGTACGGAAGTCATAATTAAGGCCAAGCGCCTGCTGCTTTCATAGGGTGGGTGCTTTACTATATATCAATAATGAACCTAAGGAGTATATCCATGTATGACGCTAATCCGGGCTGGCTTGCCCATTGCACAGAAATTATAGATGTAGCAGATTTGTTACCGGCCCCCTCCACAATGCGTCTGGATCAGGCTGCCCTCCTGTTGGTAAGTGACGGCCAAGCCATGCTGTCGATCAACGGGCATGAAGAGCAGCTTCTTTTCGGCCAGTTAATTGCTCTTGAGAAAGGTTCGGTCATCCGGCTAGCCTCTGCCAATCATTTTGATTTCTCGGGCTATTTGATTAGCTTCAATACCTATGACACAGAAATGCAATCTCCTTGCGATTGGAATACAGACCGGGCGGCGGGCTATAGGGTTCAAAGTGTGCCTGAAGCGGTGGTAGCAGAGATCCGGTCTTCCCTCACCAGGAGCACCGGGCCGCTTGGCATCACCATGAAGCAGTACATTCTATACCATTTGTTAAAAGAATTACAGCAGGAACAGCCAACCGCTGACAGCACACTTGAGCAAAGATTGGCGCGCACGGTGATTTATATGCAGCAGAATTATCATCAAATGATTACAAGAGATGAACTGGCGGCAATCGCCGGATACAGCCCGTCCTATTACTCCAGGAAATTCACCCAGCTCTATCATAAAACACCGGTGGAGTATCTGATCCGTTACCGGATGTATCGTGCTCAGGAGTGGCTGCTGCTTACGGACGACTCCTCCAGACAGGTGGCGAGGAAGACAGGCTTTGAAGATGCGCAATATTTCAGCCGGCAGTTTAGACAGGTAGCCGGGCTTCCGCCCATGCGGTTCAAATCATCGGTTGCAGACAGCCGGATATGCTTCCTCTCCGCGGCACATGCAGAGATAGCAATAGCCTTAGGGGTAATCCCCCAATCTGTTGTTATTGTCAGTGCCTTAACCCCGGACTATCAACAACCCTTGTTCCATATGCATGGAGTGACCTTACTGGCCATGCCGCAGTATGTCACTCTGCCGGACCTCATTGCAGAGCAAGAGCCCGATCTGATTGTTGCTGAGCATTTAACAGAAGAGTTGAAACAATATTTCCGGGCCATTGCTCCCATCCTAACGAGGCTGCCGGATGATCTGAGTGCACTGATCAGCTATTTCGGCACATTGTTCAACCGGGAGGCCCAGGCAGCACAGCTCATTGCCGGGCTTACTGTACAGGCCGATCTCTTGAGAAACAAGCTGCAACGGCAACTTCCGGGCGGCTCCACCGTTCTGTACCTTCGTGTTGAAGAGCTCGGCTATCGTTATATCGGTGAATCCTCCAGCGATGCAGCTACCCTGCTATACAAGGAGCTGGGGTTAACCATGCCTGAGATTGTCCGTGCCCACGAGAACAGCTTCAATCCATGCACATTGCAGCAATTAGCGGAGGCCAATCCTACGTATCTATTCATTGAGAAGCGTATTATGGATTACTATAGCGCAGATCTTAGCCTCTCGAAGCTACAGACCAGTGAGAAATGGGCCGCCTTAGACGCGGTGAAGAATAACCGGGTGATCTATGTGGATACCGGGCTATGGATTAATAATTGCAGCGCGTATGGCAAAAGGGCAATCCTGCAGCAAATGGAACAGGCTATGTTGGAAAGCGGGGCTCCAGAGACACAATAATCCAATGTTTACGACATTTTAGGCTATAGTAGGTTCTATCATTATTCCTTATAATTTGATAGTGATAATCATTATCAAAGAAAAGAGGCTGCAATGTAATGAGAAAACCTATGCTCTATATACTTTCTATGCTAGTTATTCTGACTTTGGCTGCTTGCTCCACCACTAAGGCAGGCAGCGGCAGCACGGCGAAGGCTACAGAAGGGCCTGGTGAGGCTGCCACACGTGTTGTGACAAGTGCTTTTGGTGACATCACCATTCCTGTGAAGCCGAAGAACATGCTGGTCCTTAACTCTAATTATGCCGAGAACTTAATTGAAATCGGCGTGATTCCTAATATGGTCACCCTTGTACAAGAGATTGAACCCGAGTACCGTCCGAAATTATTCAATGACAACAAGGTGACAATGATTGAGGTTCAGCAATATGAAGAGAATCTTGAACTTATTCTTGCCGCAGCACCAGATCTGATTATTGCAGATAGCGGGACGATTGATGCTAAAAGGTATGAAGCTCTGAGCAAGATTGCGCCTACGGTTGCAGTCGAGGCTGGGGGTACGGTGAAGGAAATCGTTACTTCGCTTGGCAAGCTGTTCGACAAAGAGAAGCAAGCTGAAGTAGCACTGAGCAAATATGATGACAAAATAAAAGCCGTCAAACAGACACTGCAACAGGCTCTGGGGGATCAGACAATTCTCGTCTTGCGTGTGGAGCAAAGCCAATATCGGGTGTTGGGCCAGGAGGCTGGAAGCCCCGGAAGCGGCATTTTGTATAACGAGCTGGGACTACATATTCCGGAGCAGTTAAAAGACCATAAAGAATGGTTCACGCCGATATCATTGGAGGTGTTCCCCACCCTTAAGGCAGATCATATCTTCGTAGAGCAACGCATGATGCAGAATTACAGCAGTGAGCAGTCTATGAAGGACTTGGAGCAGTCTCCGATATGGAATGCGATGGACGCTGTGAAAAAAGGGCGTGTGTACCGCTTGGAGACAGCCGATTTTGTAGTGGGTGAAGGACTGATCGGCACGCCGCTGCTCCTGGATTATCTGGTAGACAAGTTGGTGCCCTAATGGAACAGGATATCTATGACGTCATTATCATCGGCGGGGGCCCCGCCGGGATGTATGCAGCCTTCTATAGCGGAATGCGGGAGATGAAGACGAAAATCATCGAAGCCAAGCAGGAACTGGGCGGATTCATGCGCACCTATCCCGAGAAGCTGGTATGGGATGTTGGCGGGATCGGGCCTGTCCGGTGCGAGGAGATCATCCATTCGTTAATCAGACAAGCGGCTACTTTTGACCCAAGTATTGTATTCGGGCAGGAAATCGCCCAGATGGAGAAGCGTGATGACGGTATATTCATACTCACAGCGGATTCAGGAGAGAAGCATTATTCCAGAACCATCATTCTGGCTACGGGGCGCGGCATTACGAGTATTCAGAAGCTGAATATTGAAGGGGCTGACCGCTATGAACTCAGCAACCTTCACTATACCGTCACGAACGTCAATAAGTTCAATGGGAAAAGAGTGCTAATCTCCGGCGGAGGCGATTCGGCAGTCGATTGGGCGGTCGCTATCGCTAAGGTTGCGAAGGAGGTGTATGTCGTTCATAGACGGGATGACTTCAGCGCCTTCGAATCCTCGGTGACCGAGATGAAAGCTCTGGCTACAGTGTATGTTCCCTATACCGTATCCCGGCTACACGGCCATGAAGGCAGAATCGAATCGGTGACCCTGCAGCAGGTGAATGCCCAAGAAACGGTCCGCATGGAAGTGGATGAGGTGCTGGTAAATCACGGGTTCGACCGGGATTTCGGCGGGGCGATCCTCGAATGGGGGCTGGAGCATGAAGAGTTCGGCATCTCGGTAACCCCGGCCATGTGCACGAGCATGCCAGGCATCTTCGGCGCAGGCGATATTGTAACCCATGCGGGAAAGGTAAGGCTGATCGCCGGTGCCTTCAATGATGCGGTGCTTGCCGTCAACAGTGCCAAATTATATATCGATCCCACCGGCTCCAAGATGGCCGGGGTCTCCTCCCATAATGACCGTTTTGCGGACAAGAATGAGGAAGAGCGGCAGAAGTACAAAGCATCGCAGAGCAAGTGAGCATATAAAGTAGCGGTGCATACGAGCGCACAAGCCAAAGGGCTTGTGCGTTTTGCTGTAGCGGAAAGTGGAGGGCGTATTTTATGATTAAGCGATATTAAGATTATTCAAGATTTAGAAATGATTGTGAAAGGTGGGTGCGTAGTTATGAATGAATTTAATGTGAAACAATTCACAATTTGGATTGAGGCCCGAAGAAGGTGCAGCCGACCTCTGCTGCTTGTCCTAATGGCTATCCTTCTGATCAGCAGCCTGACAGCTTGCAGCGGCAACTCCTCAGCGGGCGAGGAAGCAAGTCCGTCTACACAACCAGCCAGTCTATCGGCACTTCCTGCCCAACTGGCCCAGGCAACGCCTGTGGCCACCCCGCTAACGACCAAAGCGACCGGCCAGATTTATCTGTATGGCGAATCCCATGGAGTAGCCAAGATTATGGACAAGGAGTACGAAGCTTGGTCTGATTATTACCACAACAAGGGAATGAGGCACCTATTCGTGGAGCAGTCCTATTATGCTGCCGAATACTTGAACCTGTGGATGCAGTCAGACAATGACGACATTCTGGAGGAGCTTTATCAGGATTGGGAAGGGACTCCGGGTCACGTTCCCTATACGAAGACTTTTTTTCAGAAAATAAAAAGCGGGTGTCCGGATACTATTTTCCACGGGACTGATGTTGGGCATCAACGCGATAAAACCGGTAAGCGGTTTTTGTCTTATCTTGCGGACAACAACCTCACCGGATCAGAGATGTACACCTTAACTACCGAGGCCATTCAGCAGGGGCTGATATATTACAGGAGTTATGATAATGTATACCGGGAGAATAAAATGGCGGAGAATTTCATCCGTGAATTTGAAAAGCTGGGCAGCGAGAACATCATGGGCATTTACGGCGCAGCGCATACCGGAGTCAATGAAATGGAACGTATCACCCAAGCGGTTCCTTGTATGGCGAATCAATTACGGAAGCACTACGGCCGCAACCTGCATTCCGAGGACATTAGCTGGATGGCAAAGGATATTGAACCGCTCAGAGTGGATGAAATCACCATGCAGGGCAAAAAGTATGCGGCATCGTATTTTGGGAAAAGTGATTTGAGCGGATTCAAGGATTACGCCTTCCGGGAGTTTTGGCGATTGGAAGGAGCTTATGCAGATGCGAGCAAGCTGCCGCTGACGGATAATGTTCTTACGTATGACCAATACCCGATGCTGATCGAAAAAGGCCAGGTCTTTGCCATCAGCTATACCAAAACAGACGGTACCACGGAAAGAGAATATCATGTGGCTAACGGTAAGAAGTGGGAGGACATGGATGCAACAGTGCAAATTAAGGTAACGGAATGACCTGTTGTATGTAAGCAAACCTGCGGAAATGGTATATTAGTCTAGGAGTTTCCATTTCTTAAGCAGATGGGCAGGTGTAACATTTGGACATGAATAATGGAAAAGGGAAAGCTCAAGTTGTGGAATTTATGACTTGGGCGGAGGAGAAGGGCTGGGAGATAAGGAGGAAGTCCGGTTCTCAGCTACATTTAGATAGCGGCATTACTTCCCGATATACAGGACTACCTGATGAGTATTTAGAATTTCTAAAGGTGGTTGAGACGTGCGTTGCACCGGATGAGCAAACCTGGTTTATGGGTGAGGCTGAGTTCAATCATAGTGCGGAAACCGAATTCCGGTGGAATGAATTTGAACTCCTAAGTTTGGAGGCCGCAGCGGGTGATTCAGCTTGGCAGTCTGAGATCACAGCCTGGTGGGATCACCACTTGCCGATCGTAATGTCTGTGGAGGATGGTTATTCCTTCTATGCCATTGCAACGGATAGCGGGGCTATTGTTCATGGATGTGAGCCTGAATTCGAAGAGGTTGAGAAGGTAGCCGATTCGTTTGGAGAATTCCTGGCCTGGATGATGTCGAATTCGAATAGATAGATTCTAAGATGCAGAAAGATCAGAACCTGAGGAACTTGGTTCTGATCTTTTTTATCATTCTCTTGCTTCAATCCTGCTCCCGGTCTCTGTCATACTCAAGTTCAACCAATTTAATGAAATAGGAGGGAGTAATCTTTAAACCTCTGCAAAGTTCAAATATTTTGGTGATGGACGGCTCGTTGCGGCCGACCTCGATCATAGAGATATAGGAACGGTCTACATTACATTCGTGAGTAAGGTCCTCTTGGCTCAAGCCTTGTTTGAGTCGTATCGTTTTACGGTTTTTTCCGATAATTTGTTTAAGGGTATTGGGTGTATCGTTCAAGGAAAATACTCCTTGTATATCCATGATCTATCCCTGCCCAGCCATCTCCACAAACCTACACATTGCACTGGAGAGCATGGCGTTGCGGCAGTATATCAACCATACCTCTAGCTTCCGGTATTCTTCGGGGAGGCGGTGGGAAGTGATTCGTCCGGCCTGTTCCGCCTTGCGGATCGAGGACTTAGGCAGCAGGGAGACGCCGAGTCCGGCAGATACTCCGTTTAGAATCATTTCCAGCGTGCCGAATTCCCGGATCTGAACCGAGTGCATCCCGCTCTCACGCAGGAAGCGCTCCGCTTTAACCCGGTGCGTACAGCCAACGTCGAAGAACAGCATGGGCTTGTGCAGCAGTTCTTGGAGTTCGCTCTCCCCCGGTTCAGCAATTAGCACCAGCTCCTCCTCGTAAGCCACAATATGCCCGATATCCGGCTGGTCTATGGGGCCGTATACGAAGGCACCATCCAGCTTATGATCAAGCACCTTGTGCAGAAGGTCATGCGTTTCACCCGTGATGAGCGACAGATGGACATCAGGGTAGCGTGAATGGTAGCCGGCGATCATGGATGTCAGATGAATGACCGCCGTCGTCTCAATAGAGCCAATCCGCAGCGGACCGGCCGGGTGCTCGGAGTATTGTGTCGATTGTACAGCTTCGTCCATTAGCAACAGTATAGCATTCGCGTATTCCAGCAGGTTCTCGCCCGCAGGCGTTAACATCATTCCCCGATTGGACCGGTGAAACAGCGGTACCTTCAGCTCAGCCTCCAGGAACTGAATCCGGCTCGTCACATTCGACTGTACATAGTTCAAGGCTTGCGCAGCTCTCGTAATCGTACCCTCACGGGCCACAGCCTGAAAAATCCTCAAATCTCCACTTTCCATTGCGGTGTCACCTTCTGTATATCATAATCTATGGTAGTACCTTCCGATGCTGATCATTGTACTGAATTCCATCATTGATGCTTCCCATCAATGAATGGTCAATCAATGGGGTTGTCGATGTGATCCTCATAGTAATCGAAGTATAACTGCTTCTGCGTCCCTCTTACCGCATAGAACACATCGGCTACGGACTTGCCCCGCTGCTCAAGCGCCTGATTTAGCCACTGGGCGGTCAACCCGTTGTGGGCGAGATTGTCTTCAATGATCCTGCCGTCCATGATCAGCTCAACCGGGAAGGACTGGACTGCTGCGGCGTGCAGCTTCAGATCCTTGCGCGTCACCCACTCATATTCGCTTTTCTTCTTGACCGACAGCTTCCCGTGGCCTTCCAGGCAAGCGTACTCCACCTCCTCCAGATTGAAAATATCCTTCTCGCGCAGCGATTGAGCCAGGGAGTCTAAGGTGTAACGGATGCTTCGCATGTTGTCCTCAAGAATAGTCCCGTCCTCAATGATAACGGTTGGCGTACCGGATACCCACCGGTTCCATGTCCGGCTCTCCAGCGCGGCCTTGGAGACGAGGAAAGAGATGGCGAAGAAGATCAGCAGCGATACGGCGATGAGCCCATAGCTCAGCTTGTTATTAAACGCCAGATTCGCTGCAATGGAGCCCAGCGTAATACCGCTCACGAAGTCATGGAAGGTCATATTGGAGATCGTCTGCTTCCCGAGGATTCTCGATGTTACCATAAGGAGGACAAAAGCGGCGATCGTTCGTAAGATAATTTCCAGATAAGTTGGCAACAGGCATACTCCTTACTCTATGTTCTTAGGGCAGTTAGACTAGCTTACACCCTAAGAATAGCCCTAAACCTGCCGTAATAGACATTCGTAAAAAGCATTTGCAATAAGCCTGGCACACCAACGGTCTCGGGTCTTCTGTTACCACACCCCGAAGCCCGGATCATACTCCCGGACAGCTGAATAAATCCCCTCCACTATACGGGGAAGGTCTTCTTCCGGGTAGCCATAGTCCTCGGGCATGGCCTGCGGGGGAACAATAGCAGATGCGCTGCCGGGGTACAGCTCAATCTTATGCTTTTCCAATCCAATCTCGAAAGAATCCTTGAATGACAACCCGTCATGGGCCAGAAAAAAGTACATGTCGTGGATATCATCCTCTTCAATGATGAGCACACCATGTTCGTTCAGCTTCATAAGATAACCTCCTGCTCGAATAGTGTTACATCTATTATATTCGATTGGTTATGAGCGAAGCGCGGTAGGACAGGGGAGTTGCCGACTCGTATTTCTTGAAGATCTTAATGAAATAGCCGGCATCGCAAAAATTCAAGTGATTGCTGATCTCGTTGACTGACCAATCGGTTGTTGCCAGCAGCTCCTTCGCCCACCCGACCTTCATGCGGGCGACATATAGGGAGAAATGCTCGCCCATCTCCCTGGTGAACAGGCGGCTGAAGTAGCTGGGGCTGATATGGCATAGCTGCGCCAGCGATTTCAGCGAGAAATTCTCCTCCCGGTGGCTTAGCATATAGTCCAAAGCAGGCTGCAGCGTAGGACTTATGCATTCCGTTTTGTATGCGCTTCCCGAAGAGACCGGAGTCTTGGGAGCCGAAGGCGGCTCTACAGGCAGAGGCGGCAGCTCAAGCTGGAGCTTGGACTCCTGCGGGTTCAAGGCCTCAACCTGCCGGTTCCTCTCCAGCAGCTCATGCTTCAGGATCGATTCCTTGACCACATAGTTGCACAAATGATAGAGCATATCGGCGGTGGCCACAACCTCCCCATAGGTCATGACGGGCAGCAGTTCGTACTTGCGGGCCCGATCCTCCGTCATGGCGTCCTGCTGCGGGCGGGATACAATCTGCTCCAGATTCGGGCCGCTTCCCTCCGCCAGCCGGATCTGTCCGGCCATCAGCGCACCGATGTACTGATTATCGACAATGATAGGTATAGCAATGTCGAGAATATCGAAGTGGCAGCGGTAGATATAGGGCCGGCTCAGCCGCACAGCCTCTAGACCTCCGCGCGCGTCACATTTTTGACAATAGGCTGAGAATTCCTTGTCGCTGCGCACGGTCTGGCAGAAGGCCTGACAGCGGCTATGTGCCGTAACCGGCACGCCTTTATAATCAACCATAATGATGGCCATGCGTGTCACAAGGGACAACGATTCCTGAAGCTTGCCCCATTCGTCCAAATCAATGATATACTTCAAGTCGAATTTGGATTGCATCCGGCTCACCCTTTCCATCTACAGTCATAATGAGAACAGGATAATTATAATTCAGAATCTGGGCAACATAATAATACTATTTTGCAGCATATTAATTCGTTTGCTTTGTCCCATGCGCCCCTCTATCCAGTTGTCTATAATGGGGACATACGACTCGAGGAGGAATGAAAGAATGAGAAGAACCTTTATCAGCCCGGCTAAGTACACACAAGGTGAAGATGAGCTGCTTCAATTGGGATACTTCGTCAGTACTTTCGGCACATCGGCTCTGCTGATTGCGCACCCGGATGATGTGAAGCGTGTGCAAGCCAAGCTCGATGCCACCAGCAGTCAATTCGGCATTACACTGGTGAAGGGGGATTTCCAGGGCGAATGCTCCCGGCAGGAGATTTCCAGACTACAGGAGCTGGCCCGTGAGCACAAGTGTGCTTGTACTATAGGTCTTGGCGGCGGCAAAGCGATCGACACGGCTAAATGTGTGGCAGAAGGCGATGCGCTGATTATCGTTCCTACCATTGCGGCCACCGATGCACCCACCAGCCATTCTGCTGTTATTTACACTTCTGAAGGCGCTTTCGAGGATTATGCTTACTTCAAAGCCAGCCCATCGGTTGTGCTGATTGATACTACTGTTATTGCGCAGGCTCCTACCCGCTTCCTGGTATCCGGGATGGGCGACGCCCTCTCCACCTACTTCGAGGCCAGAGCTACTGCGGCATCCTATTCGAATGTCAATGCGGGGCTTCCTTGCGGAGTGCATGCAGGCGTGATTACGGAGGCCAAAGGCACCAAAGCCGCGCTGGCCCTTGCCCGCTTATGCTACGATACACTGCTGGAGGATGGCGCCAAGGCCAAGCTGGCTTGCGATCAGAACGTGGTGACACCGGCGCTGGAGAATATTATTGAAACCAACATCCTGCTGTCGGGGCTCGGGTTCGAGAGCAGCGGCCTGGCTGCCGCACATGCTATCCATAACGGCCTGACGGCGCTTGAAGGCACTCATCATTATTATCATGGCGAAAAGGTGGCCTTCAGCACGATTGCACAGCTCGTTCTGGAGAATGCGCAGCAGGCAGAGATCGATCAGGTGCTGTCCTTCTGCCACTCTGTGGGGCTTCCCGTATGCCTGGCTGATATTGGTGTCGCTTCCATCTCCCATGAGGAGCTGATGGAAGTGGCCCGCAAGGCGTGTATCCCGGAGGAGTCGATTCATTCGATGCCGTTCCCGGTTACCGCTGAAGCGGTTGCCGCTGCCATTGCTGTTGCTGACAAGCTGGGCGAAGCCTTCAAGAAGAGCAAGGAGCAGCGCGTATGAAAAAGATAATCAACGACCCGTCGGACCTCGTCCGTGAGATGTGCAGCGGACTGGTGATGGCTCATCCGCAGCTGACATTCGACAGCAAATACAAAATTATCTCCAGGTCTGCGCCGAATCCTGACAAGGTAACGCTGATCAGCGGCGGGGGCAGCGGCCATGAGCCGGCGCATGCCGGGCTGGTCGGACCGGGAATGCTGGATGCCGCAGTCTGCGGCGATGTCTTCGCCTCCCCGTCACAGATTCAGGTCTATCAGGCGATTCGCAACCATACCGGCCACAAGGGCGCGCTGCTGATCATCAAGAATTACAGCGGTGATATAATGAACTTCCAGAATGCAGCTTATTTGGCGGCTGAGGATGGCCTCGCTGTGGACTATGTGAAGGTTGATGATGATATTGCAGTAGAAGACAGCCTGTATACGGTGGGGCGCAGAGGGGTTGCAGGCACGATTCTGGTGCATAAGGTTGCCGGGGCGGCTGCCGAGGCCGGACTGCCGCTGGCAGAGGTGAAGCAGGCCGCGCAGCATGCGGCAGAGCATGTGCGCAGTCTTGGTTTTGCTTTTACCTCATGCACGGTTCCGGCCAAGGGTACGCCTACCTTCCAGCTTCAGGAGGATGAGATGGAGTATGGGGTCGGCATTCATGGGGAGCCGGGCATCCGCAGAGAAAAGCTGCTTAGCGCCGATGAGCTGGCGGAACGTATGATCACTGCCCTGCTGGCCAGTCTGAACCTGGATCAGCCGGACGGCGGAGAGGTAGTGGTGCTGGTCAACGGCTTCGGCGCAACGCCTCTGCAGGAGCTGTACCTGCTCAATCACTCCGTAATCCGTAGTCTGGGAGAACGGGGGATCATCATCCGCCAATCTCTTGTGGGCAACTATATGACCAGCATAGATATGGCAGGTGCTTCCATCAGCCTGATGAAGCTGGATGATGAGCTGCGCAGATGGCTTGCTGAGCCTTGCGATACTCCGGCGCTCCGGCTAACGGGCGACCTTGCGCCGGTACAATACGTCAGCCCTCTTCCGCAGCAGGAGGCTCAGGCTGAGTGGAGCCTGACGGCCGAGACCGATCCGGGCTTCGCTGTCCTCCGTGACGAACGGCTGCGGCTTACGAATATCATCTATCTGGTGGATAAGATGAGCGAGATTATTATCGCGAATGAGGCTCCCTTCTGTGAGCTGGACGCCCATGCAGGTGATGGAGATTTCGGGATGAGCGTCGCCAAGGGCTTCAAGCAATTGAAGCGGGAATGGAAGGAGCTGCTTCAGCATCATTCCACGAATATTGGGAGCTTCCTTCAGGCCTGCTCCCTGATCATTATGGAGCATTGCGGCGGAGCCTCCGGTCCGATCTGGGGCTCAGCCTTCCGTTCAGCAGGCAAATATGCCGCAGGCCGCACCTCGCTGAATACGCTGGAGATGGCCGGAATGCTGGAAGCAGCGGTTCAGGGCATCCAGGCTACCGGCGAACGCTCCTTCGGACGTGGAGCAGTTGTAGGCGATAAGACGCTGATCGATGCGCTGATTCCTTGTGCTGAAGCCTGGAAGAGCAGTGCGGAGCAGAAGCTGTCCCTGAAAGAGGCCTTTGCCAGAGCGGCCGAAGCGGCTGTTGAGGGGGCCAGACGCACAGAAGCTATCGTCGCGCGGATGGGCCGGGCCGGGACGGTGGGCGAGCGCAGCATCGGCTACCCGGATGCGGGCGCATTTGCCCTGGGGGTTATTTTCACAGAGCTGTCTAACGCTGTTCAGTAAGTGTTCCAACGTTATAAGCCCGCCTGTCACTTCACCGTGACGGCGGGCTTATTCTTGTCTAGTCAACGAGGGGCCTGGAATATATGCAGGGTGTGATATGATGGAAGATGATCGGCCTGGTCATTTTTAGGAGACAGATTCTTTTGCAGGAGGGATCATCATGAATATAGAGAAGCAGACAGCGCAGCTTGAGCGGATCAAGACAAAGCTGGGGCAGGCCCTTCGCAAGGATGCGGAATTCGCGGAATTTGGGTCCTCATCACATCAATACAGGCAGGAAGATAAGCTTACAGCAGGCAAACTGGCAGACTGGGAGGCCCAATATGGGATCAAGCTTCCTGAACCATTCGCCCGGTTCCTGACAGAGATCGGGAACGGCGGGGCCGGACCGTATTACGGAATTTATCCGCTTGAACAAGCCACCTCCTATACCGAGCTTCCGGCACTCCAGGGCCGGGCGGCGCTTCATCCCGGGATGAGCGCAGAGGAATGGAATATCCTGACGGAGCCTTTGACGGGCGAGCGGGACATCTCGGATGAAGAATACGAGGAGACCAGAAACAAGGCGCTTGGCGGAATGCTGTGCATCGGCACCCAGGGCTGCGAATATGAGATGTATCTGGTGCTGGAAGGGGAACACCGGGGGAGAGTGGTGTACACCTCCGATTTTTATCCGGACCGTCCTTTTTTCTTCGTCTATGAAGACAACTTCCTGGACTGGTACGAGCGCTGGCTGGATGAGATTATTCTGGATTATGACAACGCATGGTTTGGCAGCCGGCTGCCGGGTGACGAGAATACGCTTATTCAGCTGTATCGGAACACCCCAGACGAGAAGCTGCAGGCCAAAGCGCTAGAGGCGATGTTCAAGTTCAAGCGAATCGCCCCGGCCACCCTGAAATTCCTAAACAATGTGGCCGGGCAGGTCTCCCGGGATGCCAACACTGCCATCTCGCTGCTCTGCAAAACGTCCTTTGCGGCGGGCAGACCCTATCTGCTCAAGCTGCTGCAGTCGGATGATTCTGAGGGAGCGCTCCGCGCCTTAAGCATTCTACATACTTACGGCAAGAATGAGGACCGGACCGAATTCATTCCGGTGATCCGGCAGAGGCTTGAACGGATTAATGATGCGGAAACTCTGCGTTATGCAGGTTATATCCTTAAAGACTGCGATGCTGTGAACCTCCGTGACTTCGCACACTTCTTGTGCCATGCCAGCCTGGTTATGCAGACGACTGCGATCTATGCCGTGAGGGAATGCGGGAATAAGCAGGAGAGCTGGGAGATCATTGAACAGATGTTCCGTACGGGAGGTACAGAGGTACTGCGCAGCTCCATTTCACATTGGGACGTTATTCCACACGAGAAGCTGCTGCCTTACTATAAGGCGATATGGCCCGAATACAAAGGCAATCCTAATTTCAGGGAGAAATTCGCCGCTTGCCTCAGGGAGCTGCACTTGCCGGATGATTATTTTGGCTGAGCGGATGTTCCCCGCCTAAAATCGGTCTTTGTAAAGGCCCCTGTGATCAGCAAATAGCAGGACAAACATTCTTGGAGGGTATACGTATGCTTCTTTCAGAAATATTGCCTCATGTGGCCCGGTTACAGTCAGATCACTATGCTACAAAGTATAGAAATGAGTATCTGACCTATCAACAATTACTGCATCAGGTGAGCTGTGTGGCGGGAGGTCTGAAGGATTTGGGAGTAGGACCCGGTGAACGGGTGGCGCTTGCAGGTGAACCTTGCCCATATCTTGTGATTGCAGAATGTGCCGTAATTGCTATAGGTGCCATTCCAGTTACGGTTTTTCCAGGTTTGGCTCCTGCAGAGATGAATCAGATCCTTGAAGATGCTGCCCCAACAGCTATCGTGTACGATGCGGATCATCCGGGAATAGCCTCTTCTCTTTCAGCGCCCAGTATAGCTTTAACTATCACGTTCAAGCCGGTCAACGGCGGCCTGTCTTTAGAAGATTTAATTGCGGCCTCCTCTCCACTAACAGAATGGTATATAGCAGAGCCGGATGATGTCGCTCTTCTTATTTATACCGGGGGTACAACGGGACGCTCCAAGGGAGTGATGCACTCTCATCGTAGGATCAGAAAATGGGCTTTCATGAACCCTGCAAGAGGCGGAGGGCATAATCCGGCCAAGAAATCGCTTGTTCCTAATCAAGCCCATCTTACCGGACAATTTATCCTTTGGACAACTCTTTTTGAAGGGGGCTGTCTCATTTATCCGGACTCCTATCCGCTGCAGGCTAACGAGGTCATAGACATTATTGAGCGTGAGCAAATCAGGTTCCTGGGAACAGTCGGACTTTTATTCAGGGATATCACTGCCTTGGCAGGCAACCATTCCAGAGAAGCTGGATTCGTGGCAGGCATATCCTGTGGAGGTGCTCCTATCAGTGAGAAGACCTTGTATCAAGCTCTTGAAGTATTCCCTAACGCGCAGTTATCAGAGGTGTATTCACAGACGGAGAGCGGCCAATTTATCAGCTTCTTATCCGTACAAGAGTGCCTTGCAGAAGGGAAGCTGCATCGGCTGCAATCGGTCGGAAATCCATCCCATATGAACCGCTGGGGCCAGAAGCCGTTTGAGGTTAGTATAGTTGATGACTCAGGGCAAGAAGTAGAACAAGGAGACGTTGGCGAGATCATATGCCGAAGTGAACAAATTATGCTTGGCTACTGGAACAATCCGGAAGAGACAGGCAGGACCATCCGAGATGGGTGGCTCTATACGGGTGATCTCGGCAGACTGGATGCAGACGGTTATTTATACATTGTGGACCGGAAGAAAGATATGATTATAGTAGGGGCTTCTAATGTCTACTGTGCTGAAGTGGAACAGGTAATAAGCGCACACCCCTCTATTCTTGAGGCTGCTGTTATAGGAACCCCCTTGCCGGATGAAGGTGAAGAAGTCACAGCAGTAGTTGTACTTAAGCATAAGCAGACACTCGCTCTAGAGGACTTGCAACAATTCTGCGGTCAATCGATAGCCGAATATAAGCTGCCTACCCGCTTAGTGATTACTCACTCACTTGCCAGAACATCCGTAGGCAAAATAGATAAGAAGGCGATAAAAAATAGTATTTACTAAAGGAGGTTCTCCATGAGACTTCGTGATAAAGTCGTTCTCGTTACAGGTGTTACGGGCACGGCAGGAGATAAAATTGCCAGAAGATGTGTTAGCGAGGGAGCAGAGGTTAAAGGGCTTATCCGAAATAGGGACCAGATCGCGCTATGTGAAGAGCTCGGCATTACACCCGTCATCGGAGACTTGACCGATAGAGCGGCCATCAAGGACGCACTTCAAAATGTGAACGTTATCATTCACGCTGCGGCGTATCTGGGGGAGGATCGGGCGATTGCCGAAGCGTCCAATGTTCAAGGGGTCCAGAGTCTGGCCCACGGTGCTGTAGCTGCGGGAGTAGAGCGCTTCGTGCATATTTCTACGGTATCGGTCTATGGTCATTTTGATGGAGAGGTGGAGCTGGATGAGGCAAGCAGCCTTGCCTTCGGCCACGGGGAGGTATATATTTCAACCAAATGTGAATCGGAACGAATCGTGCAGGCTGCAATGGCTAACGGTTTAACCAGTGTGATCCTGCGTCCTGGAGTAATCTGCTCCGAATCCAACTCGCACTGGGGCGACAGACTGATCGCTAAGCTTACTGATTCAGGGGAAGTGGACTGGATTCATCCAGAGGACTTAACGCCTTGGGTGCATGCGGACAACCTGGCAGAGATGTGTGTACTGGCAGCGACGCAGCCTGCGGCCGGGAACCAGTGCTATAACGCAATTGACGGGAATTACCCGGAAAAAGATTTTACGATGCGTATCGGTCTTGCCCTGAACAAGAAGTTCGTCATACCGGGCGGAGACCCTATAAGAACGGCATATAGCTGCGGCAAAATAAAAAACGAGCTGGCCTACAGCCCGGTCAAAACGTTCGAGGAGACCGTTGTCCGGCTGGAGCAGCAAGCAAGGGGAGAGCTAAATGTATCCTAAACCGAAGGCCATGCGTTCCGTTCTAGATCCAAAGTATTTGGAATACTGTCTGAGTTCTCTGTATGACCTTGGAGATTGGAAGGATTGCCTGTTCTGGTTACGCGGCTTGAACGATACTTACAGAATCCGTACCGGCACAGGCACTTATATTCTTCGGATCTACCGCCAATCGATAGCTGAAAGTGATGTTGTCTATGAATTGTCCCTCCTGACACAGCTGGAACACCAACTGAGTGCAGTAAATACAAAGGTTTCCGTTCCCCTCCCTCAAAAGAACAGCAGCTTATATACGGTCATCGATGCGCCGGAGGGCCCGAGAGTTGCCGTGATTTACAGCTATCTGACAGGCACGGAGAACGTGCTGCATGATGAGGAATCGTGTATTTCCTTCGGGAAATCTGCTGCTGAATTGCACGCTGCCATGGACAGGGTCTCCTTAGATTTGCCTAGACCGGATCTGGATACCCGCGCTCTGATCTCCCAGCCGCTGGAGCTTATTGTGGATTATCTCGGTGAGGGACACCGCTCTGCTGCGTATCTGCGCGAGTTCGCCGGTGCATTAACGGAGCGGGTCAACGCTGCTAGTCCGGGCCTGGACTGGGGCATCTGCCACGGAGATTTGCACGGGAATAACAATGCCTTCCAGGAGGGAGATACGTTCACGCATTATGATTTTGAATGGGCGGCTCCGGGTTGGCGGGCCTACGACTTGGCCCAGGTCCGGCACAGAAAACGTCTGCCGCACGAGAAGAAGGAACCGCTGTGGCAGGCATTAATGTCGGGCTACCGCTCGGTGAGAGACTTTTCTGAACAAGATGAATCTGTAATTGATCTGTTTATGATGGCCCGCCGCTTGTGGGTGATGGGACTGGATGTCGAGTTCATCAGTGACAGCGGTGCGCTGGATTATACGGAAGACTGGCTGGAGGAGTTCATTGGTGAGTTCCGCTCTTACGATATAGTCTGATGATTCATGAGGAGGAGGAAGATGGCTATGTACACCCTCTATAAGCATTGTCCGGTATTTCGAAATGAACAAATTACCCTGCGGCCGGTGCTGGAGGAGGATGCTCCAGGTCTGCTTAACTGTTACGCAGATCAGAAGGCGGTGCCCTTGTTCAACGCGGATAATTGCAATGGCGATACGTTCTACTATCCAACAGCGGAGCGGATGAAGCAGGCGCTTGATTTCTGGAGGTATAGCTATGACACGGAGCAGTTTGTCCGCATGACGATCATCTGGAATCCTACTAACGAGATCATCGGAAGTGAGGAGATGTTTAACCGCGGGGGGCTCCCGGCTATGGGGTGCATGGCGTATTGCGCATAGATGTGATGAGCGTATATGAGCAGGAAGAGGTGCTGAACGCTGTCCTGGAGCTGGTGCAGGAGCATTTCTACCATGCATTCGGTGTGGAATGGATCATGACCAAGGCCATCGACGCTGCGGCAGCACGCAGGGCTGTTCTTACAGGGCAGGGGTATATTCCGCTCAAGGAGTTCGAGTTATCGGATTATTATGGCCGCGTAAAAAAGGAGCTGTAGTGACGATTACCCTCCGTTAGGCGGGATGCTGTTAAAAGCCCACTGCAGCTGGGCATCCGCCCAGTCATCTTCTCCGCGAATGCATATGATGATTATGCCTAATGAAACGGAGAGGATGATAGATATGGGATTTATACCAGTGCCGGGAGGCGGCGGAGGATTTCCGGGGATACCGGGATTTCCGGGTGGACCAGGCTTGCCGGGAGGGCCGGGGGTTCCAGGGATTCCAGGCGGAGGGCCCGGAGGATTTCCGGGGACGCCCGGGGGTGCGCCGGGAGGAGTAGCGGCACCGACGGCGCCACCGCCGCAATTCGTGCCGCAAGCACCGGCGGTCACGGCTTATGCGGTTGACCCCGGAGGCATCAGAGGATGCCTGTTCCGCAACACCTATATCTGGCTGAATAATGGTGAGCAGTTCTGGTTCTACCCGGTATTCGTGGGCAGAAGTTCGGTGGCGGGCTTCAGATGGAACGGCTTCTTCTGGGGATACTACGGCGTTGATTTGAACCGGGTTAGCTCGTTCACCTGCTTCTAGCCTGGCGGCATCTCCCTGTTTGGCGTACCGTGTCTTGGTTAAGTATAGATCAAGATCACGAACAGGGAGGTGTACTATGGACAACCTGTGGATGACATTCGTCTACCCTGGCAGCTTCTTAAGTCTGCTGGGGATTGTACTACTCATTATTGGCTATCAACGGCGGCGCACGGGCAGGCGTACCCGTCTGGAGGGCGTGGTAGCCCAGCCCGGTCCGCCGGCACCTGGAGGCCCAGGCACCGCATCGTTCCAGCGGGAGGTACGGTATTCGCTGATGGGAGGCATTCTGCTGGGGCTGGGCTTGCTCCTATTTGCTGCACTGGGCGTTACCACGCTATTGGAATAGGACAAGCTGTGCCTTTGTGTTTAGTAATATTCTCTTGGTGCTTGCTGTTCTGGTTATTGCGGTGAGCATGGTCTATTATGTGCAGTTTGGGCGCAGGGGTAGCCGATCATCCGGGACCCTTACGAAGGATTTATAACACCAGCCCAGCCAGCCGGTGAATCCCCTGCTCAATCAAGGCCTCATCCACCTTGGCGAATCCCAGCACCCATCCCTTCCTGCGGCTCTGAAGGCAGTAATGGGCAAGCGGATATACCCGGATTCCCTGCTCCAGGGCTAACCGGGTCACGGCTTCCTCGTCGTAGTCTGATTCTGCCTCAAGGAATACATGCAGTCCCGTCTCTGCTCCGCTCAGGGTGAACCGCTCGCCTAGACCGCTGGATGTTATAGCCTTGGTTATGGCTTCATGTCTCCGGCGGTACACATTGCGGACTCTGCGCATATGGCGCATGAAATGCCCCTTCTGGATGAAGTGGGTCAAGGTGAGCTGATCCATCACCGGAAGGTGGCGGTAGGTCAGCTCCTGTACACGCGCCAACTGGGCAATGGCCCGTGCCGGGCCGACAATCGCCGAGATGCGGATGGCCGGGGCGATCATTTTGGAGAAGCTCATCAGATACAGGGTATTATTCGGCGCCTGGCTATAGAGCGTGGGCAGCGGGTCGCCACGGTAGCGGAATTCACTGTCATAGCCGTCTTCTATAATCCATAGCTGCTCCTGCACGGCCTGGTACAGCAATTGTTGCCTGCGCGGCTCTGACATCACGGAGCCTATGGCGCACTGGTGTGATGGGGTTACGAAGACCAACTTAGATTCCGGGTGGATCTGGTCAACCACAAGGCCATGCCCGTCTACCGGGACAGGGGCTACGTGCATCCGCCGGTAATTCATCGCCATCCAGGCCGCAGGGAAGCCGGGATCTTCCGCAGAGACGGTATCTCCTTCTGTGAGAAGGGATTGGGCAATCAGGTCAAGGCTGTGCTGGGCGCCTGAGGTCAACAGAATCTGATCGGGCTCGATCCGTATGCCCCGCTCAAGCAGCAAGTAACGCTGAATCTGTTCCCTAAGCGGCAGGAGACCATAGGGATTGCCGTAGGACCAATCCGATACGTCCATTGCGGCGGAGGCGTGAAGCAGCGATTGCCGCCAGTGGTTCTGGAAGGTCCTGTCCACATACGGCTCGTGCGGGGTGAAATCGATCTCCACCTCCTGAGTCTGAGGGCCTCCGAACCAGTCTTGCAGCTGATCTACCGCTGAGTTCAGCAGGGGAAGGGAAGGAGGAACGGGTCCTTCCGGCATCGACTCCTCTTGAGCCGCTTCAATGGCCGGGTTCCAGTCGCTTACCCGTGTTCCGCCCCGCCGGGAGGTCACGGTATACCCTCTGCTCAGCAGTTCCTCATAGACGAGCTGCACCGTGGAGCGGGAGACTCCAAGCTGCTCGGCGAGTTCACGGGAAGGGAGCAGCAGCTCGCCCGGCGCCCAGATACCTTGTGTAATATTATGAATGGCCTGATTCAGCAGTTGCTGCCAGATCGGGCCCCTGTCGTTGCGGTTGACGAACATCATAAGTCATCCCTCCTAGTCGTAGCTTTGGTTCCGTATTTTCATTATGGATTGCTCGGAACCGTCCTCTTTGGATATTTTAGCACAGTCCAATAGCTGATATACTACCGAATAACGTATACGCGGAGGACGCGGGAAGGAGAGGGTTCGATATGAATCCGGTTCGTTATAAGGTCAGGGAATGTAAGGATGAGGCGAGGATTGAACAGTTTTTGAAGCAGGCGAGAATTGGGTTTCTGGGATTAGCGGATGGCAATCTCCCCTATGTTGTGCCGCTGAACTATGTGTGGATGGACGGAAAGCTGTATATCCATGGGGCCGGGGATGGAAGACGCAATCAGGTGATGAGTGACAATTCAGAAGTATGCTTCACGGTCTGTGAGGAGTATGGAACGATCACGAACCCCGTGCCCGCCAAGACGGATACCGCCTATATGAGCGTGATGGTCTTCGGACAGGCAGAGCCGTTGACGGATTTGGATGAAGCTACGCAAGTCTTGCAGGAGATGATGAACAAGTATGTGCCCGGATACTATAACCGCCCTCTGTCCAAGCAGCATGTCGAGAAATACCGGTCGGCTGTGTACGGCGGGCCCGTACAAGTGTACCGGATTACTCCGCAGCATCTGACAGCCAAAGAGAATCCAATTGAAGCAGAGAGTATGTACAAGCCAGGGACGAATGAAGGGCAGATTATGTAGGGACTGCACTCCAACTGAATAGAGAATGAGCGCTCGGGCCGGTAACGGCCCGGGCTTGTTCTCGTTATGGCATGGGCGGAAATGTAATCGAAAAACCGATTACAATGGTCAGGGTGGAGGCTTGTGGACCAAATGTAAGCGAGGATAGAGGGCCGGCAAAGTTGCTGTGAACCCCAGGATGTCGTATGGTTGAGTTATTATAGCAAACAAAGGTAGTATGGAGAATATTAGCAGGATCGAGAATACAGGCAGGATCAAGCAGAAAGGATGAAGCAAATGTCCACAGATAACCAAGCTCTTCCCCCGGCTCCGATTACAGAACCCGGACGGTATGTCCTTGATCTGACGGGGCCCGGCAGCCACACGCTTGAACGCAAGCCCGGTATGGGCAGCTTATCGATCGGCCCCAAGGAGTTGAAGCAACCAGCGGAGCTGCTGGTCGCAGCAGATGAGCGCATGAACTGGTCCGTCTTCGAGCCGTTCGCCACGCCCGCAGGCTCCCCCTGGCCGCGTTATCTGAGTTATACCGGCGGTGATGCGGGGTTCCTCGAGTGGGCGGAGCGGCGGCCTATTGAGACTATAAGCTGGACCCCGGTGCTGCCGGAGGGTGCATCCTTGGACGGTAGCCGGGCGGATATCTATACCCTGGGTATCAAACTGGGTCCTCTGGCAAATGGACAGCTGAGCCTGGTCCTGCCGGACAAGCTGTACAACCTGAGCTTGTCTGGTGATCTGACGCGCTTCTCAGCTTCCGGCCATCTGCCCACTACTCTGGCCTTAGTACCGAATATGAGCCGGCGCAGGAGCGATGCGCCTTACCGGCTGCCGGATCTGGGGGAGCTGCAGGGTGTGACTCACCTGACGCTGAATAGCCCGCCCTTGGGCCAGCCCATCTCACTGGACGGCCTGGAGCAATTCCCGAACCTGGAGTCGCTCAGCCTGTGGGGAAGCTTCTGCGATCTAGAGGCGCTTGCCCGCCTGACGGGGCTGACCAGCCTGGAGCTCCGTTTCATGCCGGAGCTGGAGGGCCTGCCTTCCCTGGATACATGGCCGCTGCTGGACCGGTTCATCGCCTACAATGTCGAGGAGGCCGTAGGCAAACGTCTGCGGCAGCAGATGAAGGCGCGCGCCAAGGTCCGCCCTTGGGATGATTATGCCTCCATAAGCCAGCTCAGGAAGCCGGAGTGGTGGCAGAGCGAATACGGCCGCCCGTTCTCTGCCTGGCCGAAGCGTCTGGCCAAGCTGGCGAACGAAGCCTACGATACTGCACAGTCAGCTATAGCGGAGGCCCGCAATCTTGAAGAGGCGGAAGCAGCCATTACTGCCTTCACCCTGCGCTTCAATTCACTGAAGGGCATCGAGACTACCGAGAGGGAAGACCTTGGCGAAGCTGTGTGGCAGCTCAGCCAGTCAGAGCACCAGATCGGGCAGCCTATAACAGAGGAAGTGGCGCAGGGCTGGTTCGATGCGGCCCGTGATTATTAATTAAAAAGTTTATAAAAAATAAGATAAATCTTAAAATTTAGTTTCATTAGTGATAAACTAGGATCAGGATTGATCCAAACGGTGTGTGACTTGGTCCGCGCTGGCTTGCTATGGCGCCTAAGCAGGAGTGCCTGCATCCTTCCTGCAAATCGTAGGGTAGAAGGACGGTATAATATGAGCAACCAACAAACAAAAACAGACGTTATTTTAATTGGTGCTGGAATCATGAGTGCAACACTTGGTTCACTGTTAAAGGAATTAGTACCGGATTGGCAAATAACCGTGTTTGAGCGGCGTGCGGGTGCCGGGGAGGAGAGCTCAGGAGAATGGAACAATGCGGGAACGGGGCATTCTTCACTCTGCGAGCTTAACTATACTACAGAGCAGCCGGACGGATCGATCGACATCAGCAAGGCGATTAAGGTGAACGAGGAATTTCAGTTCTCCAAGCAATTCTGGTCCTATCTGGTGAGCCAGAAACGAATACACAATCCGCAGGATTTCATTGTACCTGTGCCGCATATGAGCTTTGTGGAAGGACAGAAGGACGTTGCATTTTTACAAAAGCGATTTGAAGCGCTTTCAAATAGTCCGCTGTTTCAAGGCATGGAATTCTCAGATGATCCAAGGCGGCTGATGGAATGGATTCCGCTGATGATGAAGAACCGGAAGCTGGACCAGCCGATAGCGGCCACCAAAATTGACTCGGGAACGGATGTGAACTTCGGCGCCCTGACCCGTATGCTGTTCAACCACTTACAGAGCAGTAACACCGATATTAGGTACAATCATCAGGTGGATGATCTGAAGCGCGCGCAGGACGGCTCCTGGGAGCTGAAGGTGAAGAATCTCGCCAGCGGCGTAACAGAGCGTCATAACGCCAAGTTCGTCTTCATCGGCGGAGGGGGAGGAAGCCTGCATCTGCTGCAGAAATCCGGCATCCCGGAAGGCAAAAAGATTGGCGGATTCCCGGTAAGCGGACTGTTCATGGTCTGCAAGAAGCCGGAGATTGTAGCCCAGCACCATGCCAAGGTATATGGTAAGGCTGCTGTGGGTGCGCCTCCGATGTCTGTTCCGCATCTAGATACCCGGGTGATCGATAAGCAGGAATCCCTGTTCTTCGGGCCGTTTGCCGGTTTCTCGCCCAAGTTCCTGAAATACGGCTCCATGTTCGATTTGATTACCTCGGTCAAGCCGAATAATCTGACGACGATGCTTGCAGCAGGAGCGAAGAACCTGTCATTGACCAAATATCTGATCGGGCAGGTCATGCTGTCCAAAGAACAGCGCATGGAAGCGCTGCGGGAGTTCATCCCGGATGCGAACAGTGAGGATTGGGAGCTGGTGGTGGCGGGCCAGCGGGTACAGATTATTAAGGATACAGCAGCCGGCAAAGGCATGCTGCAATTCGGAACGGAAGTCATCAGCAGCGCGGACGGCTCCATCGCTGCATTGCTGGGAGCCTCGCCAGGAGCGTCAACGGCTGTCTCTGTCATGCTGGAGGTCATCACCAAGTGCTTCCCGCAGCAGATCAAGGCCTGGGAGCCGAAGATCAAGCAGATGATTCCTGCCTACGGCATGTCCCTGTCCGCTAACCCGAAGCTATTGAATGACATTCATGCTTCCGCAGCGCACACGCTGGGCCTGACGAATGGAACAGACGGGCATGAGCCGCCAGCCGCGGTCAACCATCTGTAGCAATAGCAATAGAGAGCGTGCGGCTGACCACCAGCCTGCCAGCTGTTATATACATGCAAAGAGAGGCCATCCCTGGGGATAGCCTCTTTGTCTTGCTGTGTTCATCTCCCAGGCTGAGTACTTCAAGTGCGATCAAGCCTTATGAGTCTTGAACAGCCGGATGGCCAGAATCAGAGCTACCGCTACAGCGGCGAGGCCCGCCCAGTTCAGGTGGAGCACAGAGGTACGGCTGATCACATAGCCGCCTAAGCCCGATCCCAGCGCGAATCCGAACTGGATGAAGGAGGTGTTTACGCTCAGGGCCATATCCGGGTTCCGGGGAACCAGGGTGACCAGCAGAAGCTGCTGCGCAGGGGAGATGCTCCAGGTCCCCAGCATGAAGATCATCAGGATCAGGAGAAGGACGATCACATGAACGCCCGTTAGTGCGAACAGGAGGAGGGTGGCTGCTTGTAACAGAAGTCCTGCGATAATGGTGAACTTCGATCCTCTAGAATCGGCCAATTGCCCGCCTAACTTGGAGCCCATGAAGCTGCAGACGCCTGCCAGGAAGAGCACCCCGCTAATTTCGGTGATGGACAGGGAGGATGCGGCCTGCAGGTAAGGGGTAATATAAGTGAAGAGTGTAGCGTAACCCCCTACATACAATAAGCTGATCGCCAGAGCGGTAACAATTCTGGAATCCTTAAGCACAGACAGCTGCATCTTTAGGGTGACGGCTTCTTTTTCTTTTATGGCAGGGACCTTGGCAGAGATGATGAACAGCGGAACAAGGCTTAGCCCCCCGACGATGATGAACAGAGCCCTCCACCCAAAGTATTCGCTGAAAAAGGTGCCGGCCGGAACGCCCAGAACCAGCGAGCTGCTGAGTCCCATCAGAATAATGCCAATCGCATTGCCTCTCCGCTCCTTCTCCACCAGTCTGGTGGCTACGGCCATAGCGACCACGGTTGCGATTCCCCCGCTTGCCCCTTGAATAATCCGTATTCCCAGCATAGCTTCATAAGGCAACTTCAGCAGCATCAGCCCGTTGCTGGCAATGAACACGCCGAGGGCGGTCAGCAGCAGCTTTTTGCGGTCCATACCCAGGGTCAGTGCAATGAGCACCGGTGCAATAATCGCTGCGGACAGCGCAAATACGGTCACCAGCAGCCCCACTTCGGAGGTGGATACGCCAAGATCTGAGGCAATCATCTCAATCACACCGGTAATAATGTATTCAATCGTCCCGATCAGAAAAACGGCAAGTGCCAGAATATAGATCGTCAATCGGTTATTCAATTTCTCCCACTCCTTGTACATTCATAACGGAATCGGCCGCCGTTCTTGTCATCACTCTACGATGCTGCTAAGGTTAAGTCAAAGAAACGTTTCTGAATGAAACGTTCATTTTTTTTGAACGAAGGAGTGACACAGAATGGAATTGCGCCAACTTAAAACCTTTTATACGCTGGCTTCCACGCTTAATTTCGCCCGTGCCGCCGAAGCGCAGAACTACGTTCCCTCAACGGTTACGATGCAAATGAAGGCCCTGGAGGAAGAATTGGGGGTGAAGCTGGTGGACCGGCTCGGCAAAAATGTGACGTTAACCGATACCGGAAAAACGTTCCTGCGTTATGCAGACAACATCCTGTGTATGGTGGAGGAGGCGCAGCATGCCCTCAAGCAGCCCGGTGAGCTGACAGGCACCATCGTAATCAGTGCAGATGAGACGTTATGCACTTACAGACTTCCCGCTGTGCTGCACCGGTTCCGCCAGCTTCATCCCGGAGTCCGGCTGATCTTCCTGCCGCTGGTGAGTCCGAGTCTCAGGCAGAGCCTGCGGGACGGGGATGTCGATGTCATCTTCATGCTGGATGAAGTGAAGGGCGAGAGCGGATTTTGCGGAGAAAAAATAAGGGACGAGCGCTTCTGCCTCCTGGCTGCTCCCGATCATCCGCTGGCATCGCGTCCGGCGCTGGCTATCCAGGATTTTCACGGCGAGACCTTCCTGCTGACAGAGCAGGGATGCTCGTACCGCAGCTTCTTCGAGCGCAGCCTGTCCCAGAAGGGGATGGCGGGTATCACGGAGCTGGAGTTTCATAGTGCGGAGGCGATCAAACAATGTGCGAAGCTGGGGATGGGCATCGCCATCCTGCCTGAAATGGCCGTAAGCGAAGAATTGAAGCGGGGGGAGCTGATCTCCCTGCCGTGGGATTTGACCGCAGTATCCTTTGCCACCCAAATGTTCTGGCATGAGGAGAAGTGGCTCTCCCCGGCAATTGAGGCTTTTATCCGTCTGGCCCGGGATCTCGAATCCTCTCCTTGACCTTAGGTCAGACCTAGGGTGTATCGTAGAGATATTCCAAGCCGTAGTCCGGGGAGTGATTAGGATGAGAGATGAAATAACGATTAGTGAGCTGGCCAAGCTGATGAATGTGTCGGTCCACCAGATCCGGTATTTTGAAGAGAAGGGTGTTCTGCAGCCTGCTTATACCGGTGAGAATCAGTACAGAATGTACAGTATGGATCAAGTGTATCAGCTCGCGCATATCCTGCTGCTCCGCAAGCTTGAAGTGCCTGTTCAATCGATTAACGAATGTATGAGCTATAGTCCGGAGCAGCATCGCGGGCTGCTGGAGCACTCTCTCGAAGGGATTGAACAGGAGCTGGCGCGTCTTCAGGAGCTACGGCAGTTCATCCGCAAGATGCTGGAGGAGGAGCAGAGCTACAGCTCGCAGGCGGAGCCCTTCCAGCGGGTGCAGCAGTCTGAGGTCTATCTCACCGAGATGATGAAGCTGGATTCGTATAGTCAGCTCAGTGCAGCGCTGCTGGCGGAGCAGGCGGCAGGCATACCCAATCTGTTTGAATCGGATATTTATTATGTGGCAGATGAGCAGGATACCGTGACCCTATATCTGGAGGGGCAGGCTCCAGGCGATCTGACTCTTCCGGCAGGAGAGTACCTGACGCTGCAATGTGTGATTCAGGAAGAGGAGCTTGAAGAACAGTGTGACGATTTCTTCACCTATGCTGCCGCAGAAGCGATTCCGCTGGCGGGGCCCCTGGTGGTGATTGAACGTTCGTATCTGTCGCTGTTCGCTCCGGGTAAGCTGCATTATGAGCTGAAGGCGCTGATTCAGCCGGGAGCACCTGCGCAAGGGACGGTTTCCTTATGAGCGCAGCCCCGATTACGATAGAGCCGATGCGGCCGGAGTATAACCGGCCGGTAAGCCAGTTGCTGGCCCAGGCGTTCCTGGCCAAATTCCACAGGCGGCTGCGTCTGAATGAGGCTGTGCTGGCTGAAGGTCTGGAGGCGCTGCTCGACTATGCTCCGGCCGGACCGTTCGCCCTCAGAAGCGTCGCCTTGCAGCAGGGAGAGGTGATTGGCAGCATCGGGATGAAATATAAGCCTGCGGAGGATCAGCAGGTAAGGGGTAAGCTGCTGCCCGCGTTGCCTGCTGTATTCTCTCTGCTAAGGAGACGCGGCATGGTCCGGCTGCTGGCTGGTCTGGCGACACTTGAACATTACTCCGAGGCCGGCGAGTGTTATATTACCGACCTGGCGGTTCATCCGGCCCACCACAGCAAAGGCGTAGGCCGGCTGCTGCTCGGATGGGCCGGGGAGGCTGTGGCTGCCGATCCCGGCCTGGACCGCCTCAGCCTGCATGTTGCAGCCAGCAATCCGCGGGCCAGACAGCTCTATGAGCGGCTGTCCTTTCAGACAAGTGCCTGTCAGAACAGGCAGCTCCTACACTTATTATTGGGCGAACGGGCATGGGATTACATGGTCTTGATCCAAAAAGGGAGACAGATAGAGTAATGATGAAGAACAAGAAGATCTTGATTTATCTATGTGTGGTAGTGCTTTTGCTGATTAGCGGGGCAGGAATGTATATCGTGCAGCAGAACCGCTTTGAGATGATGGAGCAGGCCATCCAGATTGCGTCGCCTGAGGGCGAGCTGACGGGTACGCTGGTGTTGCCCAAGGGGTCTTCCGTATCTTCCGGCAAGCTGGGACTGGTCCTCTTCATTCATGGGGACGGGCCGATTAATGCCTCGCATGATGACGGGTATAAGCCGCTATGGGAGCGGTTAGCCGGTCTGGGGTATGCCTCCTTGTCTCTTGATAAAAGAGGAATCGGCGCTTCCACAGGCAATTGGCTGGATCAGAGTATAGATGACCGGGTAGAGGAAGCCCGCGAGGCTATCGCATGGGCCCGGAAGCAGCCGAATATCGACCCGGACCGGATCGGGGTGTGGGGCGCCAGTCAGGCAGGCTGGGTGATTCCCAAGCTGGCCGGGAAGGAGCCGCTCGCCTTCAGCATTCTGGTCTCCCCGGCCATTAACTGGCTGCGCCAGGGTGCCTATCATACCCGGCAGCAGATGCTGCAGGAAGGAAAAACGGAGACGGAAATTGCAGCCGAAGAGGCGGCTAACAACGAAGTTCGGCAGCTTTTGGCGCAGAGGGCGAGCTATGAAGACTATCTGGCTGCGGTGAAGGAAGATGACCCGATGACGAAGGAGCGGTGGACGTTTGTCAGCAAGAATTACCTGTCGGATGCCGAGCAGGATCTTAAGCAGTTCCGCTCTCCGGTACTGTTGCTGCTGGGCCAGCAGGATATTCATGTCGACTGGCAGGAGACGGAGCAGGTGTACCGCAAGATGATCCAGCCTGAACTGCTGACCGTAGCGGTCTTCCCGGACGCAGAGCATTCGATGCTGAGCAAAAAGACAGCGGACTCCAGCTTAAGGGCGCTCATGGTCAGCCTCTTTGCTCCGCGCCAAATCACAGTTCCGGGCTATATGAATCAGATTGAGGATTTCCTGAAGGAGCTGGATTAATGCTCTTCGTCCACCATCTGGCGCTGGAACTTGCGGCAGCAATGGTCTATCATATAGGCTGAAGTATACAAATTATAGGATGTGCTGCGGAAGATGAATGACATGAGGAGATCCGATGGACAAGCCAATATCTATTCTAGTTGCTGAAGACGACAGTGACATTAGCCGGCTGCTGTGCAGCATTATTACAAAAAGCGGATATTTTCCCCAGCCCGCCTTCTCCGGTACAGAGGCCCTACTCTATCTGGAGCAGCGGCAATGGAGCATGGTTCTGCTTGATCTGATGCTGCCGGGAATGACGGGAGAGGAGCTGCTGAATTGGATTCGCGCGCGGGGGAGTATGCCTGTCCTTATTATCTCGGCGAAGGGAGAGCAGCAGACCAAGGTGTCGGCACTGCGCGGAGGTGCAGATGATTTTATTACGAAGCCTTTTGATATTGAGGAGGTATCGGCACGGATTGACTCCCATTTGCGCCGGTTCATGCAGATTATACCCTCAGCTTCAGCCCGCATCCTCCAGTATAACGGTCTTGTGCTGGATTGCGATTCCAAAGTGGTAACAGCAGAGGGAGTGGAGGTAGCTCTGACTGCCCGGGAGTATGAAATTCTCCAGTTGCTGTTATCGGAACCCAGAAAGGTATTCACTAAGGCCAATCTGTACGAGAGCGTATGGGGGGAGCCCTATTATGGTGACGATAATACGGTTAACGTCCATGTGAGCAATCTGCGGGGCAAGCTGGCGAAGACTGCGCCCGGCAGTGATTATATCGAGACCGTATGGGGTATGGGCTACCGGCTGAAGTCTTAAGATATTCTTAAGGGTTGGCTTTAGCCCTTTTTAAGTTTTGATTTCTATACTTGGTCTATCACATGTGAAGGAGGCCAAGGCAGCAATGAGTGAATATGTGTTGCAAACGAATCAGTTGACCAAAAGATTCAAAGGCAGTGTTGCGCTGGATAAAGTGAATATCTCTATCCGCAAGGGCGCGATCTATGGCTTTATTGGACAGAATGGAGCCGGCAAATCGACGCTGATGCGTATTGTCACCGGACTTGCTTTTCCATCGGAAGGAACAATTGAATTATTTGGCACCGGTACGGAACGGGAGCTAACCGAGGCCCGTAAACGGATGGGACTGATTATTGAAGGTCCCTCGTTGTTCCCGCAGATGACGGCCCGTGAGAATCTGGAGGTGAACCGTCTTCTTCGGGGCATTCCCGGCCAGGACTCCATCCGCAGAATGCTGGAACTGGTTGGACTGCAGGACACAGGGCGGAAGAAGGTGAAGAATTTCTCGCTAGGTATGAAGCAGAGGCTGGGCCTTGCCGTTGCCATGCTAAACGACCCGGAATTTCTGATTCTGGATGAGCCCACCAATGGGCTTGACCCGATGAGCGTTATCGAAATGCGCGAATTGCTTAAGCGGCTCAATCATGAACGGGGGTTAACGATTCTGATCTCCAGCCATGTTCTAAGCGAGTTGCATTTGCTCGCCAGCCATTACGGCATTATCCATCAAGGCAAGCTGCTGGAGCAGCTTACCGCGCGGGAATTGAACGATAAATGCCAGCAGTATGTCCATATTAAAGCGGATCATCCGGACAGAGCAGCCATGGTAATTCAGAACGAGCTGGGCACAACCGACTTCGAGGTCATGCCGGATGGTGTCATCAAGCTGTACGGGTACCGGGAACAGCCCGGCAAGGTGTCCACGGCCCTATTCTCCGCAGGTCTTACCATCGAGCAGTTTATATCCATGGGGGCAGATCTGGAGAGCTATTTCATGAAGCGGATCGGGGGTGCAGGGCATGTATAACCTGATCAGAGCGGAGCTGTTCAAGCTGCGCAGGGACCGGTCGTTCCTAGTGTTGCTGCTCATCATTGCCCTGCTTTCCCTGGCCTATCCCCTGCTCTACTATATCGATAATAAGACCAGCGGCAAGCCGCAGTTCACCGGTGCCGAATTTCTGATTAAATTCGTGGCCAGCAATGGTTATGTTATTAAATTCAGCGTGGCTGCGTTGGCCGGATTCTTCATTGCCAGCGAATATACGACAGGTGTCATGAAGTCGGCCGCTTCGTCGGGCAACGACAGAGGGAAGCTCTACACAGCCAAGCTGATTGGATTCTCAGCGGGAGCTATGGTGATTTCTCTGATATTTCCCCTGCTCAGCTTGGCCGAAGTATCAATGATTTCAGGCTTCGGCCAGTTGCCGGAGGGAGTGGATGCTCTCTTCATCCCCCGGGCCCTCGGATTCACGTTGTTGTACACGGCTGCCTACGCAGCAATCGGGGCTTTATTCACAGCGGTGTTCGCCGAGAGCGGCAAGACCATCAGCTTCCTGATGATCTTCTTCCTGGCTATTAATATGATATTGGGATCCTTGGCGGAGTATATCCCGGTTCTAGCTACGGTGTACGATTACTCGGTCTTCAAGCTGCTGGGTGAAATCGGCAAGACTCATATGGATGGTAGCGATCTGCCGGCTCTCCTGCTGGCACCGCTGCTGACGATAGTTGTATCCGGGCTGCTGGGCGTTCTCGTATTCCGCAAGAAGGAAATTAAGTAAGAGAAGGGGGCGGAGAGTCTTGTTCATCGTAATGCTCATATTGGTTACAGCGGCGGCTCTCCTGCTGGCCCATCTTCTAGTGCTGAGGCGGGAGCTGGTGAGGATGACTAGGCAGCTTCGCCGCTATAACGAACGAGCCACTGGTAAAAAGCTGGAGGTCACGCTATTTGACAAGCACCTCGAAGCGCTAGCAGGCCAGATTAACCTCCAATCCGATCTGATTGTTGAAGCGGAGGCTAACCGCAGGCAGACAGAGAATGAGCTGCGTCAGGCAATTGCCAACATCTCTCATGATATCCGTACGCCGCTAACCTCCATCTTTGGCTATATTCAATTGCTGGAAGTAGAGCCGATAACGCCTGATGAGAAGCGCGAATATCTGAGCGTTGTCAAAAACCGGACAAAGCGGCTTCAGGCCCTGTTGAACGATTTTTTTGAGTTGTCCTTAATCGAATCTGCGGATTATCAGCTTAAAACCGAGCGGATTGTAATGACGGTTCTGCTATCGGACACACTGGTCGGTTTCTACGATTCGTTTAATGAGCGGGGACTGATGCCGGACATCTGGCTCCCCAAGGAACCGGTAGCAGTCTATGCTGACGAATCGGCCGTGCGGAGGGTCGTTGAGAACCTGCTTATCAATACGTTGAAGCACGCTACCGGCCCGGTGTTCATCTGTTTCGAGCAGCGGGAGACGACAGCAGAGCTGCGGATTGTGAACGAAGCGAAGGACCTATCCGACATGGATGTGAGGCTGCTGTTCGACCGCTTCTATACGGTGGACCGTACCCGGTCAGGGCAAGGCTCAGGATTGGGACTGTCCATTGCCAAAAGCCTCATGAACAAGATGAACGGTACTTTGACCGCGGAGCTGCACGGAGATAACTTAAATATGGTCTGTCGCTGGCCGCTGTGGTCACCGGTCTAAGCGCATCCTCATTACCATTGAACCGTACGGGGGAAAGCTAGCCTCGTGACAGCCGGCCTCTCCGTATAGTGACTTTTATGCATACCGGCTCATCATTTCAAGCAGGTACTTCCGGAATTCTTCACGGTAATCCTTCGGCTCCATAATCTCCAGATGGGTGCCGAAGCCGGCCAGGAATTGATATCCGATCGGGTGCTGCGGAATATAGAACGTAGCCAGCAGTTGTTCCGCGTTATAGGTTTCGATGCTCTTGCGGCCGTACCGTTCAATGAATTGATCCTTGATGCCCGGCGAGATCAGCGCCTTCACTTCGGTTAACTGCGGAGGAACTTCAGCCTCCCGTGCCTGATTCAGCATTTCGGCTCTGGGGCTGAAGGTCTGTTCCTTCGGCTTCAGCTGCTCCATCCGGGAGAGCTTGAACATCCGCGCCCCCATCCGCTCCAGACAGAAGCCCTTCAGATACCAGCTTGATTCACTGAAATGAAGCTGATAAGGCTCCACGGTCCGTTTTGTGGGAGTACCTGTTCTATCAGTATAGTCAAAAGAGAGCAGCCAGCTCCCGGCGATGGCCTCCTGACAGAGCTTCATGGCTCCGGCAAGCTCCGCGCGTCCCTCCCAATCATAGAAGGACAGCTGAACCGACCCCTTAGAAGTGAGCGGGCTAACCATTGCTTCTATTTTCCGAATCGTCATAGCTACATCCTCACTGATCAGAATTTGCCCCAGCCCGCCGAGTGCAGCCAGTATATTCTCCAGGTCGGAGCTGCTTAGCAGCCGCTTGTCCATCTTGTATTCTTCCATAATGCCGTAGCCGCCCTGCACGCCGGGTGTGGCGTATATCGGAATGTGCGCCAGGCTGAGCGTCTCCATATCGCGGAGAATCGTCCGTTTGGACACGCCGAATAATTGTGCGAATTCAGTGCTGGGCACAATGTCTTTTTTGAGCAGAATCATGATGATGGTAATCAACCGCTCCACCTTGTCCATCCGGTTCCCTCTTTCTTGAGTGAAGTGTGAAACGGTGACATATAGCCGTCACCTATCGTGTATTATACTACATTTATCTTATGAGGGAGGTTATGCTCTATGTCAGCTATTGCTTATCTTAATTTCGATGGTGTTGCCGGGCAAGCGATTGAATTCTATGCGGAGGCCTTGCAGGCTACAACCGTGAAAAAGGTCCAATTTGGAGATATTCCCCAGGACCCGAACTACCCCCTGCCGGCCAATGAGTTAGCGATGATTATGGAGTCCTCTATAGCATTCGAGGGAGGGACAATTATGATGTCCGATCTGTTGCCCTCTATGCAGCAGGTCACAGGCGAACTGGTGAAGGGGAACAACATCATGATCAGCCTGGTCACTCAGGACAAGGAGAAGCTCGAAGAGTACTATAATCAGCTGTCCCAGGGGGGGACGGTTATCATGCCGCTCTCCAGCACTCCATGGTCTTCGTGCTTCGGGATGATCGTGGATCAGTTCGGCATAGGGTGGAAGTTCAACAGTGATGCCGTGCAATTCCTTGATCATGTGCTGGCCAGCCGGGGCAACCTCTGAAATATTTTGGCAGAATGCGGGAGAGCGGAAGGATTTATCCATCGTGTATTGAAAGATAGGAGTACCTGATATCGGCGTATATCGGTTAGGCGAATAGGAGTGGTGAATTTACGGCTTCGGTGCTTCAGTCCTCGATTATCCTGCTTGCGTCCGGCAGCTATGGTGGTTGTGTTGCTGGTGGCCATCCGTTCAGGAATCACTCATGAAAAGAGGAAGTTGAGCTGATGTCAAACCTTCGTCTGGGCAGTACCCGTTTATCTGGAGCGGATGGTGTTCGTGCAATCGCTTGCTTATCTGTTATTCTGCATCACTTGTCGCAAAAGCTGATCATGCCCGCACAAAAACCCTGGCTCCAGGATCTGCAATCCGTGCTGCTTCTGGGGAACAGCGGGGTCAGCTTGTTTTTTCTGCTAAGCGGCTTCCTGCTGTCGTTCCCCTTCTGGAGTGCGTATCTGAATAATGGTCCGTATCCGAGCCTGCGGACGTACACCCTGCGCCGTGCCGCTAGAATTATGCCCGGTTTCTATGTGTCACTGCTGGTGTGTCTGCTCCTGACCTGGAGGCTGGACATTCCTATGGAGTTCCTGGGGCGGCGGATTGCAGCGGCCTTCACCTTCACATCGGGCTTTCACTACACCACGTTCTTCCCCTCCGACTTGAACGGGCCGCTCTGGTCGATCAGCTTCGAGGTATTCTGCTACCTGCTGATGCCACTCTTCATGGCGGTGTTATTCATGCTTGGCAAGCGGCATTCCTTCGGTAAGGCGATCCTGTTCTGGGTCGCCGTATTTGGGTTGGTGCTTGCTGCCAATGCCCTCATTCATCATTGGTTTACTCCAAGCGAGCAGGGCCGGGGCTGGGACTATGGCCAGGTAGGCGGCGCGAAATTCTGGATGCCGCGATACAATCCAGTCGGCTTCTTCGGCCACTTCACCATTGGGATTCTGGCGGCGGGGATAACGAACGCCTTGCTGCAGCGCCGCTCCAGAGTGGAACGGCTCAGCAAGCTCGGCGTGTTCGATGCCGCCGCAGTACTTGCTCTGTGTCTTGCCGGTCTCCTGATCTGGCGGATGCGCCATGCAGGCGAATTCGACTTCAGTCTCCAGCAGCAGCCGTATATGTTCCCGGTCTATGCTATATTGTTCGGCATCGTGCTGTTCTCGGCACCCTTCAGCCGGTACGCCGGGCGTGTGCTGGATAACCGCTTTTTCCGGTATACGGCCAAAGTGTCCTTCGGCCTCTACATATGGCACTATCTGTTCATTACCTTAATCGAGAAGTACGGCATTCAGGATTTCCATTATTCCGGGGTCAGGGATGTGTGGCGCTGGCTGGGCATCAGCCTCACCGTTGTTGCCATCTCGTATCTGGCCGCGACGCTCTCCTTTTATGTTATCGAGCAGCCGTTCATTAACTGGTCTAAGGGCAAGCCGTTCTTCCGGCGTAAGCCGAAGGAGATGCCTGCGGAGGCGGCAGCCTAATCTTCACCCGACCGTTGACTTTGTGAAATCTCCATGATACATTGTGTATACACGGAATACACAATTTGTTGAGGGGGTTAGTTATGCTGGCTTTGGATGTTAGACACTTGAATAAGAAATATTCGAATTTTCAGCTCAAAGACGTATCTTTTCAACTGGAGCAGGGATATATTATGGGCTTCATCGGCGTGAACGGCGCCGGCAAAACAACGACGATCAAATCCATTCTAAATATGATTCAGATGGACAGCGGCGAGATTCACATTCTGGGCAAGAATATCGCGGAGCATGAGATGGAACTGAAGCAGGACATCGGCTGTGCCTTCGGCGATATTAACTTCTACACCCGCAGCCGGATCAAGACGCTGACGGGCATCACGAAGAAGTTCTATAAGAACTGGAATGATGACACGTATTACAAGTATCTGGAGCGGTTCAAGCTGGATGAGAACAAAAAAATCGCGGAGCTGTCCACCGGGATGAAGGTGAAGTACAGCCTGACTCTGGCCCTGTCGCATGGCGCCAAGCTGCTGATTCTGGATGAGCCGACCAGCGGACTCGATCCGGTCTCCAGAGACGATCTGCTGGATCTTTTCCAGGAGCTTATCATGGGCGGCGAGATCAGCATCCTTTTCTCCACTCATATTACCTCTGACCTCGAACGCTGTGCCGACTACATCACCTTTATTGAACAAGGGCAGATTGTGGCAAGTAGCGAGAAGAACGAGTTCAAGGAATCCTACCGGTTACTTAACGGCAGCGAGTCCCGGCTTAACGAAGTGAAGGGGAAGCTGATCTCCTACAAAATCAACTCCTTCGGCTTCACCGGATTGATCCATACCCGGGATCTCGATCCCGCCTGGACGTTTAGCACGGCTATCCCGACTCTCGATGACATCATGATCTACTTTGCCAAAAAGGAGGGTGTCTATGTATAATCTGGTGCTGAAGGATTTGAAGTTAGGCGTCAATCCCTGGTTCTTCGTCTTGCCCTTCCTGATGGGCTGCCTTATGCTGATTCCCGGCTGGCTCTATTTCCTGGTCCCGCTGTACTTCTGCTTCATCACGGTACCGAATATTTTCGGCGGCTTCAAAAGCCAGAATGATCTGATGTTCAGCACCGTATTGCCTGTGACCAAAAGCGATATTGTGAAGTCCAGAGTCACTGTACTTGTCATTCTGGAGCTGATGCATCTGCTGGTCGCCATGATTGCCAGTATATTTACCTTTCAGCTATACCCGAAGATGCAATATTTCTTCTTTGCGCCGCATATGGGCTTTTGGGGAATGTGTTTCCTGATGATGGCTCTTTTCAACCTCATCTTCATTCCGATATACTATAAGACAGCCTATAAGTATGGTCTAGCAACCACAGCATCGACCGTTGCAGCCGTCCTGTTCGCCACCTTGGTCCAGTGGGCAGGTATCCAGAATGATTGGCTGCATAGCCTGTTCTACGGCTCCGGGCTGGACCGGACAGGGCTGCAGCTCTCCATTCTGGCCGGCGGCGTCCTGATCTTCATTGCTTGTAACCTGCTGGCCTACCGGATGGCGGTAAGACGATTCCTGAAAGTGGAGATTCTATGAATGTAACAATATCCAGCACCTCCGAGAAGCCGATCTATCAGCAGCTGTATGAACAGATCAGCGCCCAGATTCTCCAAGGGGAGCTGGAGAGCGGCTACTGCCTGCCGCCGATCCGCCAGGCCGCGCTGGAGCTTGGTGTCAGTGTCATCACGGTGAAGAAGGCGTGGGAGGAGCTGGAACGGAGCGGGCTGATTAACACGGTAACCGGCAAAGGCTGCTTTGTCGCCGAATTCACGCCGGAGGAGATGCTGTGCATTCGTAATGAAATGGTCCTGAAGCAGATGGAGAGCGACATTCAGTATTACAGGTCATTCGGCCTTACCCTGGAGGAAGTGGCCGCACTGCTGGGCAAGATCTACTAAAGCGCGGAGAGATTAAACGTAGAAACAGGCTTTTCACAATCCCTAGGGGGAGGGTGAAAAGCCTGTTTGTATGTCTGCTAGGTTCGTCCGCCTACGGGACGGTCAGTCTATTTTCCCTTAAATTTCTCCGGGAACTGCTTCACAATGCCTTCGGTCAGCAGGTCGGCAAAATGAATCATGTGGACCTCGTTTTTATCGGTGGCAGCAATAGAAGCGGCGTAGTCTCCTTTGAGGATTTCAAGCACGATGTCCGTGACGAGCTGCAGATGCTCGTACAGCATGTCCTGCACCTGCTTCACGGACCAGTTCGGGTTCAGCCCGCTCAGGAACTGGGCAATCTCATCGGCGTTCCGGTGCCAATCCGCCTGCAGCTTCTGCACCTCCGCCGCATTACCTTTCTGGGCGGCAGCGACGATCTGCCCGGCAATCTGAATATGCTCCTTGAGCAGTCCGGCCAGCTTGTTGCCGTTCGCCTCCCCGTAATAAGGCCCCAAGACATTACCGATGTCCTCCTGGTTCCTTAGCAGCCGCGCTAACACTTCCTTCTGGTCCGGGTTATTGTAGAGGGCGCTGACAATATAGTTGTGCGTCCAAATGGTGTGGTCAATCCACACCTGCTGCATATCGCTTCTCAGCTGCACCTTCTGCGGGCTCCAGCAGGCCGCCTCCTTTTTGCCGCCGCCTGCCTGGGCCTGCACCATTCCTCCGGCTTGCGTCAGATTGAATACGAGCCCCAGAGTAAACACCATTAGCCATAGCTTTTTCAAGATCAACTGCTCCTTTGGGTGGGATGAGAGAATCTGTATTATTATGGCTAATCGGGATGGTTATATGCGGATCTATTCCAGGCTGCATCACTCCTCAAATTTAACATGATCCATTACCGTGTTCCCCCACTCAGGGAGCAAGCGGGCCTCTGCCGCAAAGCGGCTTCCGGCGATCGAGCCGTTTTGAAACAGCGCCCCCTCAAAGCTGCATTCCTCGAACCGGCAATACAACAATAAGGCACTGCGGAAGTTGGCGTCATCAAAGCGGCAGCGGGTGAAAGACACATCATTTGCGATCACTTTGCTTAAGTTGCAGCCTGTGAAATCACAATCATGGAACGCCTTGCTTATTCTGGCACCATTCAGCTTCGCTCCCCGGAAGGAACAGTGGCCAAAGGTATGGGTCACGAATCTGTTGTCGAGTCTTACCCCATCCAGACGACAATGAGTGAGCGTTGAGGTGTTGGGGCTTGCCGAATCCTCGAAGCGTGAATAAGAGAAATCAATATCCTGTAGAGTGAGGTACTGTATGCTCTCGGTCAGGGTAACTCCCCGGTAATCCTTGAGTCCTGTTTCCGTCTGTCCATAAGGGGAGGTGGGAAAGGAGCGGTCTTTTTGATGGAGATTATGTTTACCTGAAATAGCCGCTAGACGGCGGTTCACTTCAGAGAGCTGGTCGTCCTGCCATCTGGCTAAGAGGAATTTCTTATTCAAGGTGGCTCCTCCTTGCATTAATTTGGTAAAATAAATGAAATCTAGTTTATATGTTAGTATGCCAAGTAATTATAGACAAGCCATTAAAGGAGGCCATCCACCCGTGGGAAGATCGTTTGCAAATCTGCATATCAAGTCAGGTGACCTGAAAAAGACCCTTCAAGCCTTACAGGAGCTGACCGGCAAGCATGGCAAAGTACTGGGTTATCCTGAGACGCCGGAGCGTAAGGCCGTTATCTATGTAAGCCAAAGTAATGAGGGCTGGATCAGCGTGCTTCACGATTATTTCGTATGGGGTACGGTGAAAAAGGCTGGCAGAACCTTGTCCGCGCTGCTGGAGGAGCCGGTGATGACGGTGGCATACATGAATGAGGAGATCTTCGAGCTGTCGTTCTTTGAGCAGGGGGAGATCCAGGCCGAACGAATCTTCTGTGAGCCTTGGACCCGGGAAGAATATGAACAGCTGCGGGAAGAGCGCATAGCTGACGAATATATCCAGCGGGTGCTCGGGATGCAAGCGGAGCAGGAGAACTTCGGCGCATTCATCAGCCTTACGAACCCGGAGCAAGCGGTGGAGCGGCTGTCCGAAATTACTGGAATGTCACTATGGAGCGATGCGGATTGGCTGCCGTATGAAGAGACGCTCAGAGCACGCTTTGTTACGTATGAATGGTAGAAGAAGATGCTAAAAAACAGCGGGTTCTACAAGCTGCGCTTCTTCATCACCCCCGAGGAGCTTAAGAGAGTCGTAGAGCTTCTGGAGCCTACGCAGGTGCGGTACTATTTAACCAATAATACCCATACAGAGCATGATCAGAATCAGGTAGTGGAGGCGTATCGCGCCTTCTATCAATATTATATAGCTGCTGAAAAAGCGAGCGGGGTGCGCCCTTTCTTCATCTATTCGATGTCGGTTCTGCCGGACACGGAGAGCTTTGGTTTTTTTGCGAGAAATGAGGGTGTTTCTATTCCCTATCACGGGCAATGGGCAGAGAACGAGCTGCCCTGCATTATGATCTCCTGCCCTAAGGGGCACTGCGTCAATGCTCAGGATGAGCAAGGGGAGTATTATCTCTATGAGGATGTCCGGGAGCACAAGCCGCTGAGCTATGCCCTCTACAAGGGAATTACCGGCTCTATTCAAAAAATGACCAAGCCTCTCCGCTTCTACGCGCAAGACCCGAAGGCGATGGAGGAACAGAAGCCCTCTGTACGCATAAGCCGTGCGGCGGCTGAAGATTTAAGCAACTCCTGGATGGTCAGACAATATGGGCTCGTGATCAATGGCCCACCAGGGTCTAGCTGATGTACCGGGTTATCCATGAAAGGGAGGGGAACAGATGGCGCTGAAGTTGATCTGTACCTGGGGCGTGCTCGCTCTATCATGCTGTGCGGTATGGTGGAGCTTCAAGACCGAAAAGCTGATCACCGTCTCCTGGCTGATGTTCCTGCTCCCTGCGATTCTCCAGCTTGTTGCTGCTGTGCGGATCGGGCCGGGCAAAGCCAAGTTATTTCTTGTATTCGGCTGTATTAATCTGCTGTTCGCAGCCCTGACCGGTGCGGCTGTCTGGTATCTGGTCCAACTGGCAGATGCCTATAGAAGGGGAAAATAAATCAAGGGTGTCTTAAGCGGGGGGAGGGTGCTGATATGCAGCTGGGTTTTACGCTGGATACCCATGGAACATGTGTGGGTGTACTTAGAGATGAATTGATGCCGTTAGAGGAACTGGCGAATACATGGGAGTTTCCCTATGGTATCTTTGTGGTGTTCCGGGTGTTGCCTGATAGCTACGGGCGGAGAACGTTCAGACGCTTTGACAGCGGGGATCATACCCTCTATCTGGATCTCAGCCTAAGCTACGAGTTGTACCAGCGTATGTCCAAGAATGAGCAGCGCGAGGCCTTGGGCATTCACCTGTACAGCTATCTGGCAGAGTCTGTATCTAAATATACCAAGCATGCCGGTAAAACTGCCCAAGCGGAGCTGCTGGAACAGGTGAAAAGCTGGATGCTGGCCAATAACTGGCTGGAAGGGAAAATCCATCAGGCACGCCTCCTCCTCTCCCGGGAGATGGGACTCCATGAGGTTAGCCGGACGTTGAAGCTGCCGCTGGAAGAGGCCGAGTATATTCTGCTGCGCATGAATGATGATGCGCCCGTTGCTGTTCATCCTGACAATCTATAATCATCCCTTAGCAGGGAAAGGGGAGTACATCTATGTATGAGCGTCTGACCGAGAAATTGAGTAAGCCTTCCGCGATAAGGTGGTTTCCGGGCCATGGGGCCGAGGAGAGCTGGATTACCGAAGCCGAGGCGGAATTAGGCTTCAAGCTGCCGCCGTCCTACCGCTGGTGGCTGACCCGTTATGGGGGTGGGAGCCTGGGGGACGGGCAAATTCTGACGCTGGTTGCTCCTGAGGATAGGGAGTATACCGACTGGGATCTGCTGTATATCCACAGGCTGAACCTGGTGGAGGATTGGTGGGTCAGCCGGTTCCCGCACCGGCTGGATCTGTTTGTGCCGGACAGTGATGAGCTGTATTACTTCGATACTTCTGCTCCTGATGAACAGGGAGAATTCCCGGTCATGCGTTATGACCTGATGAATGATCTGATTGAGGAATACGCCCCCACGTTCGCCGGATTTCTGGAACAGCTGATCGACGAGAGGAAATAGCCATGAATGCGGGACTGGAAATACAGCGGCTGGCGGCGGAGATCGTGGAGGCGGCGCGGAGGTCGTTCCGCGAGCTTTTTGCTAATGGGGAGCATTATTATTACTGTACGCTATATACAACGGGCGAGGGACATGCGCCAAGCCTCTCCGCTTGGTCACGGGAAGCGCTGGAGCAGGAAGCGGCAAGACAGGCAGAAGGTGGCAGCATACCAGCAGCAGAAATCGCCGAGCTGATCAAATGGTCTTACGCCGATTCGCCTTATTGCTGCTTCGGGGATGAGCATTTCGATGAGGTCAAGCGGTTATTCCAGGCGCGCCCTTCTATTGCCGAGCTTGAGGGTGATGCATGGAACCATGAATTCGGGCTGCGGCTGGAGGCCATTGAGCTGGCGATGAGGATGCTGGATGCTGAGGGGCTGTTCGTTCTCAATCAGCCGCGTGAGGACGTATGCGTGCTTGCCGAGGTGATGCCGCCGGATGAGGGGAATACGGACATTGCTCTGCGGCTGAACCGGGCGGATACTCCGGCGATGCAGGCTTGGCTGGCGGAAGCCGCAGAGTAAGGTTATTGATGAATAACTCATGCAGGAAACCGGGGGAATGACGAATGTATATCGTATCTGAAACCAAAGGGTTGTCAGAGCATCTCAGGCACCTGCTTGAAGCGGAGAACGCAGAATTGTATCCGCCAGCCTATACCAAGTTCTTGCAGCAGTACGGCGAAGGGACGTATCGGGGCTGGATGAATGTGCAGGCTCCTGACCCGGAGGTGCTGCGGCCTTTTGCCGAATATGGGTTATGGGAGCATGATGAAGACAGTCCTATAACGGAGCAGCAGATCGGCGAGTGTACGGCTATAGGAACCACCGTGGACGGTGATTTCCTGGCAGTCCATCCCGGGGTGAGCGGGCTGCTGTGGCTGCCCCGTCATGCAGAGCAGATTCAAGCGATCCCGCTGTCTGCCGGGGAAGGGGAAGAGGCTGTTGGCTATGCCCTGATTCTGGATGGCATCTACCGCCGGATCTATGGGCGGAGCCAGGAGGAGAGCGTCTATTATGAGCCGTGGACGGGAACCCGCGAGCATGTCTTCCTGCGGATGCCGCCGGGAGCGGGCCAGCTGGCGCTCACGGAGCTGGCTGACCTCTACCGGGCGGACCATCCGCCGGATCTCTTCATTGAGAATCCTTATGTCTGCTACCTGTTCTATCGGGAGCTGGGGGGCTATATCCGCCTGAATCTGGCGGGTGGGCAGGAGGTAGCCGTCTTCTATGAGCAGGCTGCCGGGCAGGTATCTGCCAAGCTGAAAGAGTGGCTTCTGTCGAAGGGATGCGAGTCGTATGCATAGGAGTGAAGAATAAGGAGGAGTGCGGATGATTGTCCTGAAGGACATAGGGAAATTCGAGGTGCTGCCGGAGCGGGCGATGCAGATCTATCAGGGGGATGTTCCGGCTTTGCAGGCTGCCATCAAGGCGGGCTGGGATATCGAAGCAGAGCTGGAGCTTAGCAAGCGTACCACAGTCAGCCCGCTCGACCTGGCGATTATCACGCAGCAGACCGGGGTGGTGAAGCTGCTGGTGGAGCATGGCGCGAAGCTGAATGTCCGCGAGAATCCGGCCTTCCTGCGGGCGGTCCGTTATGGCAAGGAGGAGCTCGTCCGCTACCTTGCTGCACAGGACGCGAAGCTTGACCTGCTCAGCAGGACAGGATCGGGCGCTTATTCACAGGCGTACTACGGCAACAAGAAGAATATCCCGCTGATCCATGAGCTGGGTCTGGACATCCGGCAACATGCCGGTGCCGTGCTGCGGCAGGCCGCCTCGAACCATGATCTGAAGACGCTTACCTATCTGCTGGATATGGGAGTGGATATCAACTACCACAAGCCGGATATGGTCTATCCTTACGGGGCGACACCGCTGACGGTGGCTGCCCGGATGGGGAATCTGAACATGGTCCGCTTCCTGGTTGAGCGAGGCGCAGACATTATGATGACGGAGAAGGACGGCGAGCGGCCGTATACGATTGCGGTCAGCAGCAAGCATACCGCCATGGCGGAATACCTGAAATCGCTGGAACCGCCGGATGTCCATAATGTAGCGAACAAGAAAGCGGAGCTGGCCAAATATAAACTGCCGGGTGAACTGGTCCAATTCCTTACCGGGGATGAGCTGCGCCTGACGCTTGCCCCCAATGAGTATGAGATTGGGTACATCGACTTCTTCAGCTTCACCGATACTGTTCAGATGAAGGCCGGTCGGCGCAAGCTGCTGCGCCTGTCTGCCGATATTGACAATTATTCCGGTCTGGTGCTGGTCTGGAATCCGCAGAAGAAGGGGCAGCTCGGCTGTTATGATCTGGAGCATCAGACGTATGCAGATCTGTGCAGCTTCCCGGAATTTGTTGTGCAGCCTGAACACTACCTCATACAGTTCATGGAGGGAGAGCTGGACGGGTCATGAAGGAGAGACTGTCTGAATTGAATCATCATCATGAGACCTATGAGACTCCAGAGACCAATGCGACCCCCGAGACCCTGAACGGGCTGGAGGACATGCGCTCCGAGCTAACCGGGTATTGTTACCGGATGATGGGTTCCATCTTCGAGGCGGAGGATGCCGTCCAGGATACTATGATCCGGGCCTGGAAGCACCAGGAGCAGATGAGGCAGCAGGCCTCTCGCAGGTCCTGGATGTACCGGATTGCTACCAATGTCTGTCTCGACCGGCTGAGGAGCGCCAAGCGGCGGGCACTGCCGATGGATCTCTCGGAACCGGCCGCTGTGGTTGCAGAGCCTAGGGAGATTCTGCCGCAGCATTCCTGGATCTGGCCCGCTCCGGGCCATGTGGATGACCCTGGTAATATCCTGGTCAGCAGAGAGACCCTGCGGCTGTCCTTCATTGCACTGCTTCAGCTGCTGCCGCCCCGCCAGCGTGCCGTGCTGATTCTGCAGGAGGTCTTCCGGTGGTCGGCAGCCGAGACCGCCGGGGCACTGGAGATGACCGTGGCCGCAGTGAACAGTGCGATGCAGCGGGCGAGGGCAACCATAGCCAAGGCACAGCTCCGGTCCGAGGCCTTGCAGGCAGACGATGACGAGGTGGACGAAGGACTGATTACCCGCTATGTGGAGGCGTTTGAACAATACAATATAGCTGCGTTGTTAGCCTTATTCCAGGAGAACGGCAGCCTGTCGATGCCGCCATTTACGATGTGGGTGCAAGGCAGCGCGGATCTTGCGGCCTTCTACCAGATCACACGCAGTCACTGTGTGGGCTCGCGGTTGATGCCGGTCCGGGTGAACGGGAACCGGCCCGCCGTTGCCCAGTATGTTCCCTCTGGAGAAGACGGTTTACTGGTCCCGTGGGCAATTCATGTGCTTGAGCTGAGCGGGGGGAAGATCGCGCATGTTCATCATTTTATAGATACTGAATTATTTATTCGCTTCGGATTGCCGGAGCACCGATGATTCTTCCGCGGCTAGAACGTCTATACTAATGAATCACACAGGCAATTCCAATCCGAACTCAAGGAGGAACACACAATGACAGTCAAACTTACTCCCTACATCACTCTGGAGGGGCGCACGCAGGAGGCTATTCAGTTCTATGCACAGACTATGGGTGCTGAAGTTCTCTCCATCCTGACGTACGGTGATATGCCGGACCTCCCGGACACGTTCCCGGATGAGGTACGAAGCCTGGTGGCCCATGCCAAGGTACAGGTGGGCGGCACGGAGCTGATGTTCTCGGATACTCCTGGCGGTACGCCGGTTGAGAGCGGCAAGCGGGTAACCATCTGCATTACAACGGATAGTGTGGAGGAGTCGCGGAGAATTTTTGATGCGCTGCAGGAGGGCGGTCAAGTCAATATGCCGTTTCGGGAGGAGCCGTTCAGCCCCGGCTTCGGCGATCTGACAGACAAGTACGGGGTGACGTTCCAGATTTATACGGAGCTTGGGTAGAGCGGGCAAATAGTAGCGGAGAGGATCAATCATGATAGGCTGCACGCGATGAGCGTGCAGCCTATTTTGCTTTATGGGGAGTGAGTCTGTGTTTACACTTTCCGCACAATCGCCAGTGCATGCAAACTATATCCGAGCAGACTCTTATCCTCACAGGTCCGCAGATGAAACTGAAGCCAGTGTTCGAAATCTTCTGGCTGCGCCCCATTAATATGGTTAGCTAGAAGATAGCCGATCCCGTCTGTTCCAAGATGGGCAACGATCTCTGTATGATAGGCTGCGGCCATGTGTTCCATTTCCTGAGGTGACATATGTAGGAATAGACCATCCTTCGTCTGGTTGGTATGCCAGGTAAGTACATCTTCCATGTTGCTGAGTCTATCACTTATGCTCAATACCGAAACGGCGGCATTGTTAATATAGGAGACCGCGAGTAACCCGCCCGGCTTCAGTACGCGCAGGCATTCGGTCATGGCAAGCTGCCGGTCTTCATTGCCGATATGATAAAAGGCTCCCATGTTCAAAACAACATCAAAGGTTTCGCTGTCAAAACGTGATAAATCCGTGATGCTTCCTGTATACATATCAGCCAATACCGGGCGTATGCGCTGCTTCTCTCTGATGATGTCTACATTATGAGGAACAATATCTCCGGCAACTACCTTATGCCCCATTTCTGCAAGCTGAAAGGAGTAATTCCCCGTTCCTGCACAGCCGTCAAGAATGTAGGTTTCCGGCTTAAACAGCTTTTTGAAGTAAGACATCGTTGTGATCCATTCGATCTGATGCCCGTTATCCCTGAACAGCCTTCCCTCCTCATCATAGGAATCATAGTAATCGATTATTGGATCCATCGTATTGCCCTCCTTGTAGTATGGCCGGGCTCATCTTGAAATGCTGCCCTCCCCTTACCTTAGCGGATCAGGGGAAGGCAGGCTATGATCAGGATTACTTGAAGATCCGCTGCGAGAACTGATACAGTCCGCTGCTCCAGACCTTGCCCTCATGTCCGCCTACATCCAGATACCACAGATGCGGAACGTTCATGCTGGTCAGGCTGTTATGGAAATTCTGGCTGACATAGAGCAGGCCGTCCGAGGCGCCGCAGGAGATCCAGAGCAGCTTCAGCTGGCTGGCCGTCTGCGCCGGATTGGTGATCAGCTGTGAGGCCGACTTCGTATTCGGAGCAGAAGAGAACGCGCCGATCCAGGAGAACTTGTCCAGATGCTTCAGGCCAAAGTTCAGGGTCTGTCCGCCGCCCATGGATAATCCGGCCAGGGCACGGTTTTGCTTGTTTTTGTATACCGGGAAGTGAGAGTCAACGTAAGGAATGAGGTCATTGATCAGATCGAATTCAAACCGTTCGAAGGCAGCTACCTTGTCGGCAGCATAAATATCGCCGATTGGGCGGTCATCCGCCATAGCGCGGCCGTTCGGGAACACGACAATCATCGGCTCCAGCTTATTCTGGGAGTACAGGTTGTCCAGAATGTTCCGCGGATTCATCCCGTTCAGCCATTCGTTCTGATCCCCGCCGATGCCGTGCAGCAGGTAGAGAACATTGTAGGTCTTGGAAGGGGTATAGCCTGGAGGGGTGTATACCATCGCGTTTCTTGACTTGCCTACGGTAGTCGAATAATAAGAAATCTGCTGTACGTTGCCGTGCGGAATATTATTGCGGTATCCGTCATAGCCTTGCGGAGCGGGAGTGATGGTGCTGGTTACAGCCGCAGCGGCATCCGCAGAGAGGCTCAAATCCTGCTCCTCTGTCACAGGTGATGCAAAAGACATTGCAGGCAACAGCAGTACTGTCGCCAGAGCCAGACTTGCAATTCGGGTCATTATTTTCTTCATTTCATATCTCCTCCTTGATTCGATTGGTGAAGCCTAATTGCCTTCCCTCTACAGAAACGGAGCCGCCTCCTCCTCTCCCGACATATTATGTAAGCGCATCCACATCGAGGATACCATATATAGGATATTATGTAAATTGTTTTCGGAGATTTTTCAAAGAATGAAATTCAGTAGTGCATCTTAATGTTGTCATACCGGGAGCAGCAGGGTAATAGATAGGAATAGAAGCTTCCAAATATCTGGATTTGAGGCGGGGGCCAAGGACTGGAGGGATGGATCATGCTAGGACAGAGTGTATCAGGAATCAGTCCGGTACAGGTCATCATGGCCTACGGCGGCACACAGAGCGATGTCAGTTCCCTGGAGAAGCAGCGGAACCGGCTGATGATGGAGCTGGACCGGGTGAACGCGGCGCAGGGCGGGCAGGCGACATCCTACCGCCGGGAGCAGCTCCAGCGGCAGATCCGTCTCCTTGAGGTTCAGCTCGCGCACAAAGCCGGAAGCAGCGCGGTCACGGATGTGAGTGCCGCCGCCCAGAATGTTCAGGCTCCGCCCTGGCGGATGGAGTGGAAGGGCGGCCTTAAGGGTATCGGCCAGACCGATCCCCGGACGGCGACGGTGGATGCGGAGGGCCATTTCGACGCTTTAATCTAAGGTTGGAATCAGGATGCGATTAGCGTAACGGTGATGAACCGGGCGCTAATCGCATTTTTGGTGAGAGGGATGCAACGGATGCTAAGCATTCTCTACTATATACATAAGAGGACGTAAAAGGAGAATAGCAGATGGAAGATGAGGGGATAGTCCAGCTATACTTACAGCGCTCACAGCAGGCCATCACGGAGACCCGGAACAAATATGGTGCTTACTGCCGGGCGATCGCCAGGAATATTGTCGCAAGCCCCTCCGATATGGAAGAGTGTGAGAACGACACCTATCTAGCCGCGTGGAACGCTATTCCGCCTAATCTGCCCCGCAGACTGAAGGTATTTCTGGGGCGGATCACCCGCAATATCGCGCTCGACAAGCATGGTTATAATACGGCCAAGAAGCGGAGCCGCCAGCTTGAGGTGATTCTGGAGGAGCTGGAGGACTGCCTGCCCGCAGCAGAGACGGTGGAGACCGAGGTTGCCGCCGGTGAAACCGCGCGGTTAATCAACGAATTCCTGTACGGGCTGGAGGAAGAGGCGCGGCAGCTTTTTGTCAGACGGTATTGGTATGCGGATTCGATAGAAGCCATCGCCGACAGGTTCGGTATGAGCAGCAGTAAGGTGAAGTCGAGCCTATTCAGGACCCGGAACAAGCTTAGAGTTCATTTAGACCAGGGAGGCGTTCACCTATGAAACGGGAGGACTTGTATAAGGAGATTGGGCAGATTGACGAGGAGCTGATTGCGGCAGCTGAACACAGCGGAGTAAGGGGCAGGGGCAGGAGACACAGGTTCTCCAAAAGATGGATCGCCGTAGTCGCCTGTCTGGTCGTGTACAGCTCAACTTCTACCGTGCTGCTCGCCACAGAATACACCAGAAATAAAACGGAGGAGCCTTATATCCGTTATCTGACAGCGGAGGATATGGAGCTGGCCCCCCGTGCGCAGTATGAGGCCGGCAAATTCCTGAAGGCGTTAGCCAGCGGCAACGATGATAAGGTATATATTGCGGTGAACCGGCTGGTGGAGAGCTTCAACGATCCCAAGGCGCGGGAGCTGGCGCTGCAGAAGCTGCGGCCCTTCTTGACCAGTGATTCCGCGAAGATCGCGGAGTCGGCTGCTTTTGCCACGGATATCCTGTCGAAAAGCTACCAGAGTCCGTATCTCCACAAAATGGCCGACGGGAGCATCATATTCACCTTATTCAACAATTACTCGGATTACGGCACCCAGAATGTGCTGTGGCGCATACAAGATGATGTGCTGGAACCGTATTTCAGCTTCGCGTCCCCCTCCATGTATATTAAAGAAATGATCGCGTCCCCGGACCGGAAGCTCCTGGCAGTGGTCACCAGCTCTAACAAGAGTGAATTCGTGCAAATCCTGAATGTGGAGAAGGGGACGATCAGTCCGGAGCTGGTAGAGTCGGCGAGAATCAGACATGGTGCGCAGCGCAAGCTGGATACTTGGACGCGCAGTGATCACGAGAATTACAGCTATGCGGACCATCTGGTGTGGACCCATAGTGATACGTTAGCGTTCGAGGGTTCTCTGGCCTACGACGACACAGCGGTTATCGAGAATGTTAGTGTGACGTACCGGTTCAGGGATAAGATCATGGAGATTACAGACCTGAAGTAAAATATGCGGTGCCCTGCAAAAGCTGCGAATGGATAATACATCCGTCCGCGGCTTTTTTGCGGAGAGAATTTAAGAAAGTTTTAATCTTTACCCGACTTGTTCTTAAATAGTTGGGCCTATTCTTGAATACAAGGAGGGAGCAACTTGAAGAATTGGGCCCGTAAGGATTCATCGGTGGCTTGGTTATTTCTGGCACCCAGTCTCATCGGGTTTGCCTTGTTTTATCTGATTCCGTTTGGCATGGGTGTGTTCTATTCCTTCATGGACCGTGCGGTGGACGGGCAGTATGTGGGCCTGCATCAGTACCGGGAGCTGATCGCGGGCGACTCCTTCCGCAAGGCGGCTTTCAATACCTTCTACTTCAGCCTGGTGAGTGTTCCGCTGCTGATCGTGCTGTCGCTGGGCCTCGCGCTGCTGCTCCATAAGAAGCTGTATTTTCAGAAATGGCTAAGGACTGCTTACGTTCTCCCGCTGGTTGTTCCTGTCGCTTCCATCATCCTGGTCTGGCAGATCCTGTTCGACTGGAACGGGGCGCTGAATGCGTGGCTGAGCGGCTTCGGCCTGGCACGGGTGGACTGGATGAAGACGGAGGCCGCGCGGAATGTAATTATGATGATGTATGTGTGGAAAAACATCGGGTACAACGTGATCCTGTTCCTGGCCGGACTGCAGCAGATCCCGAAGGATTATTATGAAACCGCCCAGATTGAAGGGGCCGGCCGTTTCAGGCAGTTCCGGAGCATTACGCTGGTCTACTTAACCTCTACGATGTTTTTTGTCGTCATGATGTCGATCATTAACTCTTTCAAGGTATTCCGGGAGACGTATCTGCTGGCCGGGCCGTATCCGCATGACAGTATCTATATGCTGCAGCATTTTATGAACAATATGTTCCTGTCCCTGGACCTCCCGAAGATGACAGCGGCATCTACTCTGATGGTCGGCGGCATTCTGATCCTTGTTCTCGGGCTGTTCGCCATGGAACGCCGGTATCGTCGAAATATGGAATAGAGGTGGAGAGATTGTGCCAGTGGATAAAGTCTTACCCAAGCTAATATTAACCGTCATTATGGGAGTGGTTGCCCTGCTGATGCTGTTCCCGATTGGGGTCACGCTCATCAATTCGTTCATGAGTAGCCGCGAGATAGGGATCAATTACGGTCCGGTCGGACAAATGAACACGGTCATAGAGGGCAGGAGCGATCCGTTCGCCAATCTGAAATGGCTGCCCGATCAGGTCTCTCTGGAGCAGTACGGCAAGGTGCTGCTGGAGAGCCCGGTGTACCTGTCGATGTTCTGGAATTCGGTGTTCCTGGTGGTGCCCATCATTGCTGGACAGACGCTTATAGCTGCGTTGGCAGCTTACGCATTCTCCAAGCTGAGATTCCGGGGCCGGGAGCTCCTGTTTCTGGTCTATGTCCTGACGATGCTGATGCCCTTTCAGGTAACCCTGGTGCCCAACTACATCATGGCTGACCGGCTGGGGCTGCTGAATAGCCCGGGGGCCATTATCCTGCCTGGTATTTTTGCAGCCTTCGGTGTGTTCATGCTCAGGCAGTTTATGCTGGATATTCCGTATGCCTATATCGAAGCGGCCAAGATGGATGGAGCCGGACATTTACGGATTTTTTATACCCTTATTGTTCCCATGGTTCAGCCGGGTCTGGCCGCGCTTACGATTCTCTTATTCGTCGATTACTGGAATATGGTGGAGCAGCCGCTGATTTTCCTGGATGATCCGCTGCGTCAGCCCCTATCCGTCTACTTATCGAATGTCAGCAGTGAGAAGGGGCTTGCCTTTGCTGCTTCGGTCATCTACATGGCCCCGATGGTGCTGATCTTCCTGTATGCGGAGACGTATTTCATTGAGGGCATTCAGTTATCCGGGATCAAGGGCTAGGGCTCGCATATGAGGGACTTATGAGGATAGGAGGAGAACGGGGAAATGGAGATTACAGGAGTGCCCGCAGACCACAGGCGGAAAAAAAATATTAAAAGGGCCTTCCTGCTGCTGCTGGGCGTGTTACTCTTCTTCACCTTCTTCAGCAATACGCTGCAGTCGTTGACCTTGCCCAAGGTAACGACGGTCACGCCGCAGAGCAAGAGCCTTGAATTCACGCTGGAGGGCAGCGGGGTGCTGCGGCCCGTGAATGAAGTGAAGCTCCAGAATGGCAGTGGCTGGAAGCCACGGGAGGTGCTTGTGCAGGAGGGGGAGCGGGTGAAGAAGGGGCAGAGGCTGATCGTCTATGACAGCCAGTCTGCCGAAGCCGGGCTGCAGGATGAAATCGCGCTGCTGGATCAGCAAAAGCTCGGGCAGCAGACCCTGCAGGATCAGTTCATTCAGACGTATGCGGAAGGGGATGAGCTCCAGATTCGCAAGGCCCGGCGCGAGATTGAAGCAGGCAAGCAGGAGCAGGCCAGACAGGCGCGTAAAATCGCCGGGATGAGAGAGAGGTTAACTGCGGAGCAGCAGCTTAAGGCACCCTTCGACGGGATTGTGACCCGGTTGAATGCCCTTCCGGGGATACCGTCATCGGGCGAGCCGGATCTGGTGCTGTCGAGCAGCCGAGAGGGATTTCAATTCGATTTCACAGCGGACGCGGGGCTATTATCCAGCCTGGGAATTACCTTGGGGGAGAAGCTTGAGGTGGAGGTTCATTCTGCTGAGGGGCCATCGGCCCGGATATTGCCGGGAAAGATTGCAGAGATCAAGAGCGCTGAGGCGCGTGCCGGAAGTCCCGCCAGTGAGGATACCAGCAGGGCGGAGGGCATCGCACAGAAGACGGTCTTCATTGTAATGAATGAGGGTTCGCTTCAGGGGGGTGAGCAGGTTCAGTTCCAGATGAAGAAGCCGTCTCTTCAGGAGGGTGTGGTGATACCGACTAAGGCCATCCATCAGACGGGCGGGCGCACCTTCGTCTATACCATCGAGGAACAGCGGGGGGCACTAGGCAATACGTTTGTCGCCCGTGAGGTTCAGATCCGCTCCAGTATCACGAACGGCCCGGACAGCATGATTCAGACGGATAACCTGTATGGGGACGAAATGATTATTCTGGAGAGCAGTGAGCCCTTGCAGGACGGGAACCGCGTACGTCTGCAATAGCCGCAGGAGTACGGCATAATATACGAACAATTATTGGAGGTAGTGAAGGATGAAAATGAAGATCATTAACAAAATGGGCTGGCTGGGGATGAGCCTTGCTTTTACAACGATGATGACAGCATGCAGTCCGGGGAGCAGTGCAGAAGCTCCAAGCACCGGGGGGAAGACGGTTGTTACGCTATCGGTTCAGCAGGATAGTGAATTCTACCGTGCGGTAGAGAAGAAGTTTGAACAGGCTTATCCGGATATCGATTTGCAGATTCAGGCGTATAAGGGGATCAGCGAGAAGATGGAGGGTCCGGATTATGAGAAGTATCAGAAAACCGCCGGTACGGCATTGCTCTCAGGCAAAGGAGCCGATATTTATGAAACGGGCAGTTTGCCCGCCAGTGATTACGTGAGCAAGAAGCTATTCCTTGATATGGATGATTACCTCAAGCAGTCGAAGACGCTGAAGCAGGAAGACCTGCAAATGAATGTGCTGAATGCCCTGAAGGTGAACGGGGGCACCTATATCATTCCTTCCGGGTTCAGCCTGAGAGCGTTCCTTGGAGACGGGGATGTACTTAAGCAAGCAGAGATCGACGATAAGAGCTGGACTTGGCAGGAATGGAAGAAAATCTCCAAATCGCTGATTACGTCCGGGCAGCAGGCAGGGTCCGCACACCGCTACGCGCTTCCGAATAATCCGCCGGATATGCTGCTTCAGGAGATGGTGTTCGACGGCTATAACCAGTTCGTAGACGTAGCTGCGCGCAAGGCCAAGTTTGATTCCCCTGCCTTCATCTTTATGATGCGGGAGATTAACGAGATGTATCAAGAGAAGCTGATGACCACCGAGCCGGTGGAGACCGAGAATCAATTGTTCTATTCTGCCGTTATACAGGGCCCGGCGGATTTCATCAACGTTCCGTATACCTATTTTGCCAATCCCAAGCTGCTGTATAAGCCGCATAGCGGAAATTCCGGCGCCATGAGAATTATTCCGAGCTACACGTTTGCGATACAGGCCAAATCGCCGGTTGCCGAACAAGCCTGGACATTCATGGAATTCCTGCTCTCTGATGAAGTTCAGTCCCTGCAGAGCAGAGAAGGTTTCTCCCTGCTCCGGTCGCTTAATGATAAGCAGTTCAGTGAGCTTCAGCAGCAGGTGAAGAGCGGGACGTATAAGCTCCCGGACGGCAAGCTTGCAAGTGTTCCTGAGGGACAATTCAAGGTGTTCCAGGACATGATGGATACAGCGGATAACTTCGCCATGATGGATGTGAAGATTCTGAGCATCATCGGTGAGGAAGCAGGCGCGTTCTTCAGCGGACAGAAGACGGCAGAGGATGTAGCCAAGCTGATTCAGAACAAGGCGACTACGTACCTTAACGAATAGAACAAGGTCTGGGAGGTCCCGGTATGAAGCGAACCACGATTCTAATCGCAGAGGACGAGAAGGAGATTGCCGACCTGATTGCCCTGCATCTGCAGAAGGAAGGGTATCACTGCATCAAGGTACCTGACGGCCGGGCCGCGGTGCAGGCCATTCAGTCACAGTCCATTGATCTGGCGATTCTGGATATTATGATGCCGGAGCTGGACGGGTACGAGGTTACCCGCCAGGTCCGGGTGAAGCATAACCTGCCGATTATCTTTTTAAGCGCCAAGACTTCAGATTTCGATAAGATTACCGGCCTTGTGATGGGAGCGGATGATTATATGATCAAGCCCTTCAACCCTATGGAGCTGCTGGCCCGTGTCAATTCCCAGCTGCGGCGTTCTCTACAGTTCAGCCAGCCTCTGGCTGTCCATCAGGCCCCGGTGCTGGAGTCGGGCGGGCTTATTATATCCCTTGACCGGCATACAGTTACGCTATACGGGAAGGCGATTGACCTCACGCCCAAGGAATTCGACATCCTCTATCTGCTGGCCAGCCACTCCAAGCAGGTGTTTAGTGCGGAGAATATTTTTCAGCAGGTGTGGGGCGAAGCGTACTACGAGTCCGGCAATACCGTGATGGTGCATATCCGTACCCTCCGCAGGAAGCTGGGCGAGGACCAGAACAAGGACCGGTTCATCCGAACCATCTGGGGCGTCGGGTACACGTTCAATGAATAAGCGGGCCCGGGGCTTCCGGGCCAGATTAGTCCAATTGCTGGGGGTAAGCATGCTGCTCTCAGCCGGTCTGACCTATGGAATCTTCAAGCTGCTTCAGCTCTACTACTCCGGGGTGAGGATGGAGGACCCGGAAGCAGAGGTGCGCCGGTTCATCTACAGGCTCGGGGACTTCAACGTATCGCTGATGCTGTTCATTCCGCTCATGCTGATCTTCTTTTTCAAGTTCACCAAGCCTTATATCCGTTATCTTAACGAGATCTCCAGCGGGATTCATCATCTGGCTAACGGGGAATTTCAGAATCAGGTGAAGATTGCTTCAAGGGATGAGTTCAGTGCGATTGCCGAGGATCTGAATGCGGCAGGGGCTAAGCTGCTGGCAGCGGTGCAGCGGGGCGATTTCGCCGAGAGCAGCAAGGATCAGCTGGTCGTCAATCTGGCCCATGATCTGCGTACGCCGCTCACCTCTGTGCTTGGCTATCTGGATCTGATCCTTAAAGAGGAGAAGCTGCCGGTGGAGACAATCATACACTACGCCACCATTGCCTTCACCAAATCCCAGCGGCTGGAGAAGCTGATTGACGGACTGTTCGAGATCACCAAGATGAACTATGGCACACTGCCAATGGTAAAAACGCAATTGGATATCGGCGAGCTGCTCCGGCAATTGAACGAGGAGCTATACCCGGTATTTGAGCGGAACGGCCTCACCTCACGGCTGAAGATTACCCCAGGCTTAAGCGTCTATGGGGATGGGGATCTGCTGGTACGGGTCTTAGGGAATCTGCTGACCAATGCCGCCCGTTACGGGCAGGAAGGCGTATATGTGGATATTAACAGCCGCCCTGATTCAGATGCAGTAGCGGTTGAGGTGATCAATTACGGGAATCCCATTCCGCCGGAGGAGCAGGCGCATATCTTCGAGATGTATTATTCCGGGGACCGGGCGCGGACTCATCAGGATGGCGGCACGGGTCTGGGTCTGTTCATTGCGCGGAACATCGTAGAGCAGCATGGGGGAACCCTGTCTGTGGAGAGTAACGAGATATGGACAAGATTCGAGATGCGGCTGCCGCAAGCGTAAGCGAAGTTAAGGGAGGAGAGAATCAGAATCATGTATCATTCCAAGAGAAAATATGCTGCTGCCATGCTAAGCCTGGCGGTTCTCAGCCAGTCCATTGCCTTCGGAGCCTATGCGGCAGCCGCCGGATCTTCAGCGGGAACAGCAGCGACAGCCGCCTTACCCACTCTTGAGGGACTGGGGGCGGTCTCCTTGAAAAGCGGTGTGAGTGTAAAGCTGCTGAACGCAGCGCTTCAGCCTCAGGAGAGCGGGAATATACTCACGTACACCTTGAATTACTATAACGGAACGGGCAGCAATGTAAGCCTGATCGATTATTTCTCCAAGGTCACCACTTCAAGCGGTGCTGTGATTCAAGGCAAGCCGGTAACAGGCAGTGCTGCGGTCAAGTCTATTCCGGCTAACAGCAGTCAACCGGTGACGTACTACGTCAATACGGGAAAAGCTGCCAAAATAAACGGAGTCCGCATCGCCTTATTCGGCTGGGATTTCAGCCAGGCGAATTACCAGAAGAAGCTGGGAACATTCGCGATTCCCGGCTCCTACTCCGCAGTGACCCCCAGAGGCCAGAGCAAGAAGCTGACCCTGGGAGGGCTGCCGGTGACCGGCAAAGCGGAAAGCCTGCATATCTATAAGATAGACGGGAAGGTTTATGCCAGGGTTGGAGTCAGCTTCACCAACTCGGGAGCCAAGGTGCTTAAGGATACGGGCCTGAAGGGATACCTTGTATCGCCGGGAGGCTCGATGTTCGAGCTGAAGGCGGACAAGGCCGACACCCTGATTCAGCCTAAGGAGAAAAGAATTCTCTACTACCTGGCGGACCTCCCTTCTTATACGAAGCTGGACAATATGTCCCTGCAGTTCGTCCAGGAAGATAGTGCGCTGCCAATAAAGCTGCCGGTTGCCGAATACAAGCTGCCTGCGGCGGAATCGCCTAACTTTAATGTACCTGTGAACGCCGTGAAACGGCTCAAGGTTAATAACAGCGCGATTGAGACCCAGTTAGCCAGTGCGGCGGTGTATTCGGAGGACAATTTGGCGAAGTGGAGCCTGAAATTCCGTGTGCGGAACACCGGCAATCAGGCAATGACGCTGCCGGCATACCCGTTCAGTCTAATAACAGCCGAGGGTTACAGCTACCCGGTCAGCAATACAGCCCTGGCGGGCCTTACCTTGAAGCCGCTGGAGGAGCAGACCGTAGAACTCAGCGCCGAGCTGCCCCTGAAGCTCAAGCAGGGTATGCTCCGGCTGCAGATGACCGAACCGGCAGAAGCGGACCGGATTGCCTTCCCGGCAGCGATTTTCCAGATTCCGTATTCCTTGCAGCCGGATCATCTGCTGGCTACGGAATATCCTGTGCAGAACCCTCTGGGGTCTTTCGTAGTCAAGCTCGAAGCGGTGGAACGTTTGCCGTGGTCGGACCAGGATCAGGTGGTAACTAAGGTGAGCCTGCGCAATACAGGTGCAACCACGGTACAGCTCCCGGCGCTTACGGCGCTGCTGAAGGCGGGGGATAAGGATATCAGCGGCAGCGCGCAGATTGTGATTGACGGCTCCGTGACTCATCTGGCTCCACGGGAGACAGCCGTACTGTATATTGCAGGGAACCTTCCCTATTCCTATAATCTCAAGAAGCTGAAGATCATTCTTCAGTATCCTTCGGGAGAGGCCAAAGCGAATTTCCTGACGCTGTTCACCAGCCAAGTGGATAACACCCTGAGAACGGCGGCTGCCGGAGAGCCTCTCCCTATAGGGCTGACCGGCAAGAAGGCAGAGGTGCTGGAGAGACAGACCCGGATCTATCCGGGGACAGATTCCAAGCTGATCTATACGGAGCTGATACTGACCAACGAGGAGTTACGCAAGACCCAGCCGTCACAACTGGTGGGTTATTACAGAACTGCGGATCAGCAGTATTTCGAAGCGGTAATCAGCCAGCCGGAGGCGGCCCTGAATGCCAAAGAGAAGAGTATCGTAACCGTCTGGAGTAAGCTTCCGCCGGAGATTAATGCTTCAGAGCTGACACTCTTTCTTGGAGAAGGGATTGCCGAAGGCAAGCTGACGGTACCCGGGGCAGCGCCGACCGCTTATATTGATACCGCAGGCCTGGCCCTTAATGCTACGAATCCTGCACCGCAGACGTCTCTTCAGAAGCTGGAGCTATTCCCGTACGTCATGTCGGTGACCCAGTCCACCGCAACCCTGTCAGAGGACCGCGAGTCTATCGAGGCGAAGCTTAGCTACCGGTTAACCCGCAGCGGGCTGTATATAGCCGGGGCGAATGAGCATAAGCTGGTGGCCGAGCTGATCGACCCGTTTGGACAGCCTTCAGAGAAGCTTCTCTCCTTGGGCGAGGAACTGACAAGTGCAGGAGCCTCGGACAGCGTGTCCTTTACGCTGAACAACCGGGCATACAAGACTCTCACTGGTGCGACGGTGCAGGTGAACATCTATGACGAGTTCCAGGGTAAGCGGATGCTGCTGGGCAGCGAGAGTTATGCTGTGGTGTATGAGCGGCCTGCGGCGAAGAAGTGGGAGGAGGAGTGATAGGGTAGGCAGATGATGAAGCAGGCCGCTTTCCGGGGAGGGAAGGCGGCCTGTTTTCTAAATTATTTTAATCGGTTGGATGACTATGGTGTGTATCTGCTTGGAATCGTGGGTTCTGTTGTAGTTCTTACAGAATGCGTCAACATTTGTAATGATTTTAGCTTTATCGTAGATGGAGAAATAGATGTGTTTTTTCGGATAATGATATGCATCTGACCCGATCTCCTCGGTGAGTTTCCGCTCAGACATATTGGGACGAGTACATTTAACTTCAATTACAGTTTCATAGGAATCAATAAATATATCGAAGCGGTACCCCTTGTATCCTCCGTCAGTGGGTACTTCAACTCTTGCTTCAGGAAAAATGGGACGAAGTAGTGAATAGAGCAAACGCTGCACATCATATTCGTTGCCCAGTGAAATGTCACCAAGGCTCTCTAGCTTCAGTGTTCCATTTCCATGGACTGGCTTCTGATACATTTCGTAAATATGCTTATCGAAATTATGAAGGACTCTGCTGATGATAAGATGAAAATGCGCTTCATCTACTTCATTAAGTGCTTTGGCATCATCGAATAGACCAGTGTTAACATCTGTAATTAAATTCTCCAGGTATAGTTGTGCCTGGAGCATACCTGCACTGGTGAGCAAGACAAATTTCTGTGCTATGGACTGATCGGAGAAGAGGCGCTCTAATATGCGGCTGGTAGTATCCACCCATCTGCTGAAGTCAGCCGATTGTCCCTGTGGGAAAGATTGAATTTGTGCTTGAAGAGCAGTTATAACTTGTAGTCTATCCTCGTTAATCGTAGTCAAAATAATCCCCCTTCGATTAGTTGAGATTACCCCAGCGTAAAAAGAACAGGAATAACGGTTCTAAAATGTAAACTTCATCATCCTTATATTCAAAAACCTGATACATCGGTTCGCTGCTCTGCATGATAGTCTGCATCTGATCAATAGCAGCCTTAATTTTCACCCGGTCTGGCCTATCCGCATTATTACCAAGCAACACATCGATTCTTCGCTTGATACTGTCGATAGAGAGGCTCACAATGGGCGGATCATCAGCAATCGCCTTTAGAAGTAACTCATAGATATCAGTTTCTTCACCTTTTATAGTCAGATAGGTTTTTCTTTTCTGCCCCCGGGGGTTAGGACCTGTTTTCAACTTCCGGGCAACCTCTTGGTAAGCAAGAAGGTTCAATGAGGTCATTCTGTAGGCCTTGTCTAGGATCTCCTGGTCAGGCATCGCCGGATGATCTGTATTGTCAATATCGAGTATCATACTAAGGTTATAACAGATAGATTGCATGAGTTGAGGGGAAGATAGACTCTCCTGTGCAATGTTATCAGCGATCCGAAGATCAATCTGCATATTTAGTTTGTTGAATCCAGCAACAGCGATTTCACGCAGTTCATCTGTATTCCAAGGCTCGATATTAATCAGATTCAATCTTCCGCTTAAATCGGCATTCTTTCGAATGGCATCATCCGATCGGTGAGGTAAGGATATGATGATGGCTCGAAGCCCTTTGCGGATCGCATCTTTGAGCTGATAGGCAATCTCAAACTGTTTGCTGGGTGAAGCGTAATGGAAATCATCTAGTAATAGAACTAAGTTGTTTGCTATAAAATATTGAATGACTTTATCTTTGCCGGAACGGAAAGACTCTGTGATGGAGGTGGTGATTCCTTCCGTTGTTCCGGCGAGCCCCTGACCTTCAAGCGTGCGTATCTCTGTATGGTCCCGTTCGAGGGAAATACCAATTTTATTTGCAATCGTCTCCCAGAAATCTACAGTATCTTTAAAGTCGCTTCCTATAAAATCGACGTATCCGTCCAAGCCGATTACCTTGTCACACAGTACTGTTTTTCCAGTTTTCGATGGGCCTATAATTGAAGTTAAAAATCCGACCATATCGACTACGTTATGAAGACGGAATTCATAGGTCAGCCCGAATTCCGATTTGCGGGAAATATAGGTGTGAATCGGGAGGGCGCCTGCAATAAAAACATCTCTAACTCTGAGCTTCACACTATCACTCCTCAGCAGCACTAAATGGTTGTAAATTATCTTAGTTTCGTTATCTCCTTTAGTATATCCCTAAGTGACATGATTTAACAGCGATGTCTAACCTTTTAGGATGGACAACACCTAAATCCTCTTAAATTATAAAATGTATATCAAAAATATACCTTTACCCCTTAATTATCGCAGCACAGTAAAAAAACACCCAAAACAAGCCTCAAGAATATCTTCCAGGGCTTGTTTTGGGTGTTTTAAATTATTCTATCCTCTAACCGGCGGCCCACACATCCAGCTCGATTTTGAGTTCAGGCAGCCCTAATCCTTGGATGTAGGCAACCGTCATGGAGGGAGGCGTAGGGCCGAACACTTCATTCCAGATGGAATAGAAATGGTCCCAATCGATTTCCTCCGTGGCCCAGATGTTGATTTTGATGACATGGTCCGGGGTTAGCTGCTGCGAGGAAAGAATGGCGACAATATTACTCATGGTATTGGTTACTTGCTGGTTGAAATCGGGGGGGATGTTATTGTTCGGATCGATCCCGATTTGACCGGAAAAGACGTACATTTCAGCATCTCTGCTAATTTTGGTCACATGACTGTAGCTTCCAACCGGTTTTGCTATATTTTCAGGGTTATATCTTTGAACGACCTTATTATTTAGATTCATGAGGGTAAGTCTCCTTTTAAATGGGCTGTTTTTGTAGTATCGCTTAATATTGGACAGACCTATCCCGTCCGCATCGATTCTAAAAGAAAACAGCCGTCGAATACCCGATTCCAGCAGACAGATATTGAATGGATCTCTTTTTCATCAGGTATCCCTCCTAAACATTTAAAATTTAACTTACTCTAAGAATGATAACATACCCTCAATAAAAACCAAAATACAGGGTGCGATACGATGCGTGGCGGAGCCATAAGTTAAAATTTACCTCTGTCGTAATACTTTCGCCCTGTTGGCCTACTGGACCGTGTGCGAAGATGGAACCATCAAACGGCTGCAAGATCGCCGGGAGATCTTCAGGCTACCCGCGGTCCTTCCTTCTACTCAATTGGATGAAATAGGGCCGCAGCTCTCCTGAAGGATGCTTACTCAGAGAGGAGGCGTCCAGGCTATTGTATTCCTTCCTTCTACCCATGGACTTAAACCGAGTAGGGATACGGCTCTCCTGGACACTTTTACTATGCAAATAAACCGGATTTACCTGCGTAGAGCAGGCAAGATTATGCTGAAATATACACCTGACGCTGCTGACACAAAGAAGCTCCCGAAGGGGTACTTGGCCGCAGCCCTCCGCAATCTGCAGGGGCTTGGGTATACCCTGTCGCCTGCCTTATTCCGGGCGGTCCAGAAGCTGCCCCGCGAGGCCTTCGAGCAGCTGTACTATCCGCTGATTGCCGATGTAAGACGGATGGTTGGCGCGCATGTGCATTATGCACCGATGTATCCGGGGTTCCCGGAGCAGGTCATGCAGGAGGACGAAGCAGATCTGTATTTCAATGCGATGTTCCATTATTATACCTGGGAGCTTCCATATGCTGATTCTGTGCAGCGAACACCCCTTGAGGATCATGTGAAGCTGAAGGTCATTGATCTGGGGAGCAGCACGGAGTTCCGGACCCTAATCCGCCAGCTGATGGAGGCCAGGGGCTCAATTTCGGCAGAGGATCAGAAGGATATCGATGCTGTGATTGCGAATACAGCCAACGAAGAGCTGGATGAGCTTTTGCCGGAGGAGATACCGTTCAAGGAGAATGCCGGATATGTGGCGTCGTCGCTGCTTAAGCATGGTAAAGCGGACGTAGCAAGAATAAGCCCGTACTTCAAGACGGCAACCGATGTGCTGCGGCTGGCGGTGGCCTGGTCGGGAGGCGATGTTAGTCTGGCCTTGCCTACCCGCTTCCGCAAGTTCAAGCGTAGTGAACGCCGGCTGCTGCTGGGGCTCTTGGAGCGGTGCCATCCCATCACCGAGGATATGCTAAGGTACCGGGAACGCTGGATTCGTCTCGGCGAGATCCTGCATCCATCTGAATATAAGCAGCGGTATAAGCGCTGTGAGGAAGCTTTTGATATCCTGCGTAATAAAAAGCCCTTCACCACCTATAACGGAAGTGTAGAGCTTGCCCTTCAGTACCAGCAGCTCTGGACGGCACTGGATCTGCTGGCGAAGCGTCCGGGTGAATTCGCACGAAGATTGGCGAAGCTGCTGCGGATGACCCGGGAGCCTGAGTACGTGGTGATGGCCTTCGGCGAAGTGGCCGGTCAGGTATCGACCCCGGTGCTGCTACAGGTGAAGAACTACTTCGAACGCCAGCGGGAGCTGCCTGAGCTGAGGGTGTTTTTCCCCAAGGGAAATGTCGCCAAAGCCTGGGCCACCCCTAATACCCTACCGGAGATCAGTGAAGAAGCCTGCCGGGATATGGTGGATCTCTGCGAGCAGACGCTGGTGGCGCGGTTTGCTGCCCAGCCGTCTCTGGGAAAGGTATATGTGGATGAGCGCCTGAGGGACTATCTTGTGCCATTCTCCCAGAGATCGGCCAGCAAAGCACTGCATACCCTGGTCCGGGGAAGCCGGATTCCGATGGAAGAAGGGAATACGGTCCGTTTCTTCTGCTGGTGGAAGGAAGGGAAGATGGGCGGTACGCCTACAGGCCGCGTTGATATTGACCTGTCAGCAGTGATGTATGATAAGAATTGGAATTATGTCGAGCATATTTCGTATACGAATCTGCGCTCGGCACAATATCATGCAGCCCATAGCGGGGACATTGTAACGGCGCCCTACGGGGCTAGTGAGTTCATCGACCTGCATATTCCTTCTATTGTTGAGTATGGCGGAAGGTATGTGGTAGCTAGCCTCCATTCTTTCACAGGACAGCCGTACTGCAATCTGCCGGAGTGCTTCACGGGGTGGATGATGCGGAAGAAGCCAGGGTCCGGTGAAGTTTATGAGCCAGCCACGGTATCGAACAAGATTGATGTCACGGCGGATACTCAACTCGCCATTCCTGTGATACTGGATCTGGTGGAGCGGACCGTGATCTGGACAGACCTGTCCCTGACCAGAGATCCCTTCTATCCTAATAATGTGGAGGTCAACCAGAAGGGGATGGTGATCATCGGCAAGGCGATGACCTCCTTGAAGAAGCCTGATCTGTATGATCTTTTCACGCTGCACGCCAAGGCCCGTGGTCAGCTGGCCGTGTCACCACAGCAGGCCGATACCGTATTCTCGGTAGACCAGGGAGTGACTCCGTACCACATCGAGCAGATTATGGCCGAATATGTGGTGTGAGTAGAGCGGGTAACCTGTTTGTTCAAAAGAAAGGGGTGTCTTAGCCATGATATGGCTTGGGACACCCCCCTTTTGTTGCAACTATTCTATCTCGATTCCGTACCAGCCGTCGGCCAGCGAAGTTAGCTTATACTTCACCGGCTCTGCGGCATAGGCCTGCTCCACCATGCTCTGACTTGCGCAATACACAATATGATAGGTGGGGCCATGCTCCCTTTCCCAGTCGAATACGAACCGGAGGAGCGGCTTCCCGTCTTGCCTGCTGTAGCGCACGAAGTCCAGGCTGTCCCGGGACCATGCAGCGATCTGCTGGATCTTGTCTTGCAATTCTGTATTTACACTGTCATGGAATGGAGGGGCGGCATTATTAGAGTAGATGAACGTATTCCCGATATCGCTCCGTTCATCCAGACTGTCCATCAGCAGCAGGGTCTCCGATTTCACAGCATCAAACTGCCCGCGATGCTCCCGGAATATGCTGTACTTCGCCTCGGAGGGATCATAACGGATGATGAAGCCTGCTGCGGCAAGTATCAGTATAATGGTCATGCCAAGGAAGCTTCGTGTCCTGCGGCTCAATGGATTCACCTGCCTGATTCATTGGAGTTATTTCACAGAGCCGCTGAAGGGCAGCTCGTAATCAATCGTTGTAATGAACGGCACATATTTGCCATTGAACCGTTCGTAGTGCTGCAAAGTGAACCAGTCTACAAACCCTGGATTATTGACCTCGTCATCGGCATCCAGACCGAAATGGTCGTAGAAATGGAACGCCAGCTTCCCGCTGAATTGCCCCCCGATGTTCTTGAAGTCCTTAATAGTAATATTATGACCATGGAAAGCATGGATGGCCAGCGATAACGCCAGATTGCTCTTCTCCGTGAATACCGGATACGGGCTGGTCGGGAATTGGTTCACGTAATTATTCACGATATTCTGGCTGCTGTTCGGGTTGAACTTCAGCCTGGACAAATCGCCTGAATTATTGCGCAGCTCCTGCACAACAAAATTCTTGATGAGCCCTACATAGTTCTGGGTGCTGGAGTCGGTGATGACGGCATTATCCAGCTCGCTATTATGATACTTAATGTATTTGCTGGTATCGAAGGTGTCGCCAAAGGAGACCGATGTTCCCTCATTAATGGTTTTGCTGTATTTGAAGGTTGAGATCAGATCGCCAAGAACGAACTTCATATCATCTGTTGCACCTATCTTGCCGACAGCGAATAGAGCGGCCATCTCGCCCCAGATCATGAACTCCGGTGTAATCTTGGCCACCGAGAATACCGGGCCCAGCTTGATTAACTCACTATACGTGTAGTCATTGAACGTCAGATCGTCAGAGACAGGAGAAGTTCCCTGCGCAGCGGTCTTCAGCACGCCCTCCCTGTGATTCGATTGAAGGATTAGGGCCTGCTCCACATCTGGAACCAGTCTTCTGCTGTCCGCCGCATCGTTCAAGCCGTCGCCGTCGGTATCGGCCAGGTTGGGATTGGAATACAAGTAGGCGTAGACCTTGTCGCCGGATTTGACAATGCGGATCTCTTGCCCGTCCTTAAGCCCGTCCTTATCGCTGTCAGCATCCAGATAGTTCAATCGGATGGCCGCACCGCCAGTACCGACACGAAGTCTTCCGGCCTGCATCTCCTTCTCATGATAATCACTGATGCCATCCTTGTCTGTGTCCTTATACAGGTCGGAGGTTTCGGCAATGGTATCGAAAATTCCATACAATTGGCTGGCATTACTTGCATGGTAATAGCTGCCGCCGGTGCCCTGGGCCATGCTGGTCAGCACACTGGTCGAGATACTGCTCCCCAGGCCCACCGTATAGATCACAATACCCTGATCGGCAGCCCGCTTGGTTAGTGTGGTGTCATAAGAGCCTTCCCCGTCGGTAAGCATAATAATATACTTCAGGACATCCGCTCTGCCGCCGGCGGCGAACAGATTAAGTGCACTGGAAATCCCGCTGCTCAGAGTCGTTCCGCCGTACGCATCAATCCGTCCCGCAGCCTGACTCAGCACGGCCTTGTCTGAATTAAAGCCGGATAATACTGTAGCATAGTCGTCAAAATCTACCACAGCCCCGCGGTCACTGTCCGTCAGCAGATCAACAAACTGCCGGGTGACGCTGATTCTCACATTGTTCCGGTCATTATCTGACATACTGCCCGAGGAATCGATGACGAAGGCGATATCCATCCCGGCATAATGCTCCTGCCCCTCATCGTACAGGAACTTATACTGCCAGACCTGGTCGTATACCGTCTTGTTCAGCAGAATGTATCTGGAGAAATGAGCCGTCTCTGCCGAGACCACATTCCCGGCCAGCCGTTGACCGGAGAGCTCTTCAAACAACTGGGATTCCTCATTGTAATAGTAGATCCGCGGCACAAAGTCTGCCTGATTCAATAGGCTCTGATCGAACTCAAAGGAGATCGTCGCCTTCTCAAAGCTCCCGTCGATGGAGAAATTATAGCCCTGGTCAATGTAACCGGGAATGGTGGCATCGTTAAGAATGCCGTCCACGACCGGCTGGACGGACAGGCTCTCTACCTGTTCCGCAGTGATCCCTTCCACGGATACGCTTGGAACAGCTTTGCCCCCGGCATCCTCTGCCTTCACCGTTCTAGCGAACTTCGTCTCAGGCACAAGCGGGTCGCTTCCGATTTGGAGCTCCCAGGCGTCAGAGAGTCCGTCCCCATCGGTGTCGGCCTTCAGGGGATCGGTCTTGTGCGTATGAACTTCTTCGCCGTCCGTTAGACCGTCGTTGTCACTGTCTTCACTGATAAGGCTGGTCCCGAGCTGCAATTCCTCCAGGTTGGTTAATCTATCCTTATCGTAATCTTCATCACCATCGGCAGTCCCGTTCTTGTCGCTGTCCGGTTCAAGCGGATTCAGCCTCAAGACAAGCAGCTCATCCTGGTCGCTTAATCCGTCACCATCCGTATCCCTGCTGGTGGGGGAGAGACCGAAATGTCCCTCATAATAATCGCTGATGCCGTCATGATCGCTGTCCTTCTCCGGGTCAATCCCGAGGTTAGGCAGATTGCCCTCATCGAAGTTCACGATTATATACTCTTTGGTCACTTCAGTTCCATCTTGAGCGTGGGCGCGCAGCTTCAGCAGATTGTATCCGATCCCAAGTCCGATTCCTTCCGCAGACCACGCCGCACTTACAGGGATCGTCCCTTGCTGGAGGACTGCTTTATTTCGGTCTTCAAGCTGATAGGTGAGGGCCGTGACGCTCGATGCTCCTCCCAGCACTCCGGTCAGCTTGTCCAGCTTGGAGCTCAGGAAGTAGTAGTCTCCATCCGGGCTGTTCTGAAGCTGGAGACTGTAAGTATCGAGCTGTACGGAGACCTTCTCCGGCTCAGGGGCTTCCTGCCGGGTGGAGATCTGCGTCAGCTGATAGACTGAAGGTTCGCTTGCCACATTCCCCGGGCTCCCGGTGAAGCCAAGGACCAGAGTCTCGCCCGGCTGAATGTTGGCATTATAGCCCGCATTATGTATCACGTAATGATTGCCGGTATGACTGATGATGTCAGCCGTCCAGATGCGTTCCAGCTGTCCCTCATAATCGAACGCCAGTGTCCAATCCTCAACTGCGGACGGTGACAGATTCTTAATGGCAATTTCACCGTTAAAAGCGCTGCCCCAATCGCTTGTCACCTTGAAGCTGGTCTCGTATTGCCCGCCTGGCACGGTCTGCTCCCCGCCCAGCAAGTCAAACACTGCGGGCAGCTGCAGCTCTTCTTCAAAAGAAGCCGTGAAGCCGAAATTCACACTGCCACCCGCCGGAATGTCCTGATTGCTGCCTGCATTCTTGATGGCATATAGACCATTCTCATAAGAATCTACCCGGCCGTTCCAGATATTCGTGATCTCATACGGAGACGTAAAACCAAGGGTCCAGTTCTCCAGTACCCTGCTGCCCGTGTTCCTGATGGTAACATCGGCATTGAAGGCTCCCTCCCACCGGGAGGAAATGCTGTAGAGGACTTCATACCCTTCTCCCGTGTAAGTCACTTCCTGACTGCCGCCTGTCTCGTCTTGCGCTAAAGCGGGGTGGAGCTGAAGAGAAGAGAATACCAATACGAGAATGGCAAATAAGGTGAAGCTCCGTTTCATGATTCTTGTAGTGAACATTGCTGCCGTTCCTCCTCATATGATTATTAATAGGGTGGATAATATGTAAGATCTTGGAGTATATGAATCTATCATATTTGCATAAAGAGGTTTAGGCAACAACAAATGGAAGAAAAGTAGAAGAACTACAAAAAGGACCAGCCTGGGGCTGTCCCGTTCGATAGAGCTAAGGTGTAGTCTGCATCATTTTGCAAGCAGACCTCTCACCGGAGGGTATAATTCCAGAATGTTGCCTTGCGGGTCCCGGAAATAGAGCTGCTTGCGTTGCCAGAGCCCGGAGAAGTATCGCCCTCTTCAATTACCGGCATCTGGAGGACTTCGCTATAGAATGTCTTCATATCCTCCAAGTGACTGTTATCAGTTTCAATTGTCTGATCTTCATGGTTGTCCTCCCTTTCCGTGCGGATCTCTGATGTGAATTGTGGAATGTAATGCTTGCATCCGGATATAAATTCTGTTATCTTGATATTAACAAAATGTAATTATCAATTAGTTAATAAGTTAATAAGTAATTGGTTTTGCGGGAAGCAGAGGAATCGGAGGGATGAGCATGAAGAAGGCACCCGGCAACTGGAGCGGGTTTGAACTCGCCTGGCTGGTGATATTTACGCTGATTGCGGTTGTTTTTACGGTGATCTCCAAGGATTCGCTCTTCGGGTTCACGGTCTTCATCACCGGGGTACTATGCGTGGTGCTGACGGCGAAGGGGAAGCTGGCGAGCTATGGATTCGGGATGTATAATACTTTTGGTTATGCTTATCTGGCCTATATCAACGGATTATTTGGCGAGGTTATGCTGAATCTGCTATTCTTTGTGCCCATGAATATTGTAGGCTTTTATATGTGGAAAAGAAATATTCAGGGCGGCAAACTGTCCATGCGCCAAATGGAGACGAGGGGCATTCTGCTCACCATTGCAGTCTGTGTGGCGGGGGCGCTGCTGCTGGGCTTCGGCTTATCGTTCATTCCTGCGCAGAATTCACCTTATATCGATGCTCTGACTACCGTGTTATCGGTAGTGGCAACGATCCTGATGGTACGGCGTTTCAAGGAGCAGTGGCTGGTCTATATTGTGCTGAATATGTTCACCGTGCTGCTCTGGGTGATCCGGACGCTGGAAGGCAGCGGGGAGGGTCTGCTGATGACTGTCATGTGGAGCGCCTATCTGATCAACGCGGTCTACGGCTACTACAACTGGAATAAAGGGGCTAAGGAGGCGCTGTCATGAAGACACTTGGATTAACACTCGGGAAGTTCGCTCCGCTGCATAAAGGGCACCAGTTCATGTTCGAGACGGCGCTGAGGGAGGTTGACGAACTGATTGTAGTGATCTATGAGACGACCGTCTCTCCGGTTCCGCTGCAGGTTAGGGCTAACTGGATTCGCAAGCTCTATCCTGCGGTCCGGGTAATCGAGGCCTGGGACGGGCCGGACGGATATTCGGATGACAGGGAGCATGAGATCCGGGAGGAGCAGTATATTCTCGGGCTGCTGAAGGGCGAACAGGTGACTCATTTTTATTCGAGTGAATTCTATGGAGAGCATATGAGCCTGGCGCTGGGCGCTATTGACCGGCGGGTGGATGAGGCGAGGGTGCAGGTGCCTGTATCGGCCACGATGGTCCGTTCGGACCCCTACAAATACCGTGATTATGTAAGCGGGATTGTGTACCGCGATTTGATTACGAAGGTCGTGTTCGTAGGGGCGATGTCTACCGGCAAGTCGACGATCACCGAAGCGCTTGCCCGGAAGTACGGCACGTCCTTCGCCAGCGAATACGGGCGTGATTACTGGACGGAGCATCAGGTGGACCGGCGGATTGGGCTGGAGGCTTTTGACGAGATTGCGGTAGGGCATCTGGAGCGGGAAGAGCAGGCGCTGCTTGAGGCCAATAGGTATTTATTCGTCGATACGAATGCGATCACCACGTATATGTATGCGCTGGATTACCATGGGAAGGCACCTGAGCTGCTGACCCGGCTGGCCCTGGAGAACGCGCAGCGCTACGACCTGTTCTTCCTGTGCGACGATGATATTCCGTATGACGACACGTGGGACCGCAGCGGGGATCAGAAGCGGCAGGTGTTCCACCAGCAGATTATCGCAGATCTGAAGGAGCGGCGGATTCCCTATATTACCCTGAGGGGCGCGCTTACGGAACGTATAAGCAAGGTGGACAGTGTACTGGCAAAGTTCAAGCCGTACGGGAACTATTTCGGAGAGCTGGAGCATTGAGCAAGAGACAGAAGGAGGCGGAGAGAGTGGAATTGAGAGATGGTAACGGACTTACAGAACAAGAATTCCTGGAACAGTACCGGCCTGGGGATTATGTGCGGCCTTCAGTGGCTACGGATATGGTGATCTTCACCGCCATGGATGCAGAGGCAGACCATGTAACCGTGGCTGCGGCGAAGGAGCTGCACCTCCTGCTGATCCGCAGAGGCGGGCACCCTTGCCTCGGCAAATGGGCGCTTCCGGGCGGCTTCGCCCAGCCGGACGAGACCACGGATCAGGCGGCCGCACGCGAGCTGGAGGAGGAGACCGGTGTTACCGGTGCGTATCTGGAGCAGCTTCGCACCTTCTCTGACCCCGGGCGCGATCCCCGTACATGGGTGATCAGCAGCAGCTATATGGCGTTGGTCGACAGCCGCCGTATCCAATTAGAGGCAGGGGATGATGCCGAGGCTGCGGCCTGGTTCAAGGTAAGCTACCAGCTTCGGCAGGAGCATAAAGAGCTGCTGGAGCCGGGCTGCATACGCACCCGTACCTATGAGCTTCGGCTGGAGGCCGCAGGCCAAGCGCTGACTGCGGTGATCGAACAGACGGTGACAGCGGCACCGGCGTCCAGTTCGGTGCAATATGCCGTCTTGTCCAATGACGGACTTGCTTTTGATCACGCGAGGATCATTGCCTATGCCATGGAACGGCTGCGCCAGGAGACGGAGAGAACCGGAATCGCGCTGCTCTTAATGCCTGAGCAATTCACCTTGGCCGAATTTCAGCAAGTCTACGAGTTGATTATCGGCCAGGAACTGCCGAAGGCGGTCTTCCTGGACAAGATGGCTGCGCTTATAACGGCGACCAACCTGTACACAGAGCAAACGGAACACACCCCCTCCCGCCGCTTGTATCAGCGGAACTGGGGAGAAGTCTGGATTTTTAATTAGGAGGAATCATCCATGAACGCAGGCAGAGCAATATTAAGAACAATGGAATTCAGCCATGAATTGGATGTGCTGCACAACTACATTACACAATCCAAGATGCCGGTGCGCAAAAGCGACTCCTTCGATAAGCAAGTCATGCTGCTCGAAGAAGCCCAGGGTGAAAGGGCGTTTCAATCCACCTACAAAAAGATGAAAAAGGTCAACATCCTGTCCGGTCTGTTTGCCCTGCCGGTGCTGCTGGTGGTTGCCATCGCCGCGATCTACGGCCGGTATATCAACCGGGGTTATGATGTGTTCGGCTATTTCGTGGATCATCCGGTGCTGTATCTCGTACCCGCCGCGCTGATCGTGGTGACGCTGGTGCTGGCCTTGTACCATTCAGTACTGCGGCGGAAGCTGTATGGCCGGATCTATCCGGAGCTGAAAAGTAAGCTGGGACTGAACGCCGCCTGACCACAGGCGGCATTCAGTTTATCCCTTGAAATATAAGAATGTATAGGTTTCACGCTATACATTATCCTTCTATTTCTCGCTGAAACGGTACCGTCCTTCAAAAGGACGGCAAAGCCGTTTCCACTTGGCTGGGCTGCTGCTCAGGCGCGGCAATGCGCATCGTGACCTTCCCGCCCCCGGAGGGTGCGGCGTTGCTGAGGCTCAGACTGCCTCCGTGCTGCTCGGCCACAGACCTCGCAATATAGAGCCCCATTCCGTGGTGATCCCCGGAACTGCGGCTCGGATCGCCCCGGTAGAATTGGTTAGTCGCCTCCCGGAGGTCGGCCGCTGAGAAGCCGCTGCCGGTATCGGTAACCGTGAACTGAACCGCCGCCGCTTCACCCTGGACGAGCAGGGCAATGCTTCCACCGGGCGGGGTGTGCTCGGCCGCATTGGCGATCAGGTTCATGATTCCCCGCAGCAGCAGCTCCTTGTGGATGTACAGGAATTCCGGCAGCTTCTCATGCCGGACAGAGGTCCGCAGGTCCCTGCCCGCAGCCAGGGCCTTCATTTGCAGCTCCAGCTCGGCCATGATCTCTGCCGCCGGGACCCGCGTCTGCTGGCGGGATGAGCCGGCCTGCAGGCTGGACAAGTCAATGACCTCCTGCACGAAGGCTTCAATGTCTTCGGCGCTGCGGCGGATATAGCCGCTGTATTCACGCTGCGGCTCAGTCTCTACAATCTCCTGCAGCAGTTCAGCGTTGCCCCGGATAATGGTCAGCGGCGTCTTGATGTCGTGGGCCAGCGCGGAGATCTGCTCCCTGCGGGAGCGTTCCAGCTCCCACTGCTTCTCCAGTGAAGTCTGCAGGGCATCCTTCATCCGGTCCAGGGAGCCCAATACCTCGTCAATCTCCCGGATGCCGCTGGGCTGGACGGTGAACTCCAGATTCTCGCGCCGGATATTATCGGTCGCTTCCTGCAGCCCGGTCATCCGCTCCGAGAGCTTCCGGCCGAACCTGGCCGCGAGCAGGGCGGCCATCAGCAGGAAAACGAGCACGAAGAGCGCGGGGGCAAGCAGCTGGGGGTTCGGCAACGAGCTGCGCAGCAATGGAGAAGCGTACTGCGGCGTCAAGATATAACGGAAGATCCACAGCTTCTGCCCATGCTCAGCGGTGGTGTAGTAGTAGGAGCTTCTGTTGTTCCCCTCCTGGACAATTCTCCAGGCTTGCTTCGACTCTTTAGCCGTCAGATTGCCGGCCAGCGGCTTCCCGTCCAAGGTGAATACGGTGTACTCCAGCCGGCCCGGGACCTGGGGGGACTTATCCGCTCCGCCCGCAGCCAGCTGCTGCTTGAACTGGGCGATTTCCTTCTCGTCATAGTTGGCAGGCAGCAGCGCCCCCCGGGCGAACGCCAGTGTGAATGCGCCAACCAATATTCCCAGCAGCAGAACGGTACCGAGGCTCAACAGCAGCAGGTAGTGCAGAAAAAAGGTGCGCAGCCGCACGGTTTTGCGTTGTTTTACAGCTTCCACTTATATCCGATCCCCCAGATGGTTTCAATGGCCTCAAGCCCGTACCGGCCCAGCTTGGCGCGGATGTTCTTGACATGCTCCGTAATGGCACTGCTGTCACTCTCCCCGTCATATCCGAAGACCCCTTCATAGATATTCTCTTTGGAGAAGACCTGACCGCGGTGGCGGGCCAGAAACTCGCAGATTTCATATTCACTTTTGGTCAGCGGCACCTTGTCCTCCCGGGCGTACAGCTCTTTACCGGAGAGGTTGAAGCGTACAGGGTCCATATACAGAATGTTGCGCTTCTCCCGGTTCTCCCGCCGCAGATGAGCGTTGATCCGCGCCCGCAGCGCACCTATGCCGAAGGGCTTCATAATATAATCATCCGCCCCCAGTCCCAGTCCGTACATCAGGTCACTTTCCAGCGTCTTCGCCGTCAAAAAAAGAATGGGACAATCCACCGCCGTGCGGATCTCCCGGCACAGGGTGAAGCCGTCCACACCGGGCATCATCACATCCAGCAGAATCAGGTCATATGCACCGAGGTCGGTCCCGCGCACCAGCGTGGAATCAGAGAAGGTGGTTACCAGATGGCGGTCGGTACTGAGTGCGTTGGCTATCAGGGACAGGATGGCGGGTTCGTCGTCTACCACAAGTATTTTGGCCATAATATTAATTCCTTCATTTACAGATTTGGAGGCTAGTTATCCGCAGAGCGGCCCTCCCACTTGTAGAACCATAACATACTGAGGAGTCCGGCAGCTATCGTTGCTACTATGCAGATGGATACGCCGGTGGCCAATCTCGTTTCGGCAAAAGGCGGCAAGCCTCCCGAATGCTGAATCTCCAGCAGGGAGAGGAAACGGCCGCCCCAGGCGAAGGGGATATACGGCCACAGGATATCGCCAAGACCGGTCAGCATCAGGGCAGCGAGCAGGCTTCCCGTGATTCCTATGCCGATAGAGACGCCCCGTCCGAAGCGCAGGCTGAGCGCGAAGTGAAGCAGATAGAGCAGGATATTGCTTGCGAACAGGATCACGGACCCGGTGAGATAAAAGGGTATGCCGTGCCGGTCCTGTCCCAGCATTCCGGCAAAGCCCAGGCTGAACAGGACGAAGATCAGCAGGACAGCCCCCAGGCTGAATCCCAGCAGGAGCAGCAGCTTGCTGGCATAGGTGGTATTTCTGGCCGCAGGCAGAGACAGCATTCCCTGGAATCCTCCGGAGACGGCCTCCTGCTCCGCCACCATTGCACAGACCAGCCCGATGAGGGTAGGAAACGCACAAGCGACTGCCTGCATGAACCCCATCACCTTGCCCGCTTCACTGGCAGGGGAGATGGAATAGTAGGCCAGGAACAAGGCAGCCCCGATCAGCGGGGTCAGCAGATGGATCAGGAGAAACGGGGTGCGCCGTATTTTGAGCAGATCGGCCCTGAGCAGACCCGGAAGTGCATTCATGCTACTTCGCCTCCTGTCTACGGAACCATACGGTGGTGAGCAGGAACAGGATGGCGAACCATCCGAGAGAGACCAGCGTACCCGGAAGAATCATATCCGTGCTGCGCAGCGGGCTGTCCGCCGGGACCGGCAGGCCGTTCGGCAGGATGGACAGCACGGGACACATAAGCTTGGCGGTAATCGCATAAGGAATGTAATCCCATAAGCCGCCCCTGTCGAATTGAACTACACCCAGAGTAGTACCGGCCATATTCAGCAGGACCGCTGCGAATAACCCGAAGCGTGCCGCCAGGAACAGGCACAGCGGAATCTGCCACAGGAAGGTGAGGAAGATCAGTGCGCTTCCCGCCAGGCTGCTCAGCAGTGTAATCGTCTGTCCGAACAGCAAGCCCCCGGCGGAAACGCCGGTTAGGAACACGAGGAGGGCAGCCAGGAGCCAATACGCACAGGCGATGATTTTCCCGGCCCAGAGCGTTCCCGGTGTAAAGGGCAAGGCCAGCAGTCCGCGGTACTTCAGCTTCGCATCCTTCTGCAGCGCCAGCGAACAGACCAGACTCAGCGCTCCGGGCAACAGCATCGTGTACCACCAGTTGTAAGAGCCGCTCTGAAAAAAGCCGCCGCCCATCAGAACAGCGCACAAGAACAGAGTGAATACAGGAGCGATCCAGGCCAGCTTGGGAATGAAGGTACGCCGCCATTTCAGGTGTTCCGCTCTAACGATATTAAGCATGAGCGGCACCCTCCCTCCGGTGGGCTGTTACGACCTGCATGAACAGCGCCTCCAGGTCCTGATCCGGGGAGACCGCCCCCTGATAGCCCAGCACGCCGCCCGCGATGATGCCGATATGGTCAGCCGTCTGCTCCACCTCGGAGAGCAGGTGGCTCGACAGAATGACGGTGATTCCCTGCTCCGGGAAGGAGCGGATCAGCTCCCGCAGCTCCTGAATCCCGATCGGGTCCAGCCCGTTCGTCGGCTCGTCCAGAATCAGCAGCTCCGGCTGGTTCAAGAGCGCAATCGCGATGCCGAGCCGCTGCTTCATCCCCATGGAGAATTGTCCGGCGCGTTTCTTCCCGGTAGCGGTCAGATCGACAACAGCAAGCACTTCTTCGATCCGCGACTGCGGCAGTCCGAGGGCTAGCGTGCGTACCTTGAGATTCTCCCGGGCAGTCAGATTATCGTACAGAGGCGGTGCTTCAATTAATATGCCGATCCGGCTTAAGTCCTTTCGGGTCCATTCCCGGCCCTGGAAGCGGATGGTCCCGGAATCGGGCCGCAGCATACCGGTAATCATTTTGAGCAGGGTCGATTTGCCTGCACCGTTCGGACCAAGCAGCCCGTAGACAGAATTGCGTGCAACAGTTAACGATACGTTGTTGACGGCTGTCTGGCGCTTGAAGCTTTTACATAGAGCCTGTATTTCCAGAATATTATCCTGCATAGTATATCATCCTTTCTCTCCCTCTACTCTAAGGGCGGATTCTAAGGATTGTGTAAGGATGACATGGTAGGGGCCCCTGCCTGGGTGAACAGGAGGGGCTCTGTGTTGACTTTGCAGCAGCCGTCAGGAAGGATTAACGACGCCGGAAGGCGCCGCCGCGGGCCAGGGCAAAGAAGATCAATAGCGCAACGATGGAGCCGATAATAGCCGGAACAATGTGGAAGCCACCTACTACAGGGCCCCTTGGACCAAGCAGCTCGGAGCCCAGCCAGGAGCCGATGAACCCGGCGATTATATTGCCGAGTACGCCTCCCGGAACATCACGCCCGATCAGATTGCCGCTTAGCCAGCCGATGAGTCCACCTACGATGATTACCCAGAGCAGATACATTGATTTGTCCCCTTTCTAGTTGGTTTATTCAAGGTATGTTGAGAAGCGGGCAAGGTGAACTATCTGTGAAGGTTTATTTTTGAAAAGTATATAGCTAGCGGTCCGGCAGCAGCCAAGGCTAGTTGTACATCAGGGCGGACCGATTGAATGCGAAAAACCGAATACAATGTGCCGGGGCAGGGTGCGCGGGCGCAATGTGTGTGAATAACTGAATACAATTGATCGTCACGGGGGTTCGAACGGTGACGGAGAGTCTAACGTTCTCTCGCGGTGTTAATATTAGGTAGAAGAGGAGGGATCGGATGAACAAAATTCTCGTAATCGATGATGAAGCGGCTCTGCGGGACCTGATCGAGCTTGTGCTCCGCAGAGAGAATTATGAGGTGCGGACTGCGGAGAACGGAAGTGCGGGGCTTACGGCCCTGGATTCTTTTCAGCCGGATTTGGTGGTACTGGATCTGATGCTGCCCGATTGCTCCGGCTATGACCTGTGCAAGGAGATTACCAAGCGGCAGGCGGTTCCCATCATTATGCTGTCGGCCAAGAATGAGATTATAGATAAGGTCCTGGGACTTGAGCTGGGGGCCGAGGATTACATGACCAAGCCGTTCGATAACCGGGAGTTGCTGGCGCGGATCAAGGTGGTGCTCCGGAGAGCCCAGAACAGCGGTCTGCCCGCAGATGCTGAAGATACCCGGATCACTCATGAGGAGCTGACCTTCGATCTGGAGACCCGGGTAGTGCAGAAGGGCGGCGTTCCGGTTGCCCTGACGGCCAAGGAATTCAGAATTCTGGAGACGCTGCTGAAGCGCCCGGACAAAATCTATACCCGGGATGAGCTGCTGGAGATCGTCTGGGGCTATGACTTCATGGGCGACAGCCGCAGCGTGGATATGACGATTATGCGCTTAAGAAAGAAGCTGGAGGATGATGCCGAGAATCCGAAATATATCAGGACCGTCTACGGCTTCGGTTATCAGCTGGGAGGTGGCTCCGCCTGAAATACGCGACCCGGCTGGTGCTAATGTATTTGCTGTTCTCGGTGTTGTCCTTTGCCGTTATCATTATTTCGGTGAATAAGGCGATTGACTATTTCAGCTTCGTAACGATAGAGAAGCAAATGATGGAGAAGGCAGATCTGGGCGAGATGTCCTTCAGAGAGGTGCTCTCCAGGCACGAACAAGAGGTGGATGCCGGGCAGATGGAGGCGGTGGCGAGAAGCGCGCTGGAGACGTTAAAAGCCTCCGTCAAGGAGGTGCGGATCTACGACAGCAGCCAGAAGCTGCTGGGACTCGCTGTTGACGGGATTGTGATTAATAACAAGACCCCCGTCATTTTCCCCGGGAATATCCAGAACGCTCTTAAGGGTAATTATGCGTACACGGTCTCCGGGGATCACCTGCTGTACTTCGCAGTTCCGATCCAAGACAAATATTATCAGAACAGCTATGTGTACGAGTTCGTGGAGGATGTCTCTTATTTCTATACGATGATGGATCAGATCCGCTATATCCTGTTCGCCGGTGCGGGAGGGTTCATTATCCTGATTACGCTCTCCAGTCTTTTCATCGCCCGTAATACGACGAAGCCGATCAAATACCTGCTTGGTGCGACAGAGAGCTTCTCCAACCAGCAGTTCAGGGAGGTGCGCCTGAACCGGAAGGATGAGCTGGGCATGCTGGCTGCGGGCCTGAACCGGATGGGCATTCAGCTCAGCGACTATATCCAATATCAGAAGCAGTTTGTCTCGAATGTATCCCATGAGCTGAAGACGCCGCTAGCTGCCATCAAGGGGTTCTCACAATATTTGTACGAAGGTGAGGACGAGGATGAGGAGCTACAGCGGATCTACTTCCATCTGGTGAATGAATCGGACCGCCTGACCCGGCTGGTCAATGAGCTGCTCATGCTGTCGCGCTTCGATAAGGCAGGGCAGGATGGAATCGATGCCGAGAAGACGGACCTGGCACAGCTGGCCGCTGGGGTAACCGCTGGATTGAGGACCAAGGCGGACAGTAAGGGGATAGAGCTTACGATCCGGCAGGGGCCGCCCGTCTTCGTCTATGTCAACCGGGTATTGATGTCCCATGCGATCGCGAATGTACTGGACAATGCCATTAAATACTCCGGTCTCCGTACCCGGGTAAGCATTGAAACTTCGGTCCGGGAGCAGGAAGCTGTCGTGCAGATCAGCGATCAGGGCATCGGAATCAGCGCGGATGAACTTACCCGCGTCCAGGAACGCTTCTACCGGGCACGGAATGCCAGCGCGGCAGGCGGAACGGGGCTGGGGTTATCCATCTGTAAGGAGATCGCCGAGAAGTTCGGCGGGCACCTCAGCATAGAGAGCCAGCTCGGAACCGGAACCACCGTCTCCATCCATCTGCCGCTTAGTTGACGTTACAAGACTGATACAACTCTGTTATTACACTAATAAATGGTTTTCGTATACTAACCTCATACCAAACAAACAACGCGCTCATCGCGTACATTCATGGAGGGATTACTTATGGGAACATTTAAAAAACCGGCAGCGCTGCTGCTGCCCGCAGTATTATTAATGACACTTCTGGCCGGATGCCAGTCCGATTCGGCCGCTCCGGCGGCCACCCCTTCGGGAGAACCTACAGCTGAAGCGGTGTCCACAGCTGCACCGGAAGCTTCGGCTACCCCTGCTGCTGAGCCTGCGGCGACTGAAGCTGCTCCGGTCGAGCCAACCCCAGCGGCTTCAGCGGGCAGCTCCGAGGCGATCAAGGAGGGAACCATTGAGAAGGAAGGAAATGTGATTCTGAAGGAGCTGGCTTTTGTCCATAAAGATCACACTATCGCCCTCTCCGACATTGTGGATGATACCAAGCTGGAGAGTATGCTGGGCAAGGCAACGGCGAAGAAATCGCACACGTATTCCTTGGATGACGGTAAGAATATGGATACCCTGATCGGCAGAACAGAGAACACGTATACCTTCCCGGGCCTGGAGATTAAGACGATTGATTCGGGTGACGGCAAGCAGTTCTACATCTTCAGCATTAAGATTACCGATCCGAAGTACACTACGGTCCGTAATATCAAGGTTGGAGACAGCCTGGACACACTCAAAAAAGCCTATCCCGAAGGCAAACTGACCGGAGACGGGGCACCTGAGGAAGAGGATGACTACCGGTTCGCCCCAAGCAACTATGTGGATTATATTCTGTTCCATGTCAAGGGCGCTAAGATTGAAAGCATCAGCATCTCTACTCTGCTGGACTAAGAAGCCTGTACCCCAGTTCAGCCGGATTGAAAAAGAACAGCCCTGCCGCTTCATGGCCTCTAATGGTCATGAAGCGGTCAGGGCTGTTCGTCTGTGTATCTTATTTCCGGGCGGACTACCCTATTCCGCTGGAGCTGGCGCAAGCACCCGCACCGTCTCCCCCTCTATCAGCTCAGGCAGATAGTAGGTGCTGTTCTTCAAATCTTTTTTACCCTGGAGCTTCTTAATGACCCATTCGGCCGCATCCCGGCCCATCTGCTCCTGCGGGTGGGTTAAGGTCGTCAGCTTGATGCCTGCGTTCTTGGCGATATAGGAATTGTCCTGGCCAATGATTGACAGCTCCTCCGGGATCGAGATCTCCAGCTGCTTGCAGACGTTAACCACCTCGAGTCCCACCTCGTCGTTATAGCACACAAGGGCTGTCAGCACCTCCCGGTTATCCTTCAGGAATTGCTTGAGGTTCGCCGACAGGTCACACTTGGATTCCGTATCGAAGGAGAGCACCTGCTCCGGGTGGAAGCGCAGTTTGGCTTCGCCGAGCGCCTTGATATAGCCTTTCATGCGGTATTTGCCTTGGAGATCGTCCATTTTGGCGATAATCCCGATCTGGGTATGGCCCTTCGAGATCAGCTCCCGGGTCGCCAGATAGCTGGACTGTACATCATCCAGACAGAAGAACGGCACCTCCAGCTCCTCATAATAAGCGTTAATCATGATGAACGGGACATCCTGCTCCTTGAACGACAGGTAATAGGCGATGTTCGGGTTGTACAGATTGCTCTTCGTAGGCTCGATAATCAGCCCGTCTACCCCGAAGGACAGCATCATTTCCAGCGCCTTTTTCTCCTGGGCCACATCATTATTGGTGCTGGCGAGCAGCAGGGAATAGTTGTCCTCGTTGAGCCTGCCTTCAATCCCCCGGATAATGGAGGGGAAAATATAATCGGAGAGGTATGTGGTGATTACGCCGATGGTCCGTTTGCCCGCGCCACTCCCGGATTTGGACCGGAACTGGTGGCTGACATAGGTGCCTGAGCCCTTCTCGCTCCGCAGGAACCCCTCGTTGGACAGTTCCAGAATGGCCTTCCGCACGGTCTGGCGGCTGACGCCGTACATCTCCTGCAGCGCCGACTCCGTAGGAATTTGTTCGCCTACACTGTAGGTGCCGGACAGGATATTGCTTTTGAGTTCATCGAATATGATCTGGTACTTGGTTCGCACACGGGTCACTTCTTTCATAGTTGTTCTTATTTGAAATGGATAAATTATTGTAGTTGTACGTACATATTATAGCTTGAATATAAGCTTAATATCCTCCGATGTCTACTATATCTAATGATTCGCGTAAAATAGGGGTGTTTTTCCGGTAAATTTGTAGGTATATCTTATATATATTATTGACAAATGTACGAACAAAAAATATACTAAACCTGTTCATAAAGGAAGCGCATTCTTTAGATTCGTAAGTAACACAGTTTGGTTCAGAGAGGAGTAACGTGGGCATGGATCAGAACATCAAGCAAGCGATACTTAAGGGAGAGACATCACTGGGTATCGAATTTGGGTCCACACGTATCAAGGCCGTCCTGATTGATCAGCAGTTCGAGACGGTTGCATCCGGAAGCTACGAGTGGGAGAACCTGCTGGAAAGCGGATATTGGACGTATCCTTTGACGGATATTATTAAGGGCCTGCAAGCGGCTTACCGCGAGATGAAGCAGGAGGTTGCACAGAAATACGGGATTACGGTTACTACTGTCGGTTCGATCGGATTCTCAGCAATGATGCATGGATATATGGCCTTTGACAGCACGGGCGAGCTGCTGGTTCCGTTCCGGACCTGGCGCAATGCTACAACCGGTGCGGCGGCCAAGGAATTAACAGAGCTGTTCCAGTTCAATATTCCGGAGCGCTGGACCATTGCCCACCTGTATCAGGCGATTCTGAACGGGGAAGAGCATGTTCCGCAGGCAACGTTCGTAACGACGCTGGGCGGATACATCCATTGGCTGCTGACCGGCAGCAAGGCGATCGGGATTGGCGATGCCTCCGGGGTCTTCCCTATAGATGAAGCTTCGCAGAATTACCATCCGGCCATGGTCAGCCAGTTCGATGAGCTGATTGCCGCTAAGAATTACCCTTGGAAGCTGAGTGATCTTCTGCCCAAGGTCTACGCTGCAGGCGAGCAGGCGGGCGTGTTAACAGAGGCTGGAGCGAGACTGCTGGATGAGTCCGGGGACCTGCTGGCAGGCATTCCGCTCTGTCCTCCGGAAGGCGATGCCGGAACAGGAATGGTCGCTACGAACAGTGTCCGCAAACGGACCGGTAATATCTCTGTAGGCACCTCCGTATTCGCTATGATCGTGCTGGAGAAGGATCTTACGGCGGTATATCCTGAGATTGACATGGTGACCACCCCGGATGGTAGTCCGGTGGGAATGGTACATGCCAACAATTGCTCCAGCGATATCAACGCCTGGGTCGGCTTGTTCCGGGAATTCTCGGAGGCGATGGGCTTCAAGGTTGATCCGGCGCAGCTGTTCAGCGTTCTGTTCAATAAAGCACTGGAGGCAGACGCCGATGGCGGCGGCTTGCTGAGCTACGGCTATTTCTCGGGTGAGAATATTACCGGGCTGGACAAGGGACGGCCGCTGTTCGTCCGTTCGCCGGAGAGCCGCTTCACGCTGGGTAACTTTATGCGGACGCATTTGTTCTCCGCTTTTGGCGCACTGAAGATCGGGATGGATATTCTGACTTTGAAGGAGCAGGTGTCCATCGACAGCATTCTGGCGCATGGCGGCTTGTTCAAGACGCCTGTAGTCGGACAGAGAATTGTAGCTGCTGCGATGAATGTGCCGGTCTCTGTGATGGCAACAGCCGGAGAAGGCGGCGCATGGGGCATGGCGATACTGGCTTCTTATATGAAGAATAGAGGGCAGCAGGAGCGTCTGGATGATTTCCTCGACCAGAAGGTTTTCAAGGATATCGAAGGCGAGACTATTCATCCGGTTGCGGCAGATGTGAAGGGCTTTGAATTGTTCATGGAACGCTACACGGCGGGTCTGGCGATTGAGCAGGCCGCTGTAGATCATCTCGTAGAGAACGGGGGGAATTAACATATGCTGGAGCAACTGAAGGAAGAGGTATGCGAGGCTAATCTGGAGCTGCCTAAGCACGGGCTGGTCAAATACACCTGGGGCAATGTGAGCGCGGTGGACCGGGCGAGCAGCCTGTTCGTCATCAAGCCGAGCGGAGTCAGCTACGATAAGATGAAGCCGAGCGATATGGTCGTTGTGGACTTCGATGGCAATGTGGTGGAAGGAGAGATGCGACCTTCCTCGGATACAGCCACTCATGCTGTACTCTACAAGCATTATGCTGAGATCGGCGGCATCGTGCATACGCATTCCACATGGGCAACCATCTGGGCTCAGGCTGGACTGGATGTTCCGGTTATGGGGACGACACATGCAGATACCTTCTATGGTTCTGTACCATGCACACGGTTCCTGACCCAGGAAGAGATTGACCGCGGGTATGAAGCAGAGACCGGGCATGTGATCATTGAGACGTTTGAACAGCGGGGGCTGGATGTCATGGCGATTCCCGGCGTTCTGCTGAAGGGCCATGCGCCGTTCACGTGGGGCAAGGATGCCCACGCCGCTGTCATGAACAGTGTGGTGCTGGAGGAAGTGTCCAAGATGAATCTCTTCGCCCGCCAGCTGAATACGTTCGCCGAGGAGCTGCCGCAGCGGATTCTGGACAAGCACTACCTGCGCAAGCACGGCAAGGACGCGTATTACGGACAGAAATAACTGACTTTTACCAAACTAATAGAGAAGAGGATGAATATTATGTCAACAGTAAGCGACAAGCAATTCTGGTTCGTAGTAGGATCGCAGCACCTGTATGGAGATGAAGCGCTGGGTGAAGTGAAGGCTCATGCTCAGGAAATGACCGATGCGCTCAACAATAGCGGGGTGCTTCCTTATCCGCTGGTATTGCAGGATCTGGCCGTTAGCGCAGACAAAATCACTTCCATCATGAAAGAAGTGAACTACCGTGACGAGGTTGCCGGTGTAATCACCTGGATGCACACCTTCTCCCCGGCTAAAATGTGGATTCGCGGCACGAAGCTGCTGCAGAAGCCGCTGCTGCACCTGGCTACCCAGTATAATGAGAGCATTCCTTGGGCGACAATTGACATGGACTTCATGAACCTGAACCAGGCTGCCCATGGCGACCGTGAGTATGGTTTCATCAATGCCCGTCTGAAGAAGCAGAATAAGGTCGTTGTAGGATACTGGGAACGTGCTGAAGTCCAGAAGCAGATTGCAGAATGGATGGACGTTGCCGTAGCTTATAACGAAGGCTTCAACATCAAGGTTGCCCGCTTCGGCGACAACATGCGCAACGTTGGCGTGACCGAAGGCGACAAGGTAGAAGCCCAGATCCAGTTCGGCTGGACCGTGGACTACTTCGGCATCGGCGATCTGGTAGCTTATGTGAACGAAGTGAAGCAGGAAGAGATCGATGCCCTGTTCGCAGAATATACGAAGCTGTATGCCGTTGATTATGGCACGTACAGCAAGGAAGATTGGGAAGCCAGCGTGAAGGTGCAGGCGAGCTATGAGATTGCCCTTAAGCGCTTCTTGGATGCAGGCGGCTACAATGCCTTCACCTCCAACTTCGAGGATCTGCACGGCATGAAGCAGCTTCCGGGTCTGGCTGTTCAGCGCCTGATGGCACAAGGCTACGGGTTCGCCGGTGAAGGGGACTGGAAGACTGCGGCCCTGGACCGCCTGATGAAGGTCATGAGCCACAACCTGAACACCGGGTTCATGGAGGATTACACTTACGAAATGGCTGCCGGACAGGAAGCGATTCTCCAGTCCCACATGCTGGAGGTTGATCCGAGCCTGGCCAGCAACCAGCCGAAGATCATCGTGTCCCCGCTGGGCATCGGCGACCGCGAAGACCCGGCCCGTCTCGTCTTCGACGGCAAGGCAGGCGAAGGTGTCGTGGTATCGATGGCTGACTTCGGCACTCATTACAAGCTGCTGATCAACGAAGTTACCGCCTTCGAGCCAACCGTTCCAGCTCCGAATCTTCCGGTAGCACGCGTACTGTGGCAGGTGAAGCCTAACTTCCAGGACGGAGTCAGAGCATGGATCGAGAACGGTGGCGGACACCATACCGTCGTATCGCTGAACCTCACTACTGATCAGATCGTTACCTACGCCAAGCTGGTGGGACTGGAATACGTGATTATTAAGTAATAAGAGTTAATTGTTAAAGTAAAGCATGTTAAAAAGAGCGAAGGGGCGTATAGCCCTCTCGCTCTTTTTGTTTGGCAGGTATGGTGGGCGCGGCGGCGGTATGCAAAAGACATCTGCCTGCACCGCCGGGAAGCTTGTGCCAGGGTAGGCGGCCCAATGTAATCGAAAAACCGATCACAATGTGCAGGCGCGGGGCAATCGGCTCGAATGTAATCGGAAAACCGATCACAATGTGCAGGCGCGGGGCAATCGGCTCGAATGTAATCGGAAAACCGATCACAATGTGCAGGCGCGAGGCAATCGGCTCGAATGTAATCGGAAAACCGATCACAATGTGCAGGCGCAGCGATCAGTCTGCTGAATGTGCTAGCGCAGCGGTTCCTATGCCTAGTGCTCCTGGTGTCACTAACGTCCCCGCGCCCCCGCTCACTTCCTATTCCGCGCACGGTATTGCTGCGGAGTGGTGCCGACGACCCGCTTGAACAGGTTGGAGAAGCTGCCGAGGCTGGTGTATCCGACCTGCTCGGCGATATCGGTAATCTTCAGCTCGGTCTCCTCCAGCAGTTGCTTGGCCTTCTGCAGCCGCTCCTGTATGATCACATCTGAGATCGACAGCCCGGTCTCCTTCTTGAACAGCCGCGACAAGTAGGCCGGGTTCAAGTACACATACGCGGCCAGCTCATCCCGGGTGATCTCCTCGCTCAGACGCGAGCGGATATACTGCCGGATCTTGGTGACTGTGGCCGAGGATACGTTATTGCTGGTCTGCAATAAGCGCATTACGGCTCGCAGGCATTCCAGCGCCCAATGCTGGAGCGAAGCGGAATGCTTCGGATAATTCTCCTTATCCATCAAGGGCTTCAGCTCGGCTGAGGCGTGTGCGGATAAGCCTTTTTTGGCGAGAACGGTGTGTACAATGAACAGGATGCCGTGAATAAGCTGACGGTGCAGTTCACTTGTCCAGCGGCCAGGCTCAATGCCCGAGAACCACAGGGTCACACGGCGCTCCAGCTCCTCCAGCTCGCCAAGCTCCAGGAGGGTCGCCCACTCTCCGAAGATGTGCATAGGCGCTGCCTGAGGCCCCGGCGCAAGCGGCAGATCTCGGCCATACGCCTGATCCTCCGGTCCGAACACCTGACGCGAACGGTTCAGGTTGCGTTGTTCCCGTTCAGTGACATCCGTATATGCGCTCATGATACCGGACAGAGGGACGCCCGCGCTGATGTAGATCGACAGGGAGCAATGCAGCAGCCGCCCGCAGGTATCCAGGAAGGTGCGGCCATTCTGCTCCAGCGTATGCCGGACGGCCTTCATATCGCCACGCACGTAGATGACCGCCAGATTATGGCCGACCTGATCCTGCAGCACGGTGCCTTCCAGCCCGCTTAGCAGCAGCTCATCGGCCATATTGCGCAGCGCATATTCCATAATCGTCTCATCCCGTGCACTAAGGTTCTCCTTCCACTGCTCCAGCCCCAGCAGAGCTAGGAAGTAGCGGTCCCCGGGCTGCAGATCCAGATTGTAGGTGTTCGCCGGAAGGGTGAGCGATTCCAGCACGGGCGCCGCCCGCTGGCTGAGAATATCCTGCCAGAACCGTTCCACCAGTAGCGGCAGCTGATGCTCCCACTGTCTCCGGTATTCCTGGATCAGGGTCTCGAACTGCTGCTGCTCCTTCTGCTTGCTGATCTCAGCGAGCGCCTCACGGGAGATCTTCATCAATTCCTCATAGTCTACCGGCTTGAGCAGATAATGGAAGGCACCGTGATAAATCGCGCGCTGGGCATACTCGAAATCGGCATGGCAGGTCAGCATAATCGTCAGCGTACCGGGAGCAGATTGCTTCACCCAGGCCAGCAGCTCAAGGCCGTTTCTGCCCGGCATTTCGATATCGCAGATCAGCAGATCTACGGGCTTCTGCTCAAGAATAGCAATTGCCTGATCCACATTCTCTGCCAGACAGACATCCGACACGCTAAGCGCGCTCCAATCCACCCCCTGCTGGAGGCCGAGCAAGGCGAAGTATTGGTCGTCAACGATTAGAACTCTGTACATTGAACGTCACAGCTCCTTTTGAACGGGTAGTCTGATTTCCACAACCGCGCCTCCGTCTGGAGCATTGTGGAAGGTAAGCCGTGCCCGGTTGTTATAGAACATCAGCATGCGTCTGTATACGTTCCATATTCCCAGATGGCGGTCTGTCGGCTTGCGCTCATACACGCCATGATTGAGCATGTCGAGCTGAGCTGCGGAGAAGCCCGGCCCGGAATCGCGGATCTGAATGGTAATGCAGGAATTTCCGCTCTCCCCTGCATCTTCACTGACGGTTATGCCAACGTTGAAGGGCTTCGAATTGTTGATGAATCCATGCTTGATCGCATTCTCGACGAAGGGCTGGATCAGCAGCGGCGGAATCAGTGTAGACTCAAGCTCCTGCGGAAGCTGCACCTCATAAGACAGCTTGTTGGGATACATGACCATCTGAATCTCGATATAATTCTGAATATGACCCAGCTCGCCGCGCAGCGGAATCCAGGCGTCATTGGTATTCATAATGAAGCGGAAGTGGGAGACCAGATGTCCGATCATCTTTTTGATCAGCGCATATTGCTTCAGCTCTACCAGATGAAAGACGATATTCAAGGAATTCATGAAAAAATGAGGATTGATCTGCGCCTGAAGATGCTTCAGCTCGGCCTGCTGCACCTTCATCTGCTCCTCATACACATCAATCTTGAGATTACCGATCTGCTCCGCCATCTGGTTGAATTGCATCGTAATGATCTGGAACTCTCTGCTGTTGCCATCCTTCAGCCGGTATTCCAGCTGCCCCTTCCCCAGGATGCGCATCCCGCTGGTCAATTGCTGGATAGGCTTGAACACCAGCCTGCTGAGCAGAGCCAGCAGAATAACCATTACGAGGATAATGACGAAAGGAATGACCTTGATGATCCGCTGGAAGATCGGCAGCTCGTCCAGAATCGATTTCTCGTCAAGCAGGAAGAAGACATTCAGATTGGAATACTGCGAAGGCTTGTCAATCAGCAAATACGAATTGCCGTTACTCAGGCGAATCGAGGCATCCACCGGACGGTCAGGACGGCCCAGCTGGTTGCGGATGAGCGCAAGATCTTCACTGGCGAACTGGCCCCAGAGCAATTTACCGTCATTGTCGATCATGCCCACCTGCCCGCTGCCTCCGGTAGACTCCAACTGGGTCAGCGGCTGGGCCAGAGAATCGATACTGACCAGTACCCCCATGAGAAGCCGGCCGCTCTTGTCCGGCAGCACCTTGAATAACACCGGCTCTCCGCCGAGAGTCACAGTCTCCCACTTCAGGGAGGCCTGGAGATTAGGGGCCTTGAGGTGTGAAGACAGCCCGGAGGCAATGACCTCCTTCTCCTGGTAATACTCTCTCTGGCTGCTGAGGAATAATTCATCCCGGTCCTGATGGTAGACGAAGACACTGCGGATAATGGTGTAGTAGCTGACATCGCTGTACCACTGGTCCATCAGCTTACGGATGGACAGATAATAATTGACGCTGTCGGGCCCGCTGTCCGAATAGAGCTCCAGCAGCATGTTCTCATTGGCGGTACGCAGCAGATAATGGCTGGTCTGCTCCAGCAGCTCATCGAGAGTACCTAAGTGCAGGGTCAACGTGTCCGAAGCAGACTTCGCAACCTTCTCCCGGACAATGTTGGTGGAATAGAGATTGGTGTAGGAGAGAAAGAGGAACAGCGGCGTGACCAGCAGCAGGACAAGGGCACTCACTTTGAATCGCAATGATAGTTTCACAGTCATCCCCCTTATCCTTAGGTACATTTACACGCTGAGCGGCAGGAAAGGGGAAGGACGGCTGCCGTCCTTCCCCTTAGCTTAAAATATAAGAATTTGTATGTTCCACACGACAACTTATCCTTATATTTCTCGCTGACACGATACCGTCCTTAAAAGGACGGCATAGTCGTTTCCACTTGTTTGTTTAGGATTGTTTGGCCTTCCAGGCATCATATTGCTTCTGAACCTCGGCTCGGATATCCTCAATACCGTTTGCCTTCAGCTTATTATTGTATTCCGTCAGCACCTTGTCTACTCCCAGGCTGCCCGTTTCCAGCAGCGGGCGGAATTCCTTGATAATATTGCTGACCACAGAGACCTGTGTTTTGACAGCGTCGGTATTGAAGTTGAAGCCGAAGGACTTCACCTTATGGGCACTCTCGTTATAAGCCTTGAACTTCTCCCATTTATCGGCACTTTCGCCTTCCCACAGATAGGTTATGGTCTGGTTGCCGAACATCCATTCAATTCCCGGTGCCCAGCCGGTATCGGCACGGGTAGCAATGCCGTCAGGCAGCTTGATGAAGTTGTCCTTGCCTTCTACCTTGACATACTGCCGGCCCTCTACGCCGAAGTCAATCAGATTGACCAGAACGGGGTCGGTATGCAGCAGGTTCAGCAGCATCATCGTCCGCTCGGGATCAATCGAGGTGCGTCCGATGGCCATCATGGAGTTGCTGACGCTGGCTGTGCTGATCTCGGGTTCATTCCCCTTCAGCTTCACCAGCTCAATGCCGGTGGCGATGGAATCTTCCTTGTCGGAGTCCGGCTTGTCAGAACCGAATTTCATCCAAGTCTTGCCGGCCTTGAAAGCGTCTTCAGTACTGGTCTTAGTCGTTGCCGCATCCTTATTAATGTAGCCCTTGCTGAACCAGTCGCCATAGAGCTTCATCCGGTAGATCGCGGTGTCGGACTCCATCGAGCTGATCACCATCTTATCGGTCTTGGTATCCAGGACGATTCCGGCAGGAGCGCCTGCCACCAGCTCATAACGGAAGTTCTCCTTCATGCTCTCTTTGGTCTTGTCGAAGTAGCCCAGGGTATCCGATCCGCTGCCGGATAGCCAGATAGGCGCGATGGCCGGTTCCTTCTCCTTGATCGTCTGCAGCCATGGCTCCAGGTCCTCCAGCGTCTCAATTGAGTTCACATCGAAGCCGTATTTATCTACCAGATCCTTGCGGAACATAATGGTATGGCTCTCGCCGATTTCCTTATTGGTAGGAATCGCATAGATTTTGCCGTCAACCGTTCCGCCGTCAAGGAAGCGGGGATCAAGGGTGTCCTTGATGCCTTGTCCATATTTGGCTAACAGATCATCCAGCGGGAGAAATGCGCCTTTGGCTACGTTATTGGCGAAATCCGCCCAGTTCGGAGCAAAGGTCAAATCGACCTGTTCACCGGATTGATAGGCTAGTGCCATCTTCTCGGCCCAGGAGGACCAAGGGAGTCCCTGGAAGTCAATCTCGGCGTTGATTTTTTCTTTGAGATACTTGTTGATCTCGTCCACAACCGCCTTGGTATCATTTTGCGGGAAATTCCCGACCGTGTAAACTTTCAGCTTCCGGAACGTTGAGGTGTCAGGATTAGTGCTGCCTTCCGTGCCTGCTGTTGTAGCTGCTGCTGTCGATTCTGCCTTGGAAGGTGCGGATGCACCTGAATTGCCCCCGCCGCATCCGGTAATGCCCAGTATCACGGCGGTTAGGGCAGCAAGCACCGCGCCCGAGCTTCTGGTTGTTCTCATTTGTATGAACCTCCTCAATGATAATTAGATCATATATTCTAACCGGCATTTACGCCAGAGCTAGACCAATTAACCTTTGATCGCACCAATCGTGAGGCCTTTGGTGAAGTACTTCTGGAAGAACGGATAGATGAACAGAATCGGACCAATCGACAGCACAACCATGGCCATCCGCAGACTTTCGGTCGGAACGGATTCCTGTACCATCAGGGCGACACCGGTGCCGGCAAGCTGGGTTTTGAAGAATTCGGCTTGGCGGATCATCTGAATCATGACGTACTGCAGCGAGAACTTATTGGTGTCATTAATGAATAGCATGGAGTTGAACCAGTCATTCCAGTACATCAGCGTAGTGAACAGTCCGATGGTCGCCAGCACAGGCAGGGAGATCGGCAGCACCAGCTGGAAGAAGATCCGCCACTCCGAGGCCCCGTCGAGCTTGCCGGATTCAATCATCTCCTCCGGAATCGTCTGCTGGAAGAAGGTGCGGGTGATGAAGATATAGAAGGCATTGGACAGGCCGGGCAGAATCAGCGCAACCAGCGAGTCCTTCAGATCGAGATAGTTCACATATAGCAGATAGAAGGGGACAAGCCCTCCCGAGAACAGCATGGTGATCAGCAGGTAGAAGTTGAATGTCTTTTTAAAAGGAAAATCCTTCCGGTAGAGCGGATACGCATACAGCGCAATCAGCAGCACGGCCAGAACAGTTCCGATAAGGGTAACGGTCAGGCTGACACCATAAGCCTTAACCAGTGTCTCCGAATGCTTGAACAAATATTGGTACGCGGACGCGTCGATATGATCGGGCCAGAACTTGTAACCCTGCAGCGTCAAGGCCTTCTCGTTGGTTAAGGAGATAGCGACAATGAGCAGGATCGGCAGGATACACGCCAGGCTGAAGGCGATGAAGAATACATTCAGAATAATCTGGGCGGTAGTAGAGCCTTTGGTATAAGGGTTGCTTCGGGATGCAGTAGTCATTAGAATCCTCCGTTTCTAGAAAAGCGCCGTATCGCGGTTCAGCTTACGGGCCAGAGCGTTCGCGCCGATGACCAGGAAGAAGCCGACGACAGATTGATAGAAGTTCGCCGCAGAGGACATCCCCAGGTCATTGAGCTGGATCAGGCCCCGGTAGACATAGGTGTCGATGACGTCCGTAGTCGAGCGCAGCGCACCGGAGTCCAGGGTCACATGGTAGAACAGCCCGAAGTCAGAGCGGAAGATACCGCCCATGTTAAGAATCGTGAGAATCACCATGATCGGCGTAAGCAGCGGCAGGGTAATCTTGGTAATCTGCTGCCATTTGCTGGCCCCGTCCATCACCGCAGCTTCGTACAACTCTTCGCTGATGCCGGTGATGGCTGCAAGGTAGATGACACTGCCGATCCCGATGGAGTGCCACATTTTGGTGATCCACAGAATGTAAGGCCATGCGTTAGGATGCATATAAGCGTTCACCGAGGAGTAGCCGAACATCGGCAGAATATGCTTGACCAGGAAGCCGTACTCCGGGTGCAGGAAGGCATAGACGATGAAGCTGACCACGACCATGGACAGGAAGTTCGGCATAATCATCACGGTCTGGAAGAACTTCGAGGCCAGCTTGTTACGCACCTCATTGATCGCAATCGCCAGCGAGACGGAGAGAATAAGGCCTGAGATAATGAAGACCACATTGTAACCCACGGTGTTGATGGTCACCCGCAGGGCGTCAGAGGTGGCGAAGAGGAACCGGAAGTTATCCAGCCCGGCCCAGGGACTGCCCATAATGCCATCAATGTAGTTGATGTTCTTGAAGGCAATGAATAATCCGAACATCGGAATATAGCAGTTGATGAAAAAGATAATCGACGTGGGCAGCAGCATCAACAGCAGCACCCGGTATCGCACGATATTGTGCAGCAGACGGCCGAAACGGCCCTGGGGCGGTGGCGCTAGCTTGGTGTTCATAGCTTGTGGTGCAGGATTTGCCATAAGTTCTAACCTCACTCTACTTGTTCTGGATGAATTTATTATAGTAGAGCGGATGAACGGAATTCTTTCTTGTAAATGACTCTGTTTATTCAAAAATGACTTTTATGCAGAGACGCTATTTCTGTACTTATGTCACAAACTAGCAGCCGGGAAGCGTTATTCTTGTATATTCTTCAAAAGCAAAGGAGAAAAGCTATGTACACGATCAGCTTAAATACGATGAAGAAAGCAATTATAGCAACAGCAGTAACCGCTGTACTCGGAGGGACAGTTGTCGGCGGGGGATACTCTTTACCCGTAGCGGCGGCAGCCGATGTTAACAAGGATAATAAGGCGGGCAGCGTGTTCGCGGCCAGCGATAACGCCACTCTGAAGGCGATTGTTCAGAAAAAGCTTGCTGCCGCCCCGAATCAGGCCGTGACCCAGGAGGGGGTAACCCTGACACTAACCGATCTGACCTATGACAGTAATCAATTTATCGCAGGCATCCGGCAGGACGGAGGGACGGTGGACAAGAACGGTTCTTTCCTAGACCAGACCAGGAATGTGGACGTGTTAATCAATGGGAAAAAGCTGTTGTACGATACTTCCATCAGTACAAATCCGGAGGATACGGACACAGCCTTGATCTATCTGAATAAGGGCGCGATGAAGCAGCAAATCCCGGATAAATTCGACCTTACGCTGAAGACTTACGCCAACGGGGTGAAGGAGCCGTTTGTTTTTAAAGTTCAAGTGAACAAGCTGGGGACCCTCTTAAGCTTGAAGCCGGGCGTCTCCAAGAAGAACAGCACATTCAGCTACACAGTGACATCCTTCCAGATGACCCCGTTAACAATGTCTCTGCAGGTGAGCTTCAAGGGCGCAGTTCCGGCGGCGGCCAAGTCCAAGGTGAGCCCGGAGAGAATGTTATATGACCTTGTGGATGAGAAAGGGAATGTGAGCTCGCCGTGGGGCAAGCCGTTTGAGAAGGTTAAGACAAGCGGTACTGAGGAGCAGAACTACGGTGCTTTTCCGGCCGTCCCGAAGACCATTAGTGTTAAGCCGTTTACGTATGCCAAGGATGCCAGCGGGAAAATGTTCAAGGACAAACAGGGCCAATGGGCTAAAACCTATTATAAAGATCTGGAAACCAAAATTACGGTTAAATAACAAGCGATGTAACTAATGTTATTGACAGAAGTCTGGGCTATGAATAGAATTGACAAATATTTAGATGAAGTCCGCTTCAAATAATTAAATATTCGCAAGCTATGAAGGCTATGGATCACACTATAGCTGGAGCAGCTTCTGGAGAGACTGCGGGAGACCGCAGCGCCGAAGGGTTCACAATCTCAGGCAAAAGGACAGAAGAGTACCGGATTTCTATTTCCCTGGCTGATTCCCTTCAGCGTGGGCAGATAGCTTATTTGGAACCTCTTATGAACCGGGAGATTGGATGATATCCAGTCTCCTTTTTGCGTATTTTCAGCATTGTATACATTAAGGGGGAAACAGGTATGGCACAGACAGAATTAAAAAGAGAGCTTGCAAACCGGCACGTCCAGCTTATCGCCATCGGAGGTACGATTGGCACAGGTTTATTCCTGGGATCGGGCAAGGCAATTCAGCAGGCCGGGCCCTCCATCATGCTTACGTATCTGATCGTGGGAATCGCCGTGTTTTTTGTGATGCGTGCGCTGGGGGAACTGCTGCTCTCGAAGGCGGGGTATCAATCTTTTACAGACATTGCTGAGGATTACTTGGGGCCGCGCGCGGCATTCATTACAGGCTGGACCTACTGGTTCTGCTGGATTATGACGGCGATGGCCGATGTGATTGCAGTGGGCGTCTATGTGCAGTACTGGTTCGATATTCCGCAGTGGGTACCGGCCGTGATCTGCCTGATCATTCTGCTCGGACTCAATCTGCTAACGGTCAAAAGCTTCGGGGAACTCGAATTCTGGTTTGCTCTGATCAAGGTAGTTACGATTCTGGCTCTGATCGGCCTGGGGATTGTCCTGCTGGTGACCCAGTTCAAGACGGATGCAGGCTCAGTGTCGGTCCGCAATCTCTGGGAGCACGGGGGCGTATTCCCGAACGGGGTGAAGGGCTTCCTGTTCTCCTTCCAGATGGTGGTATTCGCTTATGTCGGCGTGGAGCTGGTGGGGGTATCGGCAGCGGAGACGGCGAATCCTGAGAAAAACATCCCGTCCGCGATCAACAAAATTCCGCTGCGGATTCTGTTCTTCTATGTAGGCGCGCTCTTCGTGCTGCTGTGCATTAATCCCTGGACCCAGCTTAGCGCGTCTGAAAGTCCGTTCGTGCGCACCTTCAGTCTGGTCGGGATTCCGATTGCTGCGGGAATTATCAATTTCGTGGTCTTAACCTCGGCGGCCTCCGCCTGCAACAGCGGGATGTTCTCGACCAGCCGGATTCTCTACAATCTGAGCAGAAGGAATCAGGCCTCCCCTCAGCTCGGCAAGCTGAACCGGAATCATGTGCCTGCGAATTCCCTGTTTATTTCTACTATAGTAATCTCTGCCGGAGCGCTGCTCAGCAAGCTTATTCCGGGTCAGGCCTTCGGCATCGTGACTACAATCAGCGCCATTTGCTTCATCTGGGTCTGGGGCGTTGTGCTGGTCTGCCATATCAAGTATAAAAGGAACCGCCCGGATTTACATGCCGCTTCCAAATTCAAAGCGCCGTTCACCCCGGTGATTAACTATGCTGTCCTGACGCTGTTCGCCGCCATTCTAGTGATCATGCTCTTTGCCGACGAGACCCGTCCGGCGCTGCTGTTTACTCCGCTCTGGTTCATTCTGCTGTTCGTTCTGTACTCCATCAGAAGCCGTAAGGAGAAAAACGAACAGGAAATCAGTATAATCAATACATAAACTGATTTCAGGATGAAGAGGGTGCAGCCGCCGCATGAACAAGACAGACCGCATGTTAGCCATCGTACTGGAGCTGCAGCGCAAAGGGGTCGTACGGGCAGAGGATCTGGCGTCTGTCTTCGAGACTAGTGTAAGAACCATCTACCGCGATATCCAGGCGCTTAGTGAAGCCGGAGTGCCGGTGGTAGGAGCTACAGGTCAGGGATATTCACTGGTAAAGGGGTATTTCCTGCCCCCGGTCAGCTTCACAGCGGAGGAGGCTGTGACTCTGCTGATCGGGACGGATTTCGTGGAGCAGCGGTTCGATACGGAGTATGGTAACCGGGCATCCGCAGCAGGCAGGAAGATTGAAGCGATTCTGCCGGGTGATGTCAAGGAGAATGCTGCCCGGCTCCGCCAGAGCATCCTGCTGCTGAGTACCAGTAAAGATAAGCTGCAAGGACAGGAGAAGGAGTACATGGAGCAGATCCGCCGCGCGATTCTGGATCAGCGGAAGATCAGCTTCGGGTATACGAAGGGCAGACAGGAAGCTGACGGAAGTCACCGGAGTATCCGAACCGCCTCGCCGTATGGACTTGTCCTGAACAGAGGCGCCTGGACCCTGGTCGCCTGGTGCTGGCTGCGGCAGGAAATCCGTCATTTCCGGTTATCCAGAATGAGCGGGCTTACCGTTCTGGATGACCGGTTCGAAGTGCCTGCGGATTTCGATCTGCACGAGTATCAGCCGGAGGATGACCGCCATGTACGCGTGTGTATTTTGGTGCATCCCGAGATAGCTGACAAGGCGGCTGAATCGAATAACTTTTATCTGGAGGCCGTGGAGGACCGGGCAGACGGCAGGCATATGACCTTCCGCGTACGCCAGCCCGGGGACCTGCTGCAATGGGTGCTTGGCTGGGGAGCGGGGGCGGTTGTCCTGGAGCCGGAAGCCTTGCGGAAGCTTGTGCGGGAGGAAACGGCGAGAATGCTGGAACGCTACTGACATAACGTTGTCAGGAGCGGTTGTGTATATTCAGGTCAGACCTTAAGAATAAAGGAGTTGCCTGAATACTATGAATATGAATACGAAGATTACGGAAGCCTTACAGCAATTTGAAAAGACTGCGAATCACTATCTTATGGAATTAGATACCTTCAGTATGGAGCAGCTGCTGCGGCAGCCTGCCGAAGGAGAGTGGTCTCTCGGGCAGATGGTTCAGCACTTAATACAATCGGCGCTGTACATGCAGCTTCGTAATATCGATCAGTGTCTGGCCGGGGACGGGCAAGCGGCGGGGAAGGAAGCAGAGATGACTCCGGATGGTAAAGCGGTTTTTGCCGGGGGCAGCTTCCCGCCTGTACGCGTTCATGTTCCGCCGTCACCGCAGTATACGCCGGTGCAGCCGGAGAGCAAGGAGCAGCTGATCCAAGGCCTGAACACAGTGATTGAGCGGATGCGCGAGACCCTTCCGAAGCTTGCGCAGGCACCTGAGCACAGCACCGCCCCTCATCCCCGGTTCGGCCCCTTGTCTGGGGCAGAATGGTATCTGCTGATTGAGATGCACTACCGCCATCACTTGCTGCAGCTGAACCGGTTGAAGGATTTCATAGGATCAAGTGTTGCGCAATAGAAGAACGCCAATAAGCCGAAGCCTGTCAGTTGTAACTGAGGGCTCCGGCTATTTTGCTACACTGATCACGTCGAGGGTTCACGTGCCCAATGTGATCGAAAAACCGACCACAATGGTCAATTTTTAATTATTCATTTTTGAATAAAGGAGGTTTGTCGCAACATGTCGAACTTAACTCTTGATTTCGCTGTACCCTGAAGCTAACTGAATAAAAGGAGATCCGCACCTATGAAAAACATCGTACGCTCCCTTGAAGATATAATAAATCTCGCGCCCGTTCTGAAAGCTGCTTTTCCATACGATATCTCGATTGCCGTCTGTGATACCGAGAAGTTTCTCGCCTATTACCCCGGGGATTCCATTGATCTGGGGATTCGCGCCGGGCAGATTATTCACGCGGACGAACCTCTGTATCACGCACTGAAAAATGATGAATACTCAAGGGCCAATGTTCCCAAAGAGTATTATGGATACGAATTTGTGGGTACGGTCCTTCCGGTACATGGAGAGGATGAACGTGTCTGCGGGGCGGTCTGCATTCAGGTGCGCAGACAGACCGAGCTGCGGGAAATTGCTGACCGGCTTCTCTCAGAAGCTGCTGGTCCAGTCAGAGACCACTGCTGCAAGTGTCCACAAAAGCGATGAAGTGCTGGCCGTTCTGAGGAAGGTCGCCGACCAGACGCATCTGCTTGGAATTAATGCGGCTATTGAGGCCGCCCATGCCGGAGAGAAGGGCCGGGGCTTCGACATTGTCGCCAGAGAAATCCGCAAGTTCTCACAGGAGACCGAGCAATCCGCGCAGCGGATACGGGACACCCTGCGGGAGATCCAGACAGCGATGAAGGGAATCGGCCAATCCATCGGTCAGATTGCCTCAGTGGGGCAAGAGCAGGCAGCTTCAACGCAAGAGATGTCCAGCTTCATTGAGGAGATCCGGGCGATGTCTGAGCAGTTGAACCAGTTCGCGCAGAAGCTGTGAGGGCAAGTGTGGAAGCTCCCTGCATAGTCCCGCGAATCTTACAGATGTGCGATCAGTGTGGCTGCCAGCGCCAGGAAGGCCGGGAGGCCTTGCATCAGCAGGATGGATCTCTTAGAGGTGAGTCCGCCGTAGATGGCCGCAACCGCCACACAGATCAGGAAGAACAATTGCAGCTGGTAACCGAAGTCTGCGCTCGGATGCAGCAGGCCCCAGACTAGACCGGCTGCCAGGAAGCCGTTATACAAGCCCTGGTTGGCAGCAAGCGACTTCGTCTCCCGGGAGAAGGCAGGGGTCAATCCGAACGCCTTCTGTGCTCTCGGGGTGGTCCACAGGAACATCTCCAGTACTAGTATGTACACATGCTCTAGTGCTACTAAGGCAACAAGAATTAAACTTACAGTCATCATAACGAGTCCCTCTTTTCAAGTAATGTGAATCAAATCAATTCTTTATTTAAATTGTGCAAAATATAATTTTACGAACTTAAATATACCGGACTTTTTGCTATTTGTCAATTTACTACAAATCGTAAAATTGTAATGTAGAGGGGGCAAGAAGAATGATACATATAAGAACGCTAACCCCGTCTGATGCCGAAGCCTACCGGGCGCTTCGTTTGCAGTCGCTGCAGCAGCACCCGGAAGCTTTCCTTAGCTCCTATGAATCGGAAGTGAAATTGTCCACTGAGACGACCCGGATCAAGCTGGACCCCTCGGACGGGCATTTCACTCTAGGTGCTTTCTTGAACGGGGAGCAGAGGCTGGCGGGAATGGCCACCTTGTTCCGGGAGAGCAGGCTCAAGATTCAACACAAAGCTCATGTCTATGCAGTATATGTAGATCCGGATGCCCGTAAACATGGCACGGGCCGTGCGCTGATGCTGGAGCTGATTGCACGGGCGAAGGCCGCGCCGGGACTGGAGTTGCTTACACTGACGGTAACGTCCAATAACGTTCCGGCCACAAGACTCTACGAATCTCTGGGATTCGTCCGCTATGGCACAGAGCCGAAGGCGATGAAGCTTGGCAGCGAGTATCTGGATGAGGATCTGATGGTGCTGATGCTGTAAAATACAGCAAAAGCCCCTCCCGCCTTTTCGGCAGAAGGGGCAGAGATGAAGGGGCGGTTGCTTACTTCGCAGACTTTCCGCTCAGGATGGCCTTCACCTGGCTGACCATTGCCGCTGCGTCAGCACTGGTGACACCGTCCTGCGGACGGAAGCTTCCGTCTTGATCCAGCTTCACGATCTTGAGGGCAAGCGCGGTCTGAATAGCTCCCGAGTTCAGGATATTGATCTTGTCATTATCCTTGATCTCCACCGGGATCAGCTTGATCATCGGCAGTTGGCCGCTGGTCTGGAGTGTGTTAATGAGCAGATAGGTGAACGATTCGCGGGTCACGCTCATATTCGGGTCAATCTTGATCTGCAGGTTCGCTTCCCCGGCGGCATCCTTGATGTACTGGACGGCTTCGGTTGCGGTAATCGTCCCGCTCACTGCACCGGGTGCCGGATGTGCCTTCAGATAAGAGAGTGCATTGCTGATGGCTACTGCCGCTTCTGCACGGGTGATCTCCTGCTTCGGGTTAAGCTTGCCGCTGCCATCCAGCTTCAGGACACCGTAATTCAGCGCACGCTGCAGGGCACCGGAGTATTCAACCTTCACCTGATCCTGATCGGCATACTCCGTCACTACTGGCTTAATCATCGGCAGGCGGTTCGTGTTCTCCATCGCATCAATGAGCTGGTAGGTAAACTCTTCGCGGGTCAGCTTCTCACCAGGCTTCAGATCCGCAGGCAGGTCCAAGCCGTGCACACCGGCAATAATCAGCGCCTGTGCATACCAGGCGGAGTCACTCGCGTTCTTGAAATAGTCGGTGGCATGCGGCTCCTTCACGAACCGGATCGTATCCAGATTGAGATCAAGCGCACCCACGATCATCTGCACCCCCTGGGCTGCTGTGATGCTGAGGTTCGGGCCGAACAGATCCGCGCTGATGCCTTTAATCAGGCCGCTGTTCTGAAGCGCGATAATCTTGTCTTTATCCTGCACGTTATGGATATCCTTGAAGGCTGCGGCCGAGGCGAATTGTTGTCCTGTGAAGCTGAGCGCCAGAGCGGCTGCTGCGGATAGTGTGATCATCTTGAATGTCTTCTTCATGTCCAGTCACCTCGTAGTGTAGTTTGTGGTTTATTTGTGATCATAGACGGCGGCATAGTCAAAAAGGTTCCAGCAAAAATAAAATAATCAAAACCATAAAAAAAGCACTGGCCGCATCGGGCTAGTGCCGTTTTCTCATACAAATCTCCTGCCATCTCATAAGCCATCCATACTGCTCATCACAGAATTCTTTCGTTACAGACTGTAGCCCCTGGCAGCGGACAATTCGGGATATAATCTGATAATGCCTTACCGCAATGAAGTCAAAAATCGCGTAGATCTCAATGTCACTCAGGGTTCGCACCTTAGAATACCCGGTATAGAAGCGTTCAAATAAACGCTGGGTAGCATCATACATGGAGTCGTGATATTGATTAAAATGAGTAGCGTCTGACATGTATGCCACGTCCATGCCGGGATAGTCTCCGGAGGCATCATCAAAATCCATAAAGACATACTGCCCATGGCGGTTCCTAATCATGTTGCCTGTATGAAGGTCGCCGTGACAAAAGCCTCTTGGGAGCTTTGACATACGGCCCCACAGTTCATTTCCATATTGTTCAAGATCGGACATGGAGTTTGAATCACAGTCCAGTTCGCTCATAATAGAGAGATAATCATCAATATATTCATCTTTTGTACGCATAATCAGTTGTTCTACAGGGTAGTTCTGCATTAGCTTATGAAGCTCGGCTGTCTGGTAACCGATAAGCTCCGCTTCGGCAAATCCATCAGGATTGTCACCCTCTACATAGTCGTAGAGCACAGCGGTAAGCCAGCCCTCCTGAGCTTCAAGAAGAATGTGATTCTTAAGTCTGGCAGTCCTCAGGACCGTCACAGCCGGAAAGGAATGAGCCTGCAAATAGTCAAGAATTCGTATAGACTGCATGGCATCGGCTGTTTTGAAGCTGCGGTATATTTTGAGCACATAACGCTTACCCCCGCCCTCTGCCAAATAAACCGAGCCAATCATCTCCCGGTGAAGCTTGATCTGCTTCATACGTAACGAGTAGGATTGGTTAATCTCACGGATAAGATGATCATGGTTCATCTGGCAGCGTCCCCTTTAATAATGGCTCCAACTGCTATCCATTATCCTATGGGAGAAAGACAGGTGTATAGAGAAAGATTGATTATAATTATACCTCCACCGCAACAATCTGATTCCGGCCCTGATGCTTGGCGGCGTACAGGGCTTTATCGGCAGACTTGAACAGGTCGTTCAGGTAGGTGGTCGCATCCATGGCAGGCGGGATCTTGAATTCGGCGATGCTGAGCAGCCCCAGGCTGATGGTGATGGACACGGGCTCATCGATATAATCGATACGGATGGTGTTGTGTTCAACCTCTAATTTGAGCTGTTCGGCCAGACGCCTCGCCTCGGCTCCATTCGTATCCGGCAAATAGATGATGAATTCCTCTCCGCCGTAGCGGGCCAGGATATCGGAGGGCCGCAGGCTGCGGTGCAGCAGCTCCACCGTGCTGCACAGGACCACATCTCCGGCGAGATGGCCGTGCTGGTCGTTGATTTTTTTGAAAAAATCGATGTCGATCAGTATAATAGTCGAAGGTGTCCGGGTATCGCTGACCCGCACTGCCTCCTGCTCCAATTGCTGCATCAGATAATGCCGGTTGTAGCAGCCGGTTAGACTGTCGGTGATCGCCAGCTTCCTCAGCTTGCCGTTCGTCTGGAACAGCTCCTCCTGCACCTTCACCAGCGAGTCGTTGCGTTCCTTGAGGACGGCATTCTGCTGGTTCGTCTCATCGATGAGCCGCCGGATCTCGGTAACATTCTGGAAGGTGACGATCCGGCCGACCCGGTTGCCGCTTACTATGATCGGCGCTGCATGAATACTGACAACCATTTGGATAAGAGGATGCAGAATTTCCAGCTCAGCCGTCTCCAGCGGATACTCATGGTATTTCTCAAGGAAGGACTCGATCTTCATCGCAGGGTCATCCGGCAGATAGCTGCTTATATTGAACGCCGTACCCGTCACAAGCGGGATATAGGGATGCAGGGCATGATTGATCTCTACGACCTGCTCCTGGTCATCCAGCACGAGAATTCCGTATTCCATGGTATTGATAATATCCTGATGGGCGATGGTTACGATATCGAATACTTTGTCCTGGTGGATCGTAATCACAAAGAACGTAGCCGACACCACTATACCCAGTGAAGTGAAGCCCGGAATTACCGGCAAATAGTCATCCAGAATGACATTGAGAAGCACGTCGATCATAAGGAAGATGCATAGCGCCGTAATGCCTTTGAGCATGTACATAACCTGATTCTTGATCCGCGCGGCCTGGTTAGAGGTCAGAGCCACGTATATGACATACATGGACACGAGGGCATTAATCACAAGAAAGGTCATGCTGATCCAGAAAATAGGTCCGTAGATCCGCTCAACATACCCTCCATTTACCGGGCGAACGAACCATCCATAAGGATTGAGCACCACTCCAAGGGAGGTCAATACTGCAGGGATCACCAGCGCGGACACTATTTTTCTGCTAAGGAACTGGGATTGTCCCGCGAGCAGAATCGTGAAGAAGAACCAGCCCAGGCCCAGCAGGGAAGCATCCACGAAGGCAAGCTTCACATAAAAGAGCTGATAGATAGGATCATCGACGGTCCTGATGGCAAACTGGCAGTAGGGCCAGATCAGCATGGCGAAATGGAACCCTAAATAGACCTTGTGCAACTTGGTAATCGTGACCGTAGCCACGATATAGATGAGCAGCAGGAACAGAAGGAAGCACATAATCAGGTCAATCCAAGAGGCTAAGGCCAATATATTACACCTTCTTGATTTTAATAGTATTTATTGATTTTTGTGGGTCTAAGGTCTTATATATTGTTTTTAATATATAATTAGCGTGTGCAGATTACAAGATTTTTAGATAAATCCATCGGGAAATATTGGATTGGGAGGGGACCACATGAAGTCTATTAGCGTGCAGAGTCTTGTAGAGAAATTCCATCTGGAGGTGCTCGCCGGAGCGGGCAGGATGGACCGGATCATCACCCGTCCACGGACGCACAGACCGGGTCTGGAGTTTGTCGGTTATTTTGATTTTTTTCCGATGGAGCGGGTGCAGGTCCTTGGACGTAAAGAGATTAACTACCTGTTAACGCTGAGTGTAGAGGAACGGATGCTGCATATCGGCAACATCGTCAAATACCATCCTCCGTGCTTCATCGTGACCAGCGGCCAGCAGGAGATTCCTTATCTGACGCTGTTCTGCGACCAGGAGGGCATTCCGCTGCTGCGGACGCCGGAGGTGACTACCGAATTCATTGCCAAGCTGGACAGCTTCCTGGTGAAGACGCTGGCGCCGGAGCTGTCGATCCACGGGGTATGCGTTAACGTGTCTGGGATCGGTATTCTGCTGCGTGGCAAGTCGGGGATCGGCAAGAGCGAGACGGCACACACGCTGATCCGCAGGGGCCACCGCTTCGTGGCGGATGATATTGTGGTGCTGAAGAAGCTGGGTCCGGCGACGCTCCTGGGGACCCATAATGAGACCACGCGTGAATTCCTGGCGCTGCGCAGCATCGGCCTGATCAACGTCGTGCGGCAGTACGGGCGGCGGGCGTTCCAGGATGAGACGCGGATCGTACTGGATATTGAGCTTGCCCCCTGGCAGGAGAATTCGCTCAACAATGAACTGGAGCTGGTGCCCCAGTTCACCGAATATCTCGGGGTGCAGATTCCGCATATCGAGGTCCAGCTTCAGCCGGGCCGCGATGTAGCCGGTCTGATTGAAGCGGCTGCGAACAACTGGTATCTCAAGCAGCTCGGATATAGCGCGGTGGAAGAATTCATGCAGCGGATTGAGGACGGGATGCAGTCTTAAGGAACGCAGGGAATGAAGACCCGCGCTCCTGGGCAACTTAGAGGAAAGACAGCAAGGGAGCGTGTCCGTAAATGGCGAGAAGAAACAGAAAATATGCTGTACCAGGGTCCGCCCAGGGAATGCAGACGTTCAAAGCGGAGGTTATGCGGCAGGAAGGATATCACGTAGATCCGAATCATCCGGACGACGTGAAATACGAGGTAGCCAAAGAGCTGGGCATCCCGCTGCAGGCCGGAAATAACGGCAATCTGACCACCGGGTCGGCCGGACAGATTGGCGGCAGAATCGGAGGCTCCATGGTTCGCGAGATGGTGCGTCTGGCCCAGGAGCAGCTTGCGGGTAAGCAGAAGTCTTAGAATGGATTGGATCAAATCCATATTCATATTTATGCTAATAAGATCCCTTTCTTTGTTAAAGGGGTCTATTTGTGCGTATATTCACGAAAAGTTCTGCACTTAGACGTAAAAGCAGAAAAATACCCTATAACATCTCGTTCCATGTTATAGGGCAACAATCAGAGCTGACCTAACCAGCGCTTCGGAATTAAGCAGTTGGCGTGCCCTGAAGCAGACTGTTTCTGTAATTCATGAGCGGGGCCAGCCAGACCATGCCGGTTCCCCGGTACACGTTGACCAGGCCTTCGCCTGAGGCGGCGGAGCCCAGACGGGTCTTGCCTGACTTCTCGACCGTGAAGTCCAGAGAGCTCGACCACATGAGGGCGAAGTTACCGTCCACCTTCAGCACATCATTTTGCAGCTCGACCACAACGGCTTCCTCGGAAGGAATGGGAGCTTCGAGGGCGAGAATGCCTTTGCCGCGCGCGCTCAGGTTGAACAGCCCTTCACCGCCGAGGACGGCAGAGGAGATGTTCTTGCGTGCCGCAACGGAGATGTCGAGCGTAGTCTCGCAAGCCAGGAACATGCCGTCATCAATCACGATATGGTCGTTGTCCACATCAATCAGCCAGAGGTATTTGTAGGTGGTCTCCAGCAGGATGGTTCCGGTTCCCTTGTAGAGCGGTTTGACTGCGCTGGTTCCGGTTGCCGCCCCCGATAGCATATTGCGCATCAGTCCTCCTACGCCTTTGATGCCGGAGGTCATCTCGATATTGCCGATCATATACTGCATGGCCCCGGCGCTCAGCATCACCTCATTGTTATTCAGCTCAATCATCAACTGCTTGTTGCGCATGTTGCTTTTGCTCATGAAGAAGTTGGTCTCCGCTTCATAGCGGGAGGTAGTGCTGAGATCCTCTTTGTATTCGATGATGCTGAAGCCGCCTAGCTGCTCTTTAATAACAACGTTGGAATTGTCTTTCAGGTTATTAATGGTAAAAGCCATGGATACCCGCTCCTTCGGTAGCTGTAGTTATGCAATACTGTGTATCATGCCTTCAAAGCATACGTATTCGACACTTCTCGCGGGTATCCTTGAATTCCGGGAGAAAAAAACGCATACAATAATTCCTTTACTTCTAATATCAGGTTAGCGTAATGTTCTAAGTATAGTGCTCAGAATACAAACGTATCTCATGACACCAGCATTTGAACCGAAAGGAAGTTAGCCTTGTTTGAGACGCTGCTGCTCAATTTTTTGTTTATGCTGTTTCCGGTGCTGATATTTCTGATTTTCTTCGAGAACAGGCCCCACGCCTACAACCGTAAGATTCTTGTACTGCTCATTGCCGTCACCATGATCCTGTGTATCGCCAAGCCGATCCGGCTGGATACCGGGTTCATCTTTGACCTGCGGTATGTTCCGTTTGTGATTGCGGCCTTGTATGGAGGGTACAAATATACCCTGCCCTTATATGTGATTCTGAATGTGTACCGTTTCTATATAGGCGGCGCGGGAACCGTCCAATCCTTACTTTTTTCGACAGCAGTCCTCATTCTGGTTCCTTCCATAAGCGCCAGATTTCTCCGTTCTAAGCCTAAGGGACGGATCTTATGGGCTACCTCCATCGTGGTCCTGACTATGGGCTGTTATCTGATCATCCTGGGCCAGATCATGGATAAGCTGGATACCCAGTTCTGGACGCTTGCCTTCTATGCCTTAGCCACCCATGCAGTGGTTATGGCGATCCTAATGATCCTGCTGGAGCAGATCCTGGCCAACCTCAGGAACCGTGAGCGGATTATGCAGTCGGAGCGGCTGAATGTGGTCAGTGAGCTGGCGGCCAGCGTCTCCCATGAGATGCGCAATCCGTTAACCGTGACCAGCGGCTTCCTGCAGCTGCTTAATCTCTCCAAGAACCTCACCCCGGAGGAGAAGGGGTATGTCGAGCTGTCACTGCTGGAGCTGAACCGGGCGGAGAAGATCATCAGCGATTATCTGTCTTTTGCCAAGCCGCAGTCGGCGAGCCGGGTCTACTCCAACCTGATGGCTGAATGTGAATACACCAAGAATGTGATATTGCCGTATGCCACGATCCACAAGGTAGCGGTTGAATTCAGCTTCAACAACTCGCTCAGCACCCATTATGACAGCAATGAGATGCAGCAATGCCTGATTAATCTGTACAAGAATGCGATTGAAGCGATGGAGGGGGTGGAGGATGCTGTCCTGTCTATTGCTGTCTTCGCGAGCGGGCAGAATATTATCATTACCATCAGCGACACCGGTATCGGAATGACGAAGGATGAGATCTCGCGCCTGGGCAAGCCGTATTACTCCACCAAGGCGGACGGGACGGGGCTCGGAATGGTCATGGCGTATAACACGATTAACAAGCTCAAGGGCCGTATTGAGGTCACCAGCGAGAAGGGCAAGGGAACCGTCTTCAGGATCATCATCCCGGCCTAACGCACGGCAACAGTGGGAAACTTGGTGTGAAAATGATAAAGTATCTCTAAGAGAACTTGGAATGATTAACCGGGAGGCTATGGGTAATGAGAGAAGAATTAATCGCGCAATTGAACGCTTGGCATGAGGCGGACGAATATGAAGAAATCGTATCCCGCATCAAAGAGGTGCCGACACCGCTGATCGATGAGGAACTGGCAGTGCATCTGGGCCGGGCGCTCAACAATCTGGGCCGTTACCGGGAAGCGCTTAAATGGTTCAACAAGGCGGCAGATAAGGGTAAAAAAGACCCGCTGTGGCATTTCCGTGTCGGCTACGCCCACTATTATCTGGACGAGTATGATCTCGCGATCAAAGCATTCAAGAAGGCAAATAAGCTGGACCCTGAGGATCAGGATACCATCGAATTCCTGGAATGGAGCCGCAGTGAGAAGGCGGCGCTGGCCGCTGCGGACGAGGATAGCGAGGATGCAGAAGAAGCTGCCGAAGCGGATTCCAGTTCAGATGCTGGTTCAGATGCCAGTCCCGATGCGGATTCGGATGCGGCAAAAGAGACGAAGCACTAGGGATTGACGGCCGGTCTGGCCGAAGCATACAATGGAGTCAATCTTATCAAAGAGGTGAAATGGATGCCATTCCGTACCGTTGCAAGGAACTAGTTATCGGGCTGGGTAGAACGCGTACCAGCCACCAAGGGGGAGGTCTGTCCTCTTGGTCACAGATAACTGGATTCTTGAACGGTGCCTGGAAGGTCATTCTTTGTGAGCCGGGACACTGAGTTATTCCGCTTGAAGACTACACTGCTGAGGCAGGAGTCTCTGGTGCGGAGTGGCGAGGAGAGTTCCCGGCTTTTTGCCATACTCTTATGAATAAGATTGGAGATTGTGATCATGTTAAAAAAATGTCTTGTCCACCTCAGAGGGTGGGCCGCTCTGTATATAGTTCTCGGCTGTGCCATTCAGCTCTTAAGCAGCCTGGGCATTGTTGTCTTTCAGCGGATTCTGGATCAGGCGGTGGCGGGAACGGGCTTCCGTGAAATCCTCTACGGGGTTGTCGTCTACGGGATGCTGCTCGGCCTGAACGTCCTGCTGAACTATGCGGATGAATATCCCAGCGCCTATCTATCGAACAGCATCACAGAAAGACTGAAGATTATGGCCTTGTCCAAAATCTCCAGAATGGATTATTCCGCCTATCAGAACATGGGCACAGGCCAGATGATCAAGGTGGTTGAGAACGGCGCGGCGGCCGGGAACAGTATTTTATTTTCTTTTATCCTCCATACGCTGCATGAGTTGCTGCCCACGATTCTCTTCAGCCTGCTCTTCATCAGCTACTATGACCTCAGAATCATGCTGGTGATTGCGGGCGGGTACGTGGTTATCTTCCTGTTAACGAATGTTCTGCTCAAAGTTCTCTACCGGATCAAGGAATCGGTGCTTATGCAGCAGGAGGCCATGTCCCGATACGGGGTCCGCGGCTTCATGGAGCTGGTCGTCTTCCGCACCAACAAGAAGTACGCGCAGGAGATCGGCAGACTGAATAAGGCGGCACAGCAGATTATCAGGCAGAGCGCGAAGCTGCAGATGATTCATGAATCCTTCTTCGCCTTGTTCGAATTGTTCATTACGGTCATTAAGGTGGTTGTGCTGCTGTACGGCGTGAAGAATGTGGTCTCCGGGCAGGCCTCTGTTGGGGTCATGGTCGCACTGTTCATGTTCATTGAGAAAATCTATACGCCGATCGCCATCTTCAACGTATTATTCGTCGGCTATAAGCTGAACAGGGTCACCTATCAGCGGTTCGAGGCATTCCTGAATGCTCCCGAGGACCGGAATCTGGAGCAGGGCAAGGCGCTTGCGCAGCTAGAGGGCAGCATTGAATTCAAGGATGTATCATTCAGCTACGGAGAGGTGCAGGTGCTGGACCGGCTGTCCTTCTCGGTTGCGCCCGGAACCTCAGTGGCTCTGGTGGGCTTAAGCGGCAGCGGCAAGTCAACGGTCATTAAGCTGATTACGGGCCTGCTCAAAAAAAGCGGCGGCCAGCTGCTGGTCGACGGCACGGATATCGACGAGCTGAGTCTGGACAGCTACTATGATCACATCTCTTATCTGTCGCAGGACAGTCCGATCTTCGATACTACCATCCGGGGCAACATGGTGTTTGAGCAAGACGTCCCGGATGAAGAGCTGTATGCGGTGCTGGATAAGGTTCACCTGAAGGAGAAGGTACTGGAGCTGCCGGAGAAGCTGGAGACGCGGGTTGGGGAGCGCGGGCTGAAGCTGTCGGGCGGGGAGCGTCAGCGGCTGGCTTTTGCCCGGGCGATCCTGCAAAAGCGGAATCTGATCATCCTCGATGAGCCGGTATCGGCCCTGGATAATATTACGGAGCGCAGCCTGATGGAGACGGTGTTTGCGGAGTTCAGGCATAAGACGGTCATTATTATCGCACACCGGCTGAATTTCATCAGCGGCGTGGACCAGATTCTGGTCATGGAGCAAGGCAGGCTGGCGGGGGAAGGGGAATTCGATTCCCTGATCCGGGACTGCCCGTCCTTCCGTACGCTGTGGAATAACGGCAGGGGACAAACGGATTAAACTATCTTTTACCTTGTGGACTATCCTGCGCCTGAACTATGCTGGGTGTCAGATAGAACTTGAAGGTGAGGTTATGTGTATTATGAATCTGGCATTGTCCAGGATGAAGCTCGAAACAGAGCGGTTAATCATCCGTCCCTATATGGAAACTGATCTGATGGCTTCGTTCGAAATAATGCAGAACCCGGAGGTGCTGGCCTTCATGCATATGGAGGTCATGCAGAGGCATGAGTATGAGGGGATGTTCCGCTGGCTGATGTTCAGCTATCATACACCGTTTGAGCTGCCGTTCAAGTATTCATTTGCCATCTGTGATAAGGCAACCGGGCAACTGATCGGCTGGTGCGGGGCCGGTGTGCTGGAGTTCAGGGCGCCGGATGCGGAGCTGTATTATCTGATTGGGCGTGAACACTGGGGCCGGGGCTATGCTACCGAAGCTGCTGCGGCGATGGCGGACTACGCCTTCGAGGTAATCGGACTGGAGCAGCTATACGCCAAGGCAGATCCGCGCAACACCGCGTCGCTCGGGGTGCTCCGTAAGCTGGGCTTCCAGGTGGAGCAGGAGCTGGCCGGGTTGACCGGCGATTATGAGGATTGCAATGGGGAGCTGCTGCATGTGCTGACGAAGGAGCGGTTTGTAGAGCGGGCCTTCAAGGCGGGAAATGACCATATACTGAGGGGGCGGGCGATGAACTGACGAGGGATATGCGCGGAATGTATAATTGGAAGAAGCGTGGAAGAAGACCGGAAGATTAGAGAATACGGCTTGCTAAGCCGTATTTTAGTAACAGGTGCCGTCCTTATAGGATGGCACCTGTTGTGTATGAGCAGGACTCCCTATCGCTGTCTCATGCGGCATTGCAGCAGTTTTTTAGACTGATTGTATTTTCTGCAATAGAATTCGGGCTTAGCTAAGCTAAATAATCATCTGTTGTATTTTATACAATGGTTTTCTTGAATTCTGCCCGAAAGCCCTTATTTGTCCAGATTCTGCTGTACAGAGTGCAATAGAATCAATTTTTAGACCAATTTCGGGGTCAGCTAATGTACAAAGTGCAACAGAAGTAGAGTCCAGCCAGTTCTGAACCCGCACATCATTCAGGCGTAAGTGTTCGTTTATAAGAAAACTTACGTCCGCGGATTAACTCTAACCTGTGCGCCCTTGCCGCTGGTCTGCAGCCCGGAGGCCTTGGTTCCGGCCTCCTTCAGATCGGCCACGAGCCGCTCCAGCACTGCCTTCGCAGCGGCGGCTTCCTTGGCGCCGGAGGACTTCACGACGAGCTGCACCGGCTTGCCGGAGCGCAGATGCTTGTCTGCCTGACGCAGCTTCGTGTCGTAGTCATGCTCTTCAATATGGGCGGTGAAGCGCAGCTCCTTCACCTTCTCCTGGCTGCTCCCGCCGCCTTGTTGCGGACGGGTGGTATTCCCCTTGCGGGCAGCTTGTGCCGCCGCCTTGCCTTTGCCCTTGGCGACCAGGCTGCAGGGCGGCGGGCTGCTCATCAGCGAGGTGCAGACCAGGTCGGCCCCTGCGGCTCTGGCCTTGGAGAGCGCCTCGGTTCTGGATACGGTGCCGAGCTTCTCGCCCTTCAGCCCGGTCAGCTCGACCTCGGCTGCCTTAATCTGTTCATTAATCAGTACGGCCACGGAAATGATCCTCCCTTTGCGGATATGATATAGCTATCATATATGGAAGCGGGCAGGGCTTCAATAACAGCTGCCTGCAGCCGTCAGGCCGGCAGGTTGAGACGGTTGTGCAAAGCGGTTATACTCAGTGGACGCAGGTTTTTCAGCATGGAACCACTGGCACTACTATATTTTCTGTTGAATGGGGGATGGCAATTGAATGACACAGCTGACGATAAGCAGTTAATTCTGCTTATTGCACAGAAAGACTCGAATGCCCTCGAACTGCTCTATGACCGGTATGAACGGGTCATTTATAGCTTTGCTTACCAGATCGTGAAGGATTCGATGGCTGCCGAAGAGGTTATGCAGGAGTTGTTCCTGCGCCTGTGGAAGAATGCGGGGCAGATTGACTTCGGCAAGGGCAAGCTGCTCACCTGGATGTTCGCGGTGACCCGCAATCTGGCGATCGATTACCTCCGTAAGCGGGACGCCAGGCTGCCGCGGCAATCCGCCGATTCCGGGAATCTGGAGCAGGTTCAGGACCACAGCGCGCTTACCGAGGATCTCGTTGAGCTGCAGATGGCGGGGGAACAGATCAGAGAGGCGCTGCTGGGATTAAGCCGCGACCAGCAGCAGGTAATGGATATGATCTATTACCAGGGCTACACCCAGCAGGAGGTAGCGCAGCTTGCGGCTATCCCGCTGGGAACGGTCAAGGGAAGAGTCCGGCTGGCGATGAAGCAGCTTCACAAATCTTTACGGCACTGGGGAAGGAGGGATCATGCACATGAGTGAACACAATGAGGAACTCTGTGAGTTGGCCGAATTATATACGCTGGGTGCACTGACGGCTGAGGAAATGCAGCAATTCGCTGCCCATGCGGCAGAATGCGCGGAATGCAGAGAGCTGGTGGAGGAATACCGGCAGGTACTGGACCATCTTCCGCTTGCCTCTGAGCCGATAGACCCGCCCTCCGGCATGAAGGAGCGCATCTTGTCACGGGTGCTGGAGTCCGGGAAGGCGGGTGCACCGGCAGCAAGGCCGGAGACCCGTCTGCTGAATATCCAGCCTGATGCAGAGCGGGCTATGGAGCATGAGCCAGCGAGGACTCCTCCGGCAGAGCAGGGCTTGCCCCAGTTAAGCATCCCGCAGCCTAGAAGAACCCGCTTCTGGGGGTACCTGAGCCTTGGACTGGCTGTGGCTGTGCTGCTCTTGGTCGTCTACACCGGCCAGCTGCGCGGGAATGTGTCTGAGCTGAAGCAGCAGCTGGCTTCCGGCACCGGACCGCTCCAGGGGCTTAAGGTGAATGAGGCGGTAGCGCTAAGTCCGGCGGGAGAAGGGGTTACCGCCAAGGGTACAGCAACGATTGTCGCAGACCCTACCGGCACCCACCTTGTGCTTCAGGCAGAAGATCTGCCGGAGCTTACCGGCACCGAGGTCTACCAAGTGTGGCTGATCAAAGGGGACTCGCCGGTGAATGCAGGCACCTTCATCTCACAGGGCGGAAACGGGGCACTGTATTATTCGTTTGACCCGAAGGCCTATGATACCATAGCCGTTACACTGGAACCGGATGG
>NZ_ASPS01000012.1:0-248927 GCF_000517865.1 Paenibacillus sp. FSL R7-269
TTGAAGCAGAACAGCCGGGAGGATGGATTCCCGGCTGTTTAGGTATTATACAGAAGATTAGTCAGTACATGAAATGAGGAGAAACGGCGTGGTAAAGTTAATCGTTGCGATGAATATCTATGCTTCCGGGAGGAAATCCATGTGTTCTGCTGCGCCTTGCTATCCATAAGGAAAGAACCAGCAAGACAAACAACGCCCAAGGAAATGTCATAACACCCGTTGTTTCGAGAAGAATTCCACCAATTACACCGCCCCCGCCAATGGCCAGATTCCATGCGGTTACAAGCATGGATTGCGCTACATCTGCGCTCTCTCCGCCAGCTGTGGCCATTGCTGTTTGCAGCAGCGTAGCTGCTCCTCCGAACGTTAAGCCCCATACAGCAACTACCAGATAGATCACCGAAGGTTTGCTGCTGCCTATGCTGAGCAGGACAGATGCCAATGCAAATGCAGTGAGGCTAATCAGAACCAACAGCCTCAGGTGACGATCAATCCAGATACCGGTTAACCAGATGCCAAGAAGTGCTGTAATACCGAAAATAAGAAGCACCAAATCCACGATCCCGGGCAGCCCGGCCTGAGTAAGGAACGGTGCTATATAGGTATACAGGATATTATGGGCCAATACCCAGGCCAGCACTACAAACAGGACCGGCCGCACTCCAGGCCTTGTGAAGACCTTACGTAGAGGAGGACGATGGTCTGCAGCTTCTCCCGGATAATCCGGCAGCTTCCAGAGTATCCAAATAGTCAGCAGCAGAGCGAACAGCGACAAGACGCCAAAGATATTACGCCAGCCTGCAAGGTCACCCAAAAACGTTCCGGCTGGCACGCCAAACGCCAAAGCAAGCGGTGTTCCCGCCATTGCAATAGCCATAGTCCGTCCCTTAAGCTGCTCCGGTACCATGCGCCGTGCATAACCTGCGATCATTCCCCACAGGACACCAGCGGACACACCTGCGAAGAAACGGGACGTTAGCGTCAGGGGATAGCTCGAAGATAAGGCAGTAACGGTATTGAATATGAGAAAACCAAGGATGCATACTAGCAGCAAGGGTCTCCGCCTCCAGCCGCGTGTTGCCGTGGTCAATGGAATGGCGGCGACTAACGAGCCCAGGGCATAGAGGGTAACAAGCTGACCTGCCATGGCCTCTGTGACTCCAAGCCCCTTACTGATCTGAAGCAGGAGCCCGGCGGGAATCGTCTCAGTCAGAATACAGATAAACCCGGTCATCGCCAGGGCAAGTAACCCGGCCCAGGGAAGGCGTACGGAAGCAGGAGAACTGGAGCTCTGTTGCGGGGAAGCAATGGTGCTGCTGCTCATCCCGGCGTTCTCTTTGGTATTGTTCATGACGGGTCCAATCTGCCATAGATGGCATTACACAGGTCAACCGTGAACGGACCCGACATGCCCTCCAGTGCTGTATTGGTGAATGCTACCACGCTTAGTCGCTGCTTGGCATCGACGAACCACGAATGGCCATAGGTACCGCCCATGCGCCATGTGCCTAGGGACTCTGCAGTATCTGCAGCAGCAGGATCTTTAAGCACTGTGAATCCCAGGCCGAAGCCTCGTCCCGGCCAGAAGGGCATGGAGAGGTCACCAATCTGGTTGGTAGTCATTTCGCGGACCAGCGATTCCGGCAGCAGGGGCGCCCCGCCCTTCCGCAACGTCTCCAGCAATTGGAGGAAATCTCCGGCGCTGCCGATCATACCGGCTCCCCCGGAAGCATAGGCAGTACTGTCTAACGCCCGGCTCGGGGCGAGCCGGAATCCCGCCGTTCCTTCTACAAAGGCCAACCTGTCCGGATTCTCCATAGGCCGCAGGCCCGGAACATCATCGGCGTAAGCGGTGGCCAGCCGCTGCGGTTCCACTGCAAGGAAGCCGGTATCCTTCATGCCGAGTGGCCGGGTCACGAGCGTATCTATGGCTTCATTGAGCGTGGTTCCGGTAACCCTTGCGATCACCGCCCCCAGCACATCTGTTGCGATAGAATATCTCCACTCGGTGCCTGGCGTATAGAGGAGTGGAACAGACGCTAGCCGCTTCAGATTCTCTTCAAGCGTGATACCAGACTGATCCATGCCATCGGATACCCCGGCCTGCTCATAGGAGCCGCCTTCTTCCTGAAAGAAGCGGTAGGTTAGACCAGCGGTGTGCGTCATTAGGTGGCGTATCGTGATTTCCGCCCGCTTGCCGTTCTTCAGACGTGGCTGAAACTCCGGCAGCCAGCGGTCCACCCGCTCATCAAGCAGCAAGCGGCCTTGGGCCACTAGTACCAGAGCAGCTGTTGAGGTAATCGGCTTGGAAACCGATGCCAGCCGGAATAAGGCATCCTCCCGCATGGGCTGCTTCAGTTCACGGCTTGCAAGGCCGGCAGCCCGGCTATACAGGAGCTTCCCATCTACTGCTACCTTGATGACTGCGCCCGCCAGGCGCTTGTCGGTAAGCGTCTGCTCAATAACTTTATCAATGCGCGCCGGGAGGCGGTCTGGATTAATCGTGTTCAAATACTGTGTACTCAACAGTTATCATCCTTTCACTATAGTTAAAGCAAGGTTTGCTTTACTAATGTAAGTATATTATATAAAATAAGTTAATCGGCTTACATAGGGCAACCAAGCTATACTAGCCGTCCGGCGATTTAAAACAAGGCAGATTGCACAAAGTTCCTTAAAATTAAAGGAGTTGAATGGAATGGACCATACGGATAAGCAGATTCTGTTTCATCTTCAGAGCCAAGCGAGAATATCTATGACGGAACTCGGGAAATATGTGGGCCTATCACAACCCGCAGTGACAGAAAGAGTTAGACGTATGGAGGAAAATGGGGTAATCAGCGGGTATCGCACCATAATCTCACCGGAGAAGATTGGAAAACATGCGGCTGCCTATATGCTGTTCCACTCCAGAGAATGTACTGCCTTCATGGAATTCTGCCGCTCCTCTCCGGAGGTCGTTGAATGTTACCGGATCAGCGGAGAGCACAACTATCTGTTAAAAGTAATGACCGATTCCACGCAAGCCTTGGAGCAATTCGGCAATGAATGCGATAAATACGGGAACTATACGATTCTAATTGTGATGTCATCGCCCATAGACCATAAATATCTTATTCCTTCGCTGGAAGCGGCAGGCGTTAACCTGCTCGAATAGACAACAAGTAATGAGAAGCAAAAGAGCAGCAGAAGCCGTCTGACAATTTTAAAATATTCCTTGACGGGAATATTCCCATTAGGGTATATTGTGCATGTACCCGAAATACTAAAAGGCTTGATTAAAGGAATGCTGAAATGATGGACACAACGACATTTAGCGCACTTGCTGAGCCTACGCGGCTGCGGATGGTAGAGATCCTGAAAGACGGGCCGATGAGCGTAGGCGATATCGCCGAGCGGCTCACGCTCCGTCAGCCTCAGGCCTCGAAGCATTTGCGTGTGTTGCTGGAAGCCGGACTGGTTGAGGTGGAAGCGGCGGCTAACCGCCGGAACTACAGGCTGCGTACGGAGCCGCTGAAGGCTATGGATGCCTGGCTGGAAGCTTACCGCAGGCTGTGGAGTGAACGCTTCGACAATCTGGATGACTATCTGCGGCAGTTACAGTCCGAAGACAAATGAATGACTATCAGGAGGGATTAGGAATGTCTGGCACAATGATTTCCCGAGTAGAAGGTCTTGAGCTGGTTCTGGAACGTGTATTCGATGCCCCGCGTGAGCTTGTATTCAAAGTATTTTCTGAGGCAGAGCATCTGAAGCAGTGGTGGGGCCCGCGCGGCTGGATTGTTCCCTTCTGCAGCGTTGATTTTCGTCCGGGCGGTATTTGGCATTACTGTATGAAGTGTGTCGATGAGAAGCAGGGGGAATTCTTCGGAATGGAATCCTGGGGCAAGGGCGTCTATCATGAAATTACTGATGGCGAGAGCTTTGTCTACACCGATTACTTCTCGGATGCCGAAGGCAATGAAACCGAAGGGATGCCGTCTACTTTGGTCAGCATGATCTTTGAAGAGACGGAGGGAGGCGGAACGAAGCTGATCAGCCGCTCGAAATATGAGTCTGAAGAAGCGCTCCGCACTGTCATGGATATGGGGATGATCCAGGGAATTACCGAAACCTGGGACCGTCTCGGGGAGCATCTGCAGTCGATTCAGTAAATTGCCGGAATGTATAGGTATGATATTATAGGGGGCTGTTCTGATGCCGGATATAGGCAGGGACAGCCTCTTTTTGGTATAGAAGCCGAAGCTAAAGCCCCGTTTTGCGGGGTTATTTTGAGCCGGGAGATATCTATGTTAACCGGGGCCTGTTTAATTTCCCGATTTTCCGGTGAATGGGTAATAGTGAATGAACTGACGGCAAGCGCGCCTGCGGAATTTGGGGATGGGCTTGTTTTGCAGTGTCCAAACAGGGAGGCTAAAAGGTATGGATGAAGCGTTGCTGGCACAAGTGAAGCGTTGGCATGACAAGAATGAATTTCAGCAGATTGTGGACCGTCTTCTGGAGATTCCGCCGGAGGCAAGAGATTATGAATGTATCAGCCAATTGGGCAGAGCCTATAACAACCTGGGAGATTACGACAAAGCGCTGGGGCTACTGCTCAGCATTGCAGAGGAAGGCAAGGCGGATTCGCTGTGGCATTTTCGCACAGGGTACTCCTACTATTATCTGAAGCAATACGAGCAGGCTGTCCAAGCGTTTGCACGTGCAGACGAACTGGAGCCGGGAGACGGAGATATTCAGAATATGCTGGAGTACAGCCGGGAAGGCTTACAGCGTGAGGCCAGAGAGCAGGCCAGGCGTGCTGAAGCGATACATAATGCTAAATTGCTCAGAGAGAGCGGCGGCAGAGACCTTGGGTCTTTCCTTGATTTCTGTGCGGATTTCTGGGAGGACAGCGACTATGCCTTGAAGGAGTATGTCTCTCCGCTGCCCAGTGACGAGCTGATTGCTTCAGTCGAGCAAGAACTGGGCTATAAGCTGCCAGCTTCTTACATTGCCATGATGAAGCAGCATAACGGGGGGATTCCGCGGAATACTTGTTTTCCGGTGAATGAATCTACCTCCTGGGCGGAGAACCATGTCGCGATATCAGGAATAGCCGGAATCGGCCGTGACAAAAGCTACTCCCTCTGCGGAGACCTGGGAAGCCGCTTCATGATTGAGGAGTGGGGTTACCCCGATATTGGCGTGGTCTTCGGAGACTGTCCTTCTGCCGGACATGATGTCATCATGCTGGATTACCGCCACTGCGGGCCGGAGGGTGAACCTGAGGTGATTCATGTGGATCAGGAGGGCAACTATGAGATTACGTTCCTGGCCCCTGACTTCGAGACCTTTATCCGTGGGCTGGTGAACGATGAGGTGTTTGATACCTCGGAAGAGGATAAGGAGGATGACCTGAAGACAGTGGCGTCCGGTGCGTTCTCACCGCTGCTGCAGGAGCTGTGCGACAAGGTTACGGAAGTGGACGATATAGAGGGCATTATCCGCAGGATCTGCACCGCCATTGTGGAGGAGAAGGGCCATTTCTCTCTTCATGCGGACGAGCGGTCCACCTTGATGTATGATCTGCAATTCTGGCTCTATACCCGCGTCTACCCGAATACGAGCCGTGACCAATATCTTGAGGTGTATTCCAAAATGATCGCGTTCGGCGGTGAATTCAGCACTGGCGGATATGCCCCGGGCTTCATCACGGACTGGCTGGACGACCGTGTCCGCCAAGGCATGATCGTGAAGACGAACGGGACACTCCGGTTCACGGATGAGGCAAAGGAACAGTTATTGAAGAAGCTGAAGGAGGCGGAATCGGCGGGAGCTGCGGATCTGAAGCCTTTCATAATCGTGGAGCAGGATAACGGCGGCAAGTCCGTGATTCTGAATGCAGGAAGCTATAAGACGGAGGTATTCGCCGCACGGGAAGACGAGGGCTTCGAGGGCAACGGATATGATTGGGCCTCTCTGGCTGCGGTCTTCCTGGAGGAGCAGATGCCTGAGCTATCCGGAATTGTCCGCTTCGATCCGGAGGCCGGTATGTTCTGCGCCTATTCCTCTGACGGTGAGGCACTGGTCAAGTTCGCCACTGCCTTCAAGCGGGCCTGTGAGGATGACGCGCTCATCCGCGATCTGTTCTCGCGCGCGGAGCTGGATTAGGACGAATCAGACGGGGCTGCCTGTATATGGGCAGTCCTGTTCTTTATTAATTGTGAAATAAGTTTAAGGAAAGTAGAGCAATACCAATGATAAACATAATAATTGCCAGTACTCTTACCATTATAAAATAGGAGGAGGATGGCTCTCTGCGTGTCTTCCATCCTTGCAGAAGCTCCCAAGACTTAAAGGGGAATATTGCTATTAACAGAGCTCCGATAACCCATACAACCAAAAATACAGTTGATATTGCTGAGAAAATAATCATTCCACTCGGAGAGCCCATAATACTCCTCTTTTCTCAAAACCGATTTCAGTTTACTAAGCGGCATCCTTTTGGGTTTGGATTCATCGGGCATCTTTTTTTTCGGAGCTATCCAGGGTAGCCAGCACTTCCCGATTGAAAAATTCCGCTCTCCACGCTCAACTGCTCCTATGTACGCATCATCCAAGTTAGATATTGACAGCATGTCTGGAGCAGGTCGTTTTGAAGCTTCCTGAAACACCGTGTGTGGAAGTCTAAGGTCAGATGGACTTCTTTTTCAGTAAAAGAAAGAGAATGCCGCCAATAATAAAGCCGCTTATTACACCAGCCAATACAGATTTGAGAATACTGAGTGCAATGTCCATTCCCGTACTGTCAGGCGGCGATATGATATTCATAATGAAAAGAAAGCTGAACAGGATGGATGTAATCAGAAAAGACTTTGATTTTAGGAATCGTTTCATGGTTCTCCTCCATTCATAAGTATTTCTCAGTTATATATGATAATGTAAGACTTTTTGCATACAGATGTCTATTTTTTCCTGCTATACTGGGTTTATCTCAGGCGACAAGGGGACAAGAACCAGTATGGGCGGGATCACCAGACATGATGTGAATGAGGAGTATGCATACTCCGGTTTAGTAGAGGCGGGGGATTTTATTTTCCTGAGCTTCTGTGTGGGCAATGTGGGCGGAACGGTGGAAGAGCAGGTGGAAGGTGCGCTGAATGATATGAGTGATCGTCTCGGACAGGTGGGACTTACACTCACAGATGTGGTGAAAGTGGACATTCTGCTGCGGGATGTGTGGGAGATTCCGGTTATGGAAGAGGTATTCAAGCGCAGATTCCAAGGCAAGTACCCTGCCCGCAAAACGATCTCCACCGAGTTCGCGCATGTGGGCGGTCCGGATGGACTTAAGGTCCAGATCGACGGCATAGCATACCGACCGCGCGTGTAGCGGGGGGAGGATAAGCTCCGCAACAATCATACGCCCAGCTCCAACTGCAACAGCAGCCCCTCCTGCCGGAGTGGGCTGCTGTTTGGGTTGCCTCAATGTAACAATCTTACGGTTTCAAAAGCACCCGGTGAACCCCTTGGCTTCCGCCCGGTGCCGTTCCGAGATATAAATATCCTCCCTGGCTTACGGCAGTGGTGATCCCGTACAAGGTCCCTTCCGGATCATGCCAGCTGCTCACAAGCTCGCCTTCGGGGCCGTATTCTGCGACAAGTCCGTGCTTCACCGGGGCACTTGCTCCATTTAACAGGGACTGTGGCACCTTGGACATCGTCGCTGCTACCCAGGGATGACTATGCATGTAATCGGCAAAAGCCAGACGGGTTGTGAATACTCCTACCCAGAAATGTCCCTGAGCGTCGCGAGTGATATTGTCCGGGAACCCTGCCAGATTCTCCGCGAAAATATCCGAGGTGCCTTGCTTGGGCCCCTTCAGCCAGTATCGGGTCAGCTGGTAATGGTACGATTCAGCAACAAGCACGAAATCTTCTTCAGCAGACAATGCGACCCCATTGGCAAAATATAAATCCTTCAGCAGAACGGTGGTCTGCCGGGTCTGCGGATCATATCTCAACAACCGTCCATGCGGTTTGTTCTCGGCGATCTCTTTGAACATGACCTTGCCGTAGTTAGAGGTATCGGAGAAATAGATCATTCCGTCCTGCGCGATGTCCAGCTCGTTCGCCAGATAGATCGGCCCTCCGTCCACTTCAGTGGCCAATACTTCAATCTTCCCATCCTTGTCAATCGACAGCAGTCCCTTCTGAATATCCGCCACAATCAAATTTCCGGCAGCATCGAATTTCAGCCCGTTAGGTGTTCCCTGGGTATCGGCGAACACTTCGGCTGGCTGCGCCTTACCTTCCGCATCGAAGGCTACTCTGTATATTTTGCCGTCAGAGTCGCCCGTGTACAGCAGCCCCGCAGCATCAAAAGTGATAAATTCCGGGAACTTCGCGCGATCTGTCACAAGCTCTGCGGAGCTAAGCTTGCTGTTCTCTTTCCAAGGGCCCTCCTGCTCAAAAGAAGGGGCGGCAGGTGCAGACCATACGGCAGGCTCTACCGGGGCTGGCATCAGCAGGAATCCGGCGATTCCCAGCACGATTATTCCGAGCAGGATCAAGCTCCATCTGCGGATATGCTTACCGGCGGACCGTTTGCGTTGATTAGTTTCTGTAGACATTACACATTCTCCTTAGGGTTTGTAGGGCGAAGCATACCACCGACCAAGCGCAGGCTTTGTCTGCGGGTCATGAACCGGGTAATCTGGGCACTCAGGTAATTGCGGAGCCCCGGAACAACGTACTGTTTTCCTCTGGCCATAGCGCGCAGTGTAAGGGCCACTACCCGCTCCGGTGAGTCCTTCGCGCCGCCGACAGAGGCATCCTCCGTGCCCACCACGTTGAAGAAATTGGTCTCCGTCGAGCCTGGACACAGGGCGAAGAATTGGACGCCGCGATCACGATTCTCCCAGTAGAGGGCATCGGTGAAGGACAAGACAAAAGCTTTGGTCGCCCCATAGACGGCCATATAAGGCAGCGGCTGAAAGCCTGCGGTAGACGATACATTGATCACAGCGCCTGCTCCTCTGTGGAGCATTCCGGGAAGGAAGAGATGCGTCATATCGACTACAGCGGCTACGTTGAGCATGACCTCTTCATGCTGGCGCTCGCCGGAGACCTGCTCGAACAGGCCATGGGTGGCAAAACCCGCATTGTTCACCAGCAGATCGATATTCAGGCCAAGCTGCTGGCATTGCTGGTACAGCTCTCCGGCAGCGCCTTCGAGCGATAGGTCCTTGGGAATCACCCGGCACTGAATTCCATGGCTTCGGGTCAATTCGGCTGCGAGTGCATCCAGTTTGACTTTGGATCTGGCTACAAGCACCAGATGACTGCCCTCCTTGGCTAATTGTCTTGCAAACTGTTCTCCGATTCCCGAAGAGGCTCCGGTGACCAATGACCATTTCCCTTTAATATTCATTTTTACTTCTCCTTCTGAATCAACGTTTTGTTTTGGTAACAACGTTACCTATGTGAATCATAGTAACCAAAACATCACGCGTGTGTCAATCTAATTTTTTCACGTAAGGGTTCAATTGACATCCTAGGTGCGAATGTTTAGAATTCCTGTTAGAACCCGGCAACCTTGTTGCTGGTCAATAACATTGATAACCGAATGAAGGTGATTCCTATCCATAACGAAGACAAGTCCTCGCCATCCACGGGCCGGACACTGAAGACCTATCAGGAAGCCCGCCTGCAAAATACGGAGAATCTCCGTAAGCTTGTGGTGGATGCGGCCGCGGCCATTCTGCAGGAAGAGGGGCCGGAGGCCGTCACTGTACGCAGAGTATCGCAAAGAATGGGCTGTTCCACCAAAATTATCTATAGTCTATTTGTTAATAAAGAGGGGCTGGCCCAGCAGTTATATCTTGAAGGTTGTAAGCTGCTGGCCCTGCGGTTTGAAGAGGTGCCGCCGCATGCTGACCTGCAGCAGCATCTGCTGGAACTGGGCGAAGCCTTCTGGCAGTTCGGACAGGATTACAGCAGCTACTACAAGCTGATGTTCGGAGGGGCTTTTGCCGAGTTCAAGCCGGATGCGGAGAGTATGCAGGGAACGTTGACCGCCATACGCCGACTACAGGTTCTAATCATTACCGCCCAGCAGCAGGGGCTTATTTCGGACAAGGAAGAGACCGGGGCTCTTGTCGCCGCCATATGGTCCTCGCTGCATGGTGTAATCCACCTATACATGGGCGGGTTCCTTGGAGATGCCGTAGCCGCCCATACTGTATACAGGCAAACGATGGAGCTGCTGTCCAGAGCCTTATTCGCAGCATCCACACCAGACAGAGGAGCGGATCGAGGATGATCGCATTAATCTTGGCTGCGGGGTATGCCACCCGTCTGTATCCGTTAACGCTAGACACCCCGAAGCCGCTGCTGCCGGTGCAGGGAAGCCGGACGATTCTGGATCTGCTGGCCGCGCGGCTGGAGGTGCTGGAGGAGATTTCCGAGATTCTTGTGGTGACGAATGAGCGGTTTTTCCATGCTTTTGAACAGTGGGCCGGGCAGTACCAGGGGAACAAGCCGGTTCGTATCCTGAACGACGGCACTTCTTCTCCTGAGGGGCGGTTAGGCGCGATTGGCGATATCCAGTTTGTGCTGGAGCGGGAGCAGCCGCAGGAGGATCTGCTGGTGCTGGCAGGCGATAATGTGCTGGGCTTTGGCCTGGCGGGGTATTTGGACTATTTTCACAAGGTGGGTACAGACTGTATTCTGGTGCGGACGGTAGATGATCCGGCAGAGCTGCGCAGTATCGGCGTGGCGGAGCTGGATGCGCAGAATCGGGTCTTATCCCTTGAGGAAAAGCCGCAGGCGCCCCGCTCCAACATTGGTGTATTCGCGCTGTACATCTACAAACGGTCTACGCTGCCGCTGTTCTCCCGTTATCTGGCTGAAGGGGGCAACCCGGATGCGCCGAGTTATTTTCCCGAATGGCTGCATTCCCGTCAGGAGATGCGGGCCTACTATACGGAGGGCACGATAGAGGATGTCGGCACCCCGGAGGCCTATGCACAGATGCGGGCGAGGCTGGAGGAACAGGCAGAGTAACCTGGGTTAAAAATCAAAAAAACGCACGGGCAGAGGGCGAACCTCTCTATACCCGTGCGTTTTGTTTTACGGCTCTATGCCGTAGATCAGCGTGCCGTTATGGTATACAGTGATCCGGTCATTGGCAGTGAAGCTGGTCAACAGCGGCCGGAAGGAGTAGTCGTTAGCCTGGCTGTAATTGGCATAGTTATCCTTGTGAATACGGAACTGGATCTCACCGGTTGAGCCGGAAGCAGCCAGGCTGCCTGCCCCGTCCTTGAAAGAGATTTCAGCGTAGGCATCGGCATCGGGGACCGGAACCGCGAGCGGAACGATGGTGGTCTGGATATTGTTTTTGCCGACGACGGCGTAGTCAATCTCCATGGTGTGTGCAGAGCTGCCGTCCTGGGTGAACCAGTAACGGATCGTGAATTGGCTGAGCGGGACGGGAACGGTGGAAGTACTCTTCAGCTGGAGACTTGCCCGGATGGAGCCCACATTGTTGCCGGTCTCATCACTGCGGTAGAGCGGAGTGGCGGTTACAGGTCCTGTCCCGGGGCCGCCGGGCTCCTCAATAGGAGGGAAGGTGACCGTCTTCATGATCCGGTTCAGCATGAGCTGCTTCGGCCGGTTCCAGGTTGCCCAGTCATCCTGCAGCAGACCGCCGGTATCCCCGCTGTTGGGGTTCAGTGTCCAGTAGGTCCAGTAGAGATCATTCGTGCCGATGTAATCGACTAGTTTATTTTGCCACTTCCCTTCCACCGAGAGGGTGTCCACGCTGCGGCCTCCGAATTCACCCATGATTAGAGGGGCGATGTTCTCTTTGCTGATATAACCCCAGGTCTGATCCCATATCGCAGGCAGGTTCGCCGGAAAAGCAGGATCGCTGAACCACGGCTGCTCCGCCACCCCGGGACCGTAATCATGCGGGGAATAGACCACTTGATTCGGAACGGTAAGCGTTACCGGATAATTCCGCACCCCGGTGAGGTTGCCGCCCCACCAGTACTTGCTGGTGTTACCCTGCACATTCTGCTCGATCCCTTCGACGATGATCAGCCAGTGCGGATTCACTGCAAGGATTGCATTCCCTGCCCGCTGGGCCGCGAGCCGCCAGTCAGTGCTGAGATCACCGGTCCCCCAGCTTGCCGGGCCATGAGGCTCATTATGCAGGTCGGCACCGATTACCGTAGGATTATTCGCATAACGTGCAGCCAGCATCACCCAGTCACTGATCCAGCGGGATTCAGGATATGCGGCCGTATACCAGAGCGTCGACTGCCCGCCGGAATCGGGGCGGTGCCGGTCCAGGAAGATTTGAATGCCGCGCTGGCCGGCTTTTTCGATTAAGGTATCCATAATTTCGATGGGAGTCAGACCGGCCAGGTCCGGGTTTTTGGCATAATCAATGCTGTTGGCCTGGGAAGCGGGGTCGAACATTTGACTGCTGAACGGCAGGCGAATCAGGTTGTACCCTTCTGCGCGGACCTGATCGAGCACATCATCCATGGAACGCGACCATAATCCGTGCGGGGAATAGTTCGGCGTCTCGAAGCCAAACCAGTTCAGTCCGTTGAACACGGCCGGGTTCCCCTGAGAATCTACAATCCGGCTGCCCGAGGTGTGATAAAAAAGCTTCGTTGCCCCCTCAGCCTTCACCGGCTGTCCGGCAATAGCGGCGGTACCTGCAAGCAGTGTTAGAGCCAAAAGCATTTTCCCCAGTGTCCTGAAACCAAAGGTCATTCATCTTCCTCCTCGTATATGGTTCTTGATAAAGTCGAACTTTATATCATACGGATAAAATGAAAACCTATTCATCCCGGACAGGTCTTAATTATGGAAAATTATTGAATAAAGGAGGATCTTATGCCAGAACTGCATAATCAGGATTTGACATCTTCAACGTATATTAATATTGATTTCATCTACCATATACCTGAAGATATTGAAGGCAGTAAACTCAATATCACTTTTATACATGATGAGAAGATGGTGAAATCCTTTACATTAGGCTGGGCTAATATCACTTTAAATGCCTTTATTGATTTACTGAAGGACTTTCCCGGAGAATATACTGGGGAATTTACACATTCTGATGAGTCCTTTGGAGTGCAGTGGGTTCATGAATATGGCACAGGTTCGTTTATTCTCTATTTCGAACATCAAAGCTTATTTCTTCCTCCGTTAAAAACCAATAAAGAATTTCTTTTGCAATTTGCAAATGAACTTGAACAAGCAAAATTAACTGCTCCATCGTTATAGCTGAGATTGTTTAGCACAAATTACAAGAATCGCATCTAGCTTAAAAAGGGAATAATTGCTATAATTACTAATGTAAGCGATTGACTTCAACGGAGCGAATACATACTGTTACAGCCTTAACGGGTACAGTCAGGAAACTATTCAAGCCGAGAGGGGAATTAGGAGAATGTTTAGAATGAAAGCTATACAATGGGCAGCTATCGGGTCGCTTGTCGTGTCTTTATTTGTGGGGTCGCTGGCGGTAGGCGGGGAGAAGGTGTTCGCCGCCGATTGCTCGGCCGGCTATGTAGCTCTAACGTATGATGACGGGCCGAATCCAAGCAACACGACGAACCTGCTGAATGCTCTGCAGCAGAATGGCCTGCGCGCCACGTTCTTCAATGTCGGGCAGAATGCGCAGAACAATCCTTCGCTCGTACTGGCCCAGAAGAACGCAGGGATGTGGATTGGCAACCATTCCTGGTCGCATGCGAATCTGACCCAGGTGGGCAACTCCCAGATTACATCGGAGATTACGAATACCCAGCAGACGCTGCAATCCATTACCGGCACTGCTCCGAAGCTGTTCCGTCCGCCGTACGGGGCGACTAACGCGACTCTCAAGTCCATCGAGGCCCAGAATGGCCTTACTGAAGTGCTCTGGAATGTGGATTCGCAGGACTGGAACGGAGCGGGAACCGCCCAGATCGTGGCTGCTGTGGGCACGATGAAGAATGGGGATGTCATCCTGATGCATGACCAATACCAGACCACACTCCAGGCGGTACCGCAGATTGCACAGAATCTCAAGAACCGTAACCTGTGCTCAGGCATGATCTCGCCGTCCACCGGCAGGGCGGTTGCGCCAGATGGCGGCAATGGTCCTGGCCCCGCTGCAACGAAGGTAGAGGCGGAGAACATGACTAAGGCGGGTCAATATACTGCTAACATCAGCTCACCCTTCTCCGGAGTTGCCTTGTACGCGAATAATGATTCCGTGAAGTACACCCAGAATTTCACCAGCGGCACCCATAATTTCTCCCTGCGCGGGGCCTCCAATAACGCCAATATGGCCAGGGTGGACCTCAAGATCGGCGGGGTGACGAAGGGGACCTTCTACTATGGCGGAAGCAGCCCTGCGGTCTATACGATCAGCAATGTCAGCCATGGAACCGGCAACCAGGTGATTGAGCTGGTGGTTACCGCCGATGACGGGACTTGGGATGCTTACCTTGATTATCTGGAAATCAATTAAAGCAACAATACTGAAGGGGGTGCCCCAGCCAGCTAGCGCATAGCTGACGGGGCACCCCCTTTTATAGCCCAATCCTTCTCTGTCAGTCTTCGGAGCTGCTGCAGCTCCCTCAAGGCAACTGCACATAGAATGTCACGGACTCTCCGGCTACACTCTTCGCATAGATTTTCCCTTTATGCTGGTCCACAATGGACCTCGCGATAGCCAGACCCAGGCCGTAGCCGCCCTGCTTGCGCGCTCTGGAGGTATCCGTACGGTAAAAGCGGTCAAAGATCCGCGCCAGATGCTCTGCCGCGATGCCTTCCCCCGTATTCGAAACGGAGAGGAGCACATCGGTGTTCAGCTTATAGAGCGAGATGTGTACAGAGCCCTTGGGATTCGTATATTTCACTGCGTTATCCAGCAGAATCATCACCACCTGCTTGATCTGCTCGCTGTTGCCTGGCACGGTAAGGTCCGGCTGGATGTCATAGTCGAGAGAGAGATTTTTCTCGAAAATGACCGCCTCCATGGTCAGAATAATATTCTCTACCGCCTCGCTCATATTGAACCGGCTGTGGAGCTTCCCGGTCCGGGAGTCATCCATCTCCGTCAGGTACAGCAGATCGTTCGTCAGCCGCGTCATACGCTCCGTTTCGGACTTGATATACTGCAGCCATTTTGCCTGATTGCGGATCGTATCCTCACTGTTCGCCAGCAGTACATCCGCGTTGGTGTTAATAATCGTCAGCGGCGTCTTCAGCTCATGGGAGGCGTCGGCAATGAACTGCTTCTGCTTGTCAAAAGCCTCCCGTACCGGCGCAATCGAGCGCCCCGCAAAGTAGCGGCTGGTGAAGTACAGGATGACCAGTGTCAGCAGGCCGACAGCCGCGAAGGTATAGATCAGGTTCGTCAGGATCTGCTGCTGGGCGGTGATGTCCATGAAGACCAACTGTTGTCCGCTGCTTGCAGGCTTCACCATGAAGATCCAGCGGCTGCCGTCCAGTGTGAACTGGCCGGTGTCCTTGCCCTGGCTGAGCGCCTCCTTCAGCGCGGCGGTATAGAGTTCATCGTCCATAGTGAACTTCGATTCCTTGCCGGTCAGCGTGCCGTTGGCATCGGTCTGCACCTTGAAGGAGACGGAACGCTCCGGCTGGTAAGGGTCGATCGGCCCCTGGCCCGCGGGCATTGCCCCGCCGCCACCGCCACCTGAACCGCGCGGGCCTTGTCCGTCGCCCGGACCCCGCTCTTGCATGTCCGCAATCCGGTGGAGCGCCATATAGATGTCTGCCTGCACATTGCGGTACGTGAAGATGTAGATGGCGGCGAAGGCCACCAGCATGATAATGGAGATGGTGACCAGATTGACAATCAGGAACCGGGTTCGGAGTTTATTGAACATCAGGCACTCCCCTCCAGCACGTACCCTACGCCCCTAATCGTGCTGATGCGCACCTCCGAGTTCAGGAAGGTCAGCTTTTTACGCAAAAAAGAAATATAAACCTCCACGTTGTTATGCTCCGCATCGGAATCGAACCCCCATAGCTTCTCAATGATCTGCTCCTTCGAGGTGACCGCCTGCTTCCTTAGGATTAGCAGCTCCAGCAGCTCCGTCTCCTTCAGATTCAGCTTCATCTCCTTGCCCTTCACCGTCAGCTTCGGATTAACCGTATTCAGCTCCAGATCCCCGAACTTCAGGGCATCGTCAGGAATCACCTCGCCCTTACGCCGCAGGGCAGCCCGGATACGGGCCAGCAGCTCCTCTGAAGCGAACGGCTTGGCGATATAATCGTCAGCTCCATGATCGAGTCCAGTCACCATGTCGGTGATCTCTCCTTTAGCTGTAAGCATGATGACCGGTGTGGAGATTCCGTCCTTGCGCAGCGTCTTCAGCACGCTGATTCCATCCAGCTCCGGCATCATAATATCCAGCAGCAGCAGGTCATAGATCCCGCTCTGCGCATAATCAAGACCGGCTCTGCCGTCATGCACCGCGTCTACCGAATAATTGTGTTTTTTGAGGATTTGGGTTAAGGCCTCCGCCAGATGGACCTCGTCTTCAACGATTAATATTCTCATGGGATGGCTCATCCTCTTCTTAAGTAATGGATTTGCTGCTGATGCCATTATATCAAGGGGACCTTTAATCAACCTTAATCCATTTAAGATTCACTAAAGGTTCGGAGGCTAAGATACATTCATAAGCAAGCGGCACCACTCATTACTCCCCTGAAAGGAACTGATCCCCATGGCTATTGAGGTCTTCAACCGTTACGAGAACAAGTATCTGCTGGACCATGAATCCTATCTGAAGCTCTATCATGAATTGCTGGAATATATGGAGCCTGATGCATACAACAAGCAGCACGAATATTATTCCATCACCAATCTGTATTATGACACCCCGCAGAATTCCTTGATCCGCAGCAGCCTGGCGAAGCCGAAGTACAAGGAGAAGCTGCGCATCAGAGCCTACGGCATTCCTGAAGGCGACACCAGGGTCTATCTGGAGATCAAGAAGAAGGTGCTGGGTCTGGTCAACAAAAGAAGAACCCCGCTGAAGCTGGATGAAGCCTATGCATTCATCGAGAGCGGCAGAGAGCCTGAATTCGCGAGCTATATGAACAAGCAGGTGATCGAAGAGATCAAGTACTTGCTGACCCGCTATGATCTGCAGCCGAAGCTCTATCTGTCCTATGATCGCAAGGCTATGTTCTGTAAAAATAACCGCGATCTCCGCATCACCTTCGATACCAATATCCGCTGCCGCCGGTATGATCTGAAGATGGAACATGGCGTGTATGGCGAGGAGCTGCTGGAGCCGGGGCAATGGCTGATGGAAGTGAAGGCGGAGAAGACCATTCCGGTCTGGCTGGCCAAGATGCTGTCGGAGCATCAGATGTACCGCACCAGCTTCTCCAAATACGGCAACGAATACAAAAAAATGCTGCGAAACAGCCAATCAGAAAGAGAGCGTGTCCGCTATGCTTGATTCGATATTTTCCGTAGCTGAGTCTACTTCAGAACTAACATTCATGAATGCTGCTTTAACCATCGTCATCGCCATTATCCTCGGCGGGCTGATCAGCTTCACCTACATGAAGACGAGCCCTGCCGGATACTCACAGAGCTTCACGCTGACCATGGTTCTGCTGCCGGTCATTGTAGCGATTATCATCCTGCTGATCGGCAGCAATGTGGCCCGGGCCTTCAGCCTGGCGGGCGCCTTCTCGATCATCCGGTTCCGAAGCGCCCCCGGTGATCCGAAGGATATCACTTTCGTTCTGTTCACTATGGCCTCAGGGCTGGCCTGCGGGGTAGGGGCCTTCGGTTACGCGGTCTTTTTCACCCTGATCCTCTGTATTCTGATGACCGTGCTTAACCGTACAGGCTTTGGACTTAAGAAGACAATGCACAAGACACTGAAGGTAACGATCCCTGAGAATCTGGGCTATGAGGAAGCCTTCGCGGAGGTTTTCAACACCTTCAATGTGGCCTACGAGCTGAAGAAGATCAGAACCACGGAGCTGGGCAGCCTGTATGAGCTGGTCTACGCTGTAACGATTGATGAGCAGACAAGCCAGAAGGAGCTGCTGGATGCCATCCGCACACGTAACGGGAACCTGGATCTCTCACTAACCATGGCACCTGTCATGAACGAATACTAATCCGCTACAGGAAGGGAACGATGACTGATGAAGAACAGATTAACAACCGGGAAAATAGGACTTATGCTGCTATGCACCGCAGTCATGTCGGCATGCAGTGCAAAAGCAGCTACGTCATCCGATACAAGTAACAACGTGAATACAACAGTTGAGGCCGTTCAGAGCAGTACCTCTGCCGCCGGACAGCCGGCAAGTGTGAAGACAGCAGATCTTGTGACCTGGGAGGAAGAGGATGCAGTAACCGCCTGGACGGCAACAGATTCGACCGCTATAACCCTGGCTGGAACAACGGCTGCAGTTGATGGTGCCGGCGCTACGGCGCAAGAGGGCACAGTGACCATTACGGAGGCAGGCACTTATGTGCTTAGCGGCACACTGAGTGACGGCCAGATTATCGTAGATGAGCAGTCCAAAGGGACCGTAAGGCTGGTACTGAATGACGCTCACCTGACGGACAGCGATAATGCCCCGGTCTACATCAAGGAAGCCGGCAAAGTGGTCATCACCTTGCAGGAAGGGACGGATAACAGTGTGACGGATGGAGCTGCGTATGTGTTCGCTGAAGGAGCTGAGGATGAGCCAAGCGCTGTGCTCTTCAGCAAAGCCGACCTGACGATTAACGGCACCGGCAAGCTGACGGTTACCGGCAACTATAACGACGGCATTACCAGCAAGGATGATCTCAAAATTGTGTCCGGCACGCTTGAGGTGAAGGCAGCCGATGACGGCATCGTCGGGAAAGATATGATTGCCATTCAGGACGGCCATATTACAATTCATGCCGAAGGCGATGGCCTCAAGTCAACCAATGACAAGGATGCCGCTAAGGGCTTCATCGCCATTGCCGCCGGAACCTTCGACATTACGGCTGCCAATGATGGGATACAAGCGGAGACGGCCGCAGTCATTGATGGTGGCACCTATACGATGGTAACCGGCGGCGGCTATGTGAATGCCGAAGTGAAGACCGGCGATCAGGGAGGGCCGGGAATGGGCGGCGGCGGCTTCGGCCAGCGGCCGGAGGACGGTAGCTTCCCTGCTCCGGGAGAAGACGGGGGTACACCGCCTGCGATGGATGCTGCGCCAGCGGCCGACCAGCGCCAAGCAGCGGAGAGTGGCACCGCAGGCGCAGCACAGTCAGACACCGCAGCAGCGGCGGAGACGGAATCCGTCAGCGCCAAAGGGATTAAAGCAGGCGGCGACCTGACCGTGAACGGCGGAAACTTCACAATAAATTCCGCCGATGATGCACTGCACAGTAACGGAAACATCAGTGTGACAGATGGAGAATTCCAGATCACTACAGGCGATGACGGGATTCATGCCGATGCTCTGGTCTCCATATCGGGCGGCACCGTCAATATTACGAAGAGCTATGAAGGGATAGAAGGGGCGGACATCACCATATCCGGCGGTGATATTCATGTGACAGCCACGGACGATGGCGTCAATGTGGCCGGAGGCAACGATACCAATGCAGCAGCAGGAACACAGGCACAGGATTCGTTCAGCAGCACCGGCAGCAACCTGCTGACCATTAGCGGCGGCACCCTGACTGTAGATGCCGCAGGCGATGGCCTGGATTCCAACGGCTCGGTAACTATGACCGGCGGCACCGTCATTGTGAATGGCCCCGAGAACTCCGGCAACGGCGCTCTGGATTATGACGGAGCCTTCAACATCACAGGCGGATTCCTGGTAGCCGCAGGTGCATCAGGAATGGCACAGGCTCCGGGCGAAGACTCCGGCCAGTATTCGGTAAGCGTGGAGTTCGCAGCAACCCAGCAGGCCGGAACGATGGTTCATCTGGAAGACGCTGACGGTAAGGCTGTTCTGACCTTCGCTCCGGCAAAGAGCTTCCAGACCGTAGTGGTCAGCACTCCAGAACTGAACGGCGGCTCTTATACCGTCTATACCGGCGGCAGCTCTACCGGAACAGCAACAGACGGATTGTATACCGGCGGGACGTACAGCGGGGGCAGCAAATTCGTTGCTTTTGACATCACCAGTCCGGTGACCTGGGTGAATGCATCGGGTGTAACCACAGGCGGAAGTGGTATGGGCGGGCCGGGGGGCGGCGGCTTCGGCGGTAGAGGTAACAGAGCCGGAGGCGGACCAGGCGGAGAGGGAGGAACGCCGCCTGCGGACGCTGGTACTACGAAGCCAGCCGATGCAGGCACCACGAAGCCGGCAGATGCAGGCACTACAGCTCCAGACAGTGCAGGTACAAGCACGAATTAAGCGGGACAGCATAGCAGAGACTATCCATTAACGGATAGTCTCTTCTTTTGCACATTAAGGGCTGTGATCAGCGGCTACATGAAGTCGAAATAGTAGCGGATGACATGGAAGAATACCGGTGCGGTGTAGGCAAGACTGTCTACGCGGCTCAGGTAGCTTTTTTGCAGCGCTGCGAATTTGTCGTCATCCCCGATCAGCAGATCCCGCTTGAGTACGGAGACTGTCAGGCTGCCGAAGAAGCCGCTGAGACTGATCAGCATGCCGGAGAGATAGCCAAAGGCCGGATTCAGCGGTGTAAGATGAGAATAGCTCAGGTACGAGACTGCTGTAGTCACCACGAACGCGCAGACGAAGCCTTCCCAGGTCAGGTGGGGATTCGCGGTCGGGACGATCCGGTGCTTGCCGATGTAGAGCGAGGCCAGATAATGCACAGCATCATTGAGCTGGGTCAGCACCACCAGGAAGAGAACCAGCCCTGCGCCGTATTCCGGCGTGGCGAACTGGAAATAGGCCAGATGGCTAAGCCCGAAGACCATCAGCATCAGTCCCCACTGCACCGCGCTGACACCGCGCAGGAAGCCGAGCGTTCCCTTGTTAATCAGCCGGGGAATCGGCAGCAGCAGGAACACATAGACTGGAATGAAGATAATGAACATCCCGTACCACTCAATGTAGATCCAGTAGAACTGCAGCGGAATGGACAGGTACGCCCAGAGGAACAGCCTGCGGTCTGCTTTTCGGGTGCGGATCATGGAGAAGTATTCCTTAAGGGCGAAGAAGCTCAGGACCATCAGGGACAGCAGGGACACGACCGAATTGGACAGGGTAGCCAGGCAGAAGATGAACAGCATGCCCCACCAGGTTCGGATGCGGAAGCCGATTCCGGTATAATCCTTGTCCTTCTGTAATTTGCTGACCACAAGATACAGCACATGGATCACCGATAGAGCTGCAAAGATCAGAACTAGTGTGAATAAAGAACGGTTCATTACAATCACCAACTTGTCTCGGGTATCATTTCAATATAGGAATTTTATGCTAAAATAGATAGAGCGTCCAGCTTATTATGAAGCAAAACAACCGACTTGATAAGGGGAAATATTGTAAATGTCAGCAGATCCATCGGTGTACATCATGCTCACCAATACGGGAACGCTGTTCACGAAGCTCATTCAGGGGTATACCAAAGCGCCGTATAATCATGCCTCGATCTCGTTTAACAGGGAGCTGTCCGAGCTATATAGCTTTGGAAGGAAGCATCCGGCCAATCCGCTGAACGGCGGGTTCGTGAAGGAGGATATTCGCACAGGTACCTACAGTAAATATCCAGAGACGACTTGCGTCATCTACGAGCTTCAGGTTACGGACCGTGAGGTTGAGAAAATGAAGCGGGTGCTCCAGGTCTTCATCCGCAGCCGCCAGAAGTATCTCTACAATATCCTCGGCGTCATCGGTATTGCACTCAAGGAGCCGGTGGAGTTCAGTAACTCGTATTTCTGTTCGCAGTTCGTTGCCGAGATTCTGGAGCGCTCGGGCATTAAGCTGTGGAACAAGCTGCCTGCACTCGTCACCCCGGATGACTTCCGGCAGAGCGACCGGCTGCATCTGGTCTATTACGGCAAGCTGAGCGAATACAAGCCCTCCAGCCAGTAGAGAAGTCCTCGTTCCCGGTAGGGAAGGGGGCTTTACTTAGAATATAACGGAATGCGGAGTAGAGGAGAGTGAAGGAATGATTCATGCCAAGGATGTGCTTGCCAATCAATTGCTGGCCGGGGCCAACGATCCCAGCTGGCATCTTCCCTATATGCAGGCTGTGGAGGACGTGACCGAGGAGGAAGCGTTCTGGAAGCCCGGTGAAGGAGTCAACAGCATAGCTGAGCTTACCCAGCATTTGCTGTACTGGAATGAAGCCTGGCAGACACGGTACCGCGAGGGGCATATGGACGCTGTGCCTCCGGTTAAGGATAATAACCTCAGCTTCAGGCTTCCGGCAGATATTGCGTTCAGTGAGCTGCGCGGAAGGCTGCTGCAGGCGCTCTTGAACTGGCAGAGTCTGTTGTCTGAGGAAGGGCTGGAGGAGCAGGTGAACGGGTTCCCGGTACCGGCTGCATGGTGGGAGATCATTAGCAATGCGGCAACTCATAATGCCTATCATATCGGTCAAATGGTGTTGATCCGCAAGCTGTACGTCCCGTTCAGGCCACAAGCATAAGCACCGTCCAGGGCAGGTATTGGCTGTGCGTAGGGACCGCTAAGAGGCATGACCCAAGCAGACTGGCCGGGATTCTCTTGCCGGTCTCTTTGCTGTACAGAGAGGGCTGAAGCCTAGAGCTGCTTGTGCAGAATAGCTTAATCTGTAATGAAATGGAGCATGTGATATTCTTGAAATATAAGGATTTATACGTTGCACACGATAACTTATCCTTCTATTTCTCGCTGAAACGGTGCCGTCCCTAAAAGGATGGCAAAGTCGTTTTCACTTGGCATAGGGTCTACTGAAGGGAAAAGAGAGGGATTCATATCATGATTGAGAACATCATCAGAGGTCTGGAAGCAAGATATGCCTGCCGGCTGGAACGGCTGACAGGGGGATATACGAATCTCACCTATCTGATGGCGGGGGCGGAGCCGCCGCTTGTAGCCAAAATAACAAATCTGTCCAATGAAGACACTCTCAATGAGGTTCAGGTGATGCGGCTGGTGCAGGGAAGCTGTGATACCCCGGTGGTGCATGAGGTGGCGGAGATGGAGGGGATGCGCATCATCATCATGGACTGCATGCAGGGCGGGAACGCCCAATCCGTTCTGGATGCCAGGGACTGGACAAGAGCCGGGCGGATCTACAGCAGAATGGGGCAGCTGCTGGCTGCCCAGATTCATTCCCGCCCTTATCAGCCGCAAGAGACAGAGATCCGGCTCAGCAACAGATCTGCACTGAGTCAGGTGATTCAAAAGCTGGAATTCATCCCCGCCGCTCTCGGCAGGCAGTCGCTTCACTTTCTGTCTGCGGCGGAGGCCGGGGAGCTTCCGTGGGTCCTGACCCATGGCGATTACGGAGTACATAATCTGCTCTGTGAAGGCGATGATCTGCTGCATGTGCTGGACTGGGAATGGGCGGAATGGGGCAGCCCGCTGAATGATGTAGCCTGGGTCTGCTGGTTCACGAAGCATCATTATCCCGTACAATCCGTGCTGCTTAACACGGCCTTCTTGCAGGGCTATCTGTCTGTTAACCCGCTGTCCTTCACGCCGCAACAGATGAAGGCGGCGAGTCTGTACAGGGTATGGAATATCCTGCACCGCCTGCAGATAGCGCCCAAGGAAGTGCAGCGTGAATGGGTCAGACGTCTGGAATGGACACTGGATGAGGACTTCGCAGAGCTGCATGGAATCAGTTGAGGAAGAGGCTTGTCCCGGCTTCCTGTACCCTGTATCCTGTAGCCTGGAGTGCCTTAGTCGGTCATTCCTCCGGCACCACGACCTGAATATGGCGCGGAATGGTGCTTAAGCGGATCGGCAGCTGCGGACCTTGCTCGCCATCCACATTCGTCTGTACTGGCTGAGTGGAGCGGACGGAGACCTCCTTGGCTGTGAAATAGATGACATCCTTATGATTCCGCAGATTGCCGAGCAGCAGGGAGATGCTGACCGTAACGGAATTCAGCAGGTGCAGGTCCTTGACGATGAAGCAATGGAGCAGGCCGTCATCTACAGCGGCAGCAGGAGCAAGCTTCTCGAAGCCGCCTACGGAATTCGTCAGTGCAGCAATGAACAGCGGGGAGAGGCCTTCCCAGATCTCCCCGTCGTGAGTAATCGTCAGGGGATGTGCAGTATTGCTGGCCAGCTCCTTAATGCCCTCTTTTAGATAAGCAAGGAACCCGAGCCGGCTCTTGTCTTCGGAGCTGACCGAGGAGAGGGAGCCTGCCAGAGAGCCTGCGGCTACCACATTGACGAACAGCCGGTCATTCAGCCGGCCCATATCGACTCTTCGGGTCCGTGGCGAAGCCAGGCTCTGGATTGCCTCTTCAGGAATAAGCGGAATCTGTAGCGCGCGGGCGAAATCATTGACAGTGCCCATCGGCACAATGCCAAGTGTGGGGCGGTGCTGCTGATCTGTAAGGCCGTTCATCGTCTCGTGGAGCGTCCCGTCTCCTCCAATGGCAACCACCAGATCATAGCACTCGGCGCATGCCTGGAGGCAGAAGGCGGTTGCATCTCCTTCCCCTGCGGTCTCCTGGACGGTTACCTGATACCCTGCGCCTTGCAGCACCTCTTCCGCTGCTCTGATATAATCCCGCGCCTCTGCCTTGCCGGACGACGGGTTCATGATGACCATGGCCTGCTGCATACTGCACTCCTTTCTCTTGTAACCGGATTAATATCCATTAACCAACTAAGTATAGCGTTTGAATCAAAAGCGCCAAAGGGCGCAGTGTCCCTTTGGCGCTGGGCCGGTATAAATCTGTCGCAGCAGGCAGCAGCTACCTTCCTTCGATCCGCCGTCCATAAGATTCGGCGTAGGCCGCGCTGCGGAACCTCAGAATCGGGTCATCCGAGAGGAGCATGCCGGTTGTAAGGATCGTAGGTCCATGAGCAGATCTTTCGGATCGGGGCAGATCTCTGAAATATGCAGCCGCCCGAGATCGATTCTCCGGCGCTCTCCGGGCCAGGCACGGGTAGGATCATCCGTAGCATCGCCTTCCTCTCCAAGAACAGCGACCAGTTGGAAGATGGCCGGCTCATCCTTGAAGCGCAGCTCCAGCTCATCCTCCAGATAGCGGTCCGGTTGCTGCGCTGCCTCTTCCAGCGTCAGTGTGCGCACACCCGTCTCGGGAACCCACTCGAACCGGACAGGCCGCTGCCTGCCTTCTGCATTGACCAGCATATAAGCATGTATGCAGTAATAGTGGCATTCGGCGTAGCTGGCAGGCGGCTTCAGCCGCCGCACAGCGAGCAGGGCCTCCTTGCTCTCGCTGAAGTGGCTGACAATTTCCTTCATCAGCTCAATCGGTCCGAGTGTTCCGGTCCGCAGCCGGTGGGCCATATGTACAATATCGATGAAGGACTCCGGGGTCCGCGCAAAAAAGACAGGGACGGTCACTCCAACCAGATTCGTCACCTCGCCATCCGGCAGGATGAACTGGACAGCCATCCCCTTGGCAGGGGAGAGCAGATCCGCAAGTGCTGGATCGGTGGAACTGCCTGAGAAGCGGATAATGGTATTCACCTGCTGCTCCTGAAGGTGTTCCGCCTCCGTGAATTCCTTCCCCAGTCCGCTCGGCCGGAAGAAGCCGCGGCAGCAGACTCCCGCTGCATGGGCGCGGCGGTATCCGGGATGCACACCGGACAGGTTCTCGATCGCGTCTACAGCCTTGGCGGCAAGCCCTTCAGCCTCAGCTTGCTCCCCTGCCAGCAGTTGTCCGGCTAAGTCAGCTTTATTCTTGCCCTCATTCACGCTCGTATCCCTCCCGCATATCCATTGAAATGGAATTATCTACATCCTAATTCTTACCACACCGGCCATTCATCTAAACTGCTTCTCATAAACATCCACTTCGTTATTGTGGTTATCGGTCGCTCTTCTGACCGGGGCGAACCCGTTTCGGGTCCAGAAGGCCTCCCCGGCCTTGTTCTCCAGCTGAACGGCTAGTCTGACGGCGCTGAGGCCATGATTCCTGAACATTCGCTCCAGCTCATGTACGGCGGTTTTTCCGATCCCCTGCCGGCTGTATTGCCGGTGAATCACCAGCAGGCCGATCCACGGATAATGATCCGCGCTATAGTCAGGCAGGTAGGTGATCAGACCGGCAATCCGGTCATGGCTTCTGATGTATAGCATTTTCTCCCCCATGGTGAGGTTGTTGCGGTTCTCCTCCTCCAGCTCCAGAGGTTCCAGATACGCCTTATGCAGGACCATCTGGTTGAATTCAGGCTGAGAGTTCAGGATGGCGGCCTGAATATCCAGACTCTCCGGCGCTAACGGGTCCAGTACTGGTTCTAACCAAATCATATCATCACCCGCTTATAATTAGTTATAAATCTAATTAGATATTAATATAATAATATGATCTTATCAACTACCATGCGCAGGAATATGCTAAAATAAAGCAGACTTACCCAATACAACATGCATTAAGCAGAAATGGAGATTATTAATCAATGAATGAATTACCGAATTGCCCGCAATGTGGCTCTGTGTATACCTATGAGGATGGAGCGCTGCTGGTCTGCCCGGAGTGTGCACATGAGTGGTCTCTGGATGCAGCGGGCGCAAGTGGCGATGATGAGAAGGTAGTGAAGGATGCTAACGGCAATGTCCTGGCTGACGGAGACACCGTAACGGTGATTAAAGATCTCAAAGTCAAAGGCAGCTCGTCCGTTCTGAAGATAGGCACGAAGGTGAAGAATATCCGTCTGGTGGACGGCGACCATGATATCGATTGCAAAATCGACGGGTTCGGCGCAATGAAGCTGAAATCGGAGTTTGTGCGCAAGGCCTAGCAAGAAACAGCAAGAAGCGGGTGCGAAGAGATGGAAATAGGGCACTTATTTCTGGCGGAATGAAGTCATATGAAGAAGCAGTTGGAAAAAGTACACCTAATTCACCGAATCTTATAGACTCGGCTGCGTTTGGTCAGATTAAGTGCCTTTTTTCCAACTGTTACTCCTGAATGGGGCATTTGCTTAGGCAGCAAGTGTAGAAAATCCAACTGTTACCGGGGACCGCTGAATTCCCGCCCGCTCTCCCCGCTATAGAATCCGCCGTGCGGTAACAAACCGCTGCTTCCACTTGCTGCTGAAATCCTCCATATGTACACCCTGCTCCTTGGAGTAGGTATGCAGAATCCGGTTATTTCCGGCGTAGATGGCTACATGTCCGATGTCGAGGCCCCTGGCGGTGAAGAAGAGCAGATCTCCGGTGCGCAGCTCGTCCAGGCCAACCTTCCGGCCTTCCTGAGCCTGATCGTAAGAGACGCGGGGAAGCTCAATCCCAAGCGTATCCCCGAATACACGCTTCACAAAAGAAGAACAGTCGAACGTATTCGTCTGGTCAGGAGAAGCGCCAAATTCATAAGGGGTATTCAGATATTTCTTACCTGAAGCAATCAGGGCTTCCCCTTGCTTCTGCAGCAGGGAAGGGCTTCTGTAATCCGTGAATTTCGGCTTGGAAGATACATATCCTCTCATATGATCTGCGGTCCGCACCTCCAGCCAGAGGGCATCAACCTCACGGATGACATGGACCTTGCTTCCGGCGGGCAGCAGGCCCAGGCTAGCCGCACTGCTCCCGGCATCCGGGGTGCTGCGCAGGTTGACCCCCCAGGTGACCGAGGTCTCATAGGCGGACGCCGAGGAGATAAGGACAGAGCCCGAAGCCGGCTCCCAGCTCACCTCGCTGCCCAGGGCTTCACTGACGAAGCGCAGGGGAATCATACTGTAGCCTTGCGATAGTTGTCCCGGTACCGTCAGCTGGGTGGTCTTCCCGTTCAGCAGAGCTGTGGACGAGCCTAAGGTATAGGTAAGTGCAGTGCCGCCTTTGACGGCAGTTACGGTCTTGCTTGCATTGTTCCAGGAGAGCTCAGCCCCCTGGGCTTCGAACAAGCCGCGCATGGGGACCAGTACAGTCCCGCCGATATTTAGCGGCCGGGTCTCCGGCTGAAGCTGCTGCCCGTCAAGGTAGATGGAGATGGGCTGGGGTGAGGGTGCTGCATCTGCATGGGCATAACCGCCCACCGTAGCGGTCAGGGCCAGTCCTAGCAGAGACAGCAGCATAGTCGTTCTTGTTGTCATGGATTCATCACCTTTTGGATAGATTTAACTCTCTCCAGTTAGACGCGATTGGTGTGAATTGGTTTTGTGCCAATTGTTGGTAACGTATCGCAGACAATGCTGTAAGAGCCCTGCTTGACGTCCGCCAGGATGCAGATTATAATCTAACCAGTTAGTTATAAATAAGAATAGGGGGTAACAACCATAACCACAACAGGGAACAAACGCAGCGCCAAAATCTACGATGCCGCCCGGACCCGGGGCGTTATCCTGGATGCAGCCGAGGAGATCTTTGCCGAGTCCGGCTTCTCAGCGGCACGGATTGATGCCATTGCGAAGGCTTCCGGGTATAACAAAAGCCTGATCTACCAGTATTATGGCGACAAATTAGGGTTGTACACGGAAGTGGTCAAGCGGGCGGACCAGATTGGCGAACAGATCACCGGCTCGTTCATCAGCGAACTGCTGAAGGATGAGCAGCTACTGAAGGACCCGTCCGCATTCAAAAATTTCGTGGAATACTGGACCCGTCAGACGGTCTCCTTCCTGCTGGAGCACCGGAGTTACCTGAGAATCCTGTTCTGGGAAGCTGCAGAGGGCTGGAAGACCTGGAATCAGATTCCCTATCGTCCGGACGATGACCCTCAGATGCATGAAATTGCTCTGGCCGCCCAGAGGAACGGAATTCTCCGCCCGGATCTGGACCCGGCGCTCTTTCCGATGCTGATCATGAACATAATTGCAATGACACTGCAGTCGTCTTCAAGGTTTGAGCACTTGTTCGGCAGTCTGGACTCTCCGCAGGTTAGAGAGCAGACCACCCGGCAGATCGTGCAATTTATTATCCATGGCGTCATGGAGCCGTCTTTATTGTAAGGGCGGTTTTTTTAAAGATAAATATAAACAACTAGTTAGTTTTAAAAGTACAGATAGAGGAGGAGCAGAGATGGAGAACGCACCAAAGGGAACCAATCTAATCATGGCTATTCTAATTATCGGGACAATGGCGGGGCTATTGAATCAATCCTCGCTGAATACGGCACTGCCTAACATTATGGGTGAGTTCCAGTTGTCTGCGAGCACCGTGCAGTGGTTAACGACCGCATTTGCACTGGTGACGGGTATTGTTGTTCCGATTACAGCTTATCTTATTCAGCGCTTCACGACGAAGCAGGTATTCGTCTTTGCGATGGGCATGCTGAGCGCGGGTACGCTTCTGTGTGCGGTTTCCCCGAGCTTCGGCCTGCTGCTCACCGGAAGAATTGTGCAGGCGGTCGGAGTGGGCATTATGCTTCCCCTGGTCCAGACCCTGACGTTCATTCTCATCCCGGTAGCCAAGCGCGGGTTCACGATGGGGCTGATCGGGCTGGCGATTAACTTCGCTCCGGCGATCGGACCTGTGCTGAACGGCTGGCTCGTGGAGGATCATTCCTGGCGCTTGTTGTTCTATATTCTGGCTCCTTGCTCGCTGCTGCTTACGCTCCTGGGCGTGTTTCTGGTGAAGAACGTGACGCCACAGGTGAAAAGCAAGGTGGATGCAATCTCCATGACCTTATCCTCGCTCGGCTTCGGCGGTGTGTTGTACGGATTCAGTGTCTCCGGCAGCAAAGGTTGGGGAAGTACGGAGGTGCTGATCTCCCTCGCGGTCGGGTTCATCGCGCTCTGCCTGTTCGTGTGGAGGCAGTTGACGATGGAGAATCCGCTGCTGGAGCTGCGGGTGTTCACCAGTCCCTCGTTTACCCTGGCTACGGTAATCAGTATGATCCTGATGATTATCATGCTGAGCGCACAGCTCCTGCTGCCGCTCTATATGCAGACCATGCTTGGCTATTCCGCGCTGAAGTCGGGTCTGATGCTGCTTCCAGGTGCGATTCTGATCTGTATTATGTCCCCTATCGCGGGGAAGATTTTTGACAAAATAGGTGCCAGAACGATGGTAATCACCGGAATCAGCCTGACGGTCATCTCTGCACTGTTGTTCTCCAATCTGACGGAGCATACGTCCTATACGTTCCTGATGGTGGGCTACTCCCTGCGGATGATCGGTGTCAGCCTGACCCTGCTGCCTGTCGTCACCAGCGGAATGAATTCTCTGCCGCCTGCTCTGATCCGTCATGGTATTCCTGTGAACACTACACTGCGTACTGTCGCTGGTTCCATTGGGACGGCTCTGCTTGTTACTATAATGACCTACAGCGGCGGCGGCCTGAAGCAGACAGGCGATGTCCATAGCTTAATTCACGGGATGAATGTGGCTTCTATGGTTACGACAGGAGCCGCAGTGGTTGCACTGATCCTGTCCTTGCTCATCAAGCGAAAGGAGGCTCCTGCGCCTGCGGAGATTGCAGCGAAGGGCGTTGCTGTGAAATAAACGCTCATAGAATGCAGGGCAGCCCTTACCCTCAGCTCAAATAAAATACCTTCTGCTGCAAGAGATCGAGCGCCTGCTCGGTCTCTTTGCGTTCCTCAGCGCTCAGAGCCGCAATACGCTGCTCGAACCGGACAGCGATCTGTCCGAAAGCCTCATTCATCAACGACTCGCCTGCGGCGGAGAGCGTAATTCCCTGTCTGCGGCGGTCAGCGGGGTCGGTAATGCGGGTACATAGCCCTTTTTCGCTGAGTTTCTTCAGCTCTCTGCTGGTATTGGGCATTGACATGTTCATGCAGTCGCTGATCTCGCTGAGGGTAACAGGCTGGCTGACGGCGATGTATTCGACAATCTTATATTGCAGCGGCGTTAAGCCGTCTGAGTTCACATCTTTGGAAATATCGTTCGTTATTTGATGGACGGCGGCAGTGAAGGCTATAAATTTCTGAAATAGATGGTTGTTGTCCATAAGATCACCTCAGAGGTCACGATACCAGAATAATTATCAAAAAACAATTATCATTTGACAAGTAATTTACGGCTGTGCTATGTTTTGGTTATCAAATGACAACTAAAGGGGAATACCACTGATGAATACACTTGTGATCTACACCCATCCGAACCATAAGAGCCTGAGCTATGCCTTCCTGAAGGAAGTGCTGCGCGGCAGTAAGGAGAATGCCAAGATTACGGAAGTGAAGGTGCTTGATCTGTACGAGACCGGATTCGATCCGGTCCTGGTGTTCAATGAGAATCGGCGCAGACGGGATATGTACCGGGAACCGGAGCTTGCAGAGTACAGGGAGCAACTGCTGTGGGCCGATCAGATTGTGCTGGTCTATCCGATCTGGTGGGGACGCCCGCCAGCGATGCTGATGGGCTACATCGACAGGATGTTCGCATCGGGCTTCGCCTACCGGGATAAGGGCGGACTTTTGCCGGAGGGGCTGCTCAAGGGGAAGAGCGTGATCTGCATCTCAAGTATGAAGGGGCCGACCCACTACCCGCTGCTGTGGCTGGGGAACTCACATAAGATACTGATGCGCAAAGCCCTGTTCAACTTCGTGGGTATCCGTAAGGTGAAGTTTTTCGAGTTCGGTAATATGGAGAGCAAGAAGGGGAAGCAGAGCAAGAAGCTGGAGCAGATCTACCGCTATTTCAAGACAGTTGGCTGAGGCCGAAACATTTGGTTTGACATTCGGCTAACTTGTAACTACAATGGTTACATGATCAGTAATTACCGCTGTCAACGTGAGCTTTGATAGCCGGGATTGAAATACAACAACCCAAATGGAGGAATGAAGAATGAAGATCGCATTAACAGGAGCAACAGGCAAATTTGGTTCCATCGTAGCAGAGACTCTGTTGAAGACCGTACCCGCTGAGAATATTGTAGCCAGTGTCAGAAACCCGGAGAAGGCAGAAGCATTGAAGGCGCTCGGCGTCGATGTCCGTCATGGCGATTTCGATCAGCCGGAGACGCTGGATACCGCCTTTGCCGGAGTGGAGCGCCTGCTGATCGTCTCGGCTGACGGCGACAACGACACCCGTATCCGCCAGCATAAGACGGCTGTAGACGCCGCTGTCCGTGCAGGTATAGGCTTCATCGTCTACACCAGTGTAGGCGATGCCGAGAACAGTTCCCTGTTCCTTGCGCCGGTACACCGTGCCACAGAAGAGTTCATCCGCGAATCCGGCATTCCATATGCTTTCCTGCGCAACAACTGGTACTTGGAGAATGAAGTCGGCTCCATTCAGGCTGTGAAGGCCGGCGCTCCTTGGCTGACCTCAGCCGAAGACGGCAAGGTAGGCTGGGCTACACGCAGCGATTATGCTGAAGCGGCAGCGGCTGTCCTGGCCGGAGAGAGCCGTGAGAGTGTCATCTACGAATTGTCCGGTACTCCGCTTACCCAGGCAGAGCTGGCAGCAGTGGTCGGCGAGGTACTGGGCCAGGAGGTGGCCGTGCAGCAGGTGGATGACACCGCGTATGCGAAGATTATGGCAGGTGCAGGCGTGCCGGAAGCGGCGCTGCCGATCGTAGTTGCCATTCAGGCAGCCATCCGTGATGGTGCGCTGAATATCGAGAGCGGCGACCTTGCGAAGCTGCTGAACCGTCCGCTTACCCCGCTGAGTGAAGGTGTACGCGCGTTGCTGGCGTAACTCAATCTGCAAGCAGGTTATATTATTACAAGAGGCTGCCCGTTCCGGTATTTGATACCGGCGGGCGGCTTTTTTTTGCGGGATAGTGATCCAAACCTGAATTCGCTGCGTTTCAGTATATGTACAGACAAACAGGCAACGTGAACAACACATATTACACCAATCTAAGGAGTGAAGTGAGATGAAGATGAAGAAATTAGTCGTTCCGATGTTAAGCTTGACCCTGATGATCCCTGCGCTGGCAGGTGCGGAGGCAGCCCCGGCAGCCGCGATGATGAAGGCTTCGGTGAATACACCGGCTGCCGAGCTGAGAGCGGGCCTGGATTATTTGCTCTCCGAGCATTTCACCCTTGCCGTAACCGCAATGACGAAGGCCTATGACGGTACCAAGGATGCGGCATCGGCCTACCAGGCGCTTGATCAGAACGCGCTCGATATGCAGCCCGCCATTGCTTCACTGTACGGCGATGCAGGCGCGGCAGAATTTGAACGGATTTTCCGTGCACATAACAAGTACACCGACGATCTGGTGAAGGCGACGAAGAACAAGGACACCGCAGCCGTCAAAGCTGCAGAAGATAAAGTAAGCGGCTTTGTAGATGAGTTCGGGAATTTCCTCGGCACGGCAACAGAGGGCAAGCTTCCGGCAGCTGCCGCGAAGCAGGTTATCCGAAGTCATGAGAACCATGTCCAAGAAGTGTTCGAGGATTATGCAGCCGGTGATTACAAAGGCGCGTATGAAGCTTACCGTAAGGGTTATGCAGAGATGTTCGGCATCAGCAAGGCCTTGTCCAGTGCGATTACTATGCAAATGCCTGCTAAATTCGAGAATACCAAGGCAGATACCAAGGCTGCTGATCTGAGATCCGCACTCAACCAGTTAGCGGGTGAACACTTCGCCTTGTCCGTCCTGCAAATGCAGGAGCAATATGACGGAAGAGCCGCTTCCAATGCACTCATCGGAGCCGAAGCCATGAATACGGCAGACTTCAAAGCAGCGATTGCTTCCATTTATGGCGCAGAAGGGGCAGCGGCTTTTGAGAAGATCTGGGTTACGAATCATGTGAATGCCCAGGCTGATTTTGTAACGGCAGTGAAGAACAATGATGCAGCGGCAAAAGCAGCAGTAGAAGCGCGTATTGCTGGCTTCACCACTGAATTCGCAGCATTCCTTGATTCGGCTACAGCAGGCAACCTGCCGAAGTCAGCGGGGCAATCCGCATTGACCACTCACGAGAATCAGGTGCAGCAGGTGCTTACGCAGTATGCAGCGGGCAACTATGACGCTTCTTACAAGACGAACCGTGAGGGCTACAAGACGATGTTCGGAGTAGGCCAAGCGCTAGGGAATGCGATTGTTACGCAGTTCAATGACAAGTTCCAGGATGCAGCAGCACCCGCACCTGCAACACCAGCAGATCCTGCTTCCATGACGAAAGTCTGGATGAAGGTGGGCAGCGGCGTCCTGAACATTAACGGACAAGTCACTCAAATGGATACCAAGCCGTTCATCTGGAGCGGAATGACCTACATCCCGCTTCGTTACCTGAGTGAAGGCATCGGAGCGGATGTGAAATGGGACAAACAAGCTCAGCAGGTTACCATTAAGGCAGGCAACGACACACTGGTGTTCTGGATGAACAAAGACTTCATGGAAGTCAACGGCATGAGAAAATCCGTCGGTGCCAAAGTCTTTGTGAACGACGACAACAGAACGGTTGTCCCGCTCCGCTTCATTACAGAGCTTCTTGGCTGGAATGTACAATGGGGCACAGCCGACCGGTCCATCACATTGACTAAGAGCATGTAAGCTAAGGTATTCCAAGCTCACTTTTCACAGTAGACAGTCCCACAAGCGGCTCACTTTAACTAGTGCCGCTTGTGGTTTTTGTTGTGGGGAGGATGCCAAAAATTGTTGGTTCCCTGCTCGGCCATTTGCAAGCGGAACCTAACTTTTACATTGACAACCTGTCCCATCACCTATATATTTAGCGATAATGATTCTCATTATCGTATAAAGTTGCATGAAACCACAAAATACATATTCAGATAAGGAAGGGTCCGCACATGAACAGCACCAAAAAGTTCTCTTTCAAGACATTATTCATTCCATTAGCACTAACTATAGCGCTGGCAGGCTGCTCCTCCAACCAGTCGAATTCAGCAGCTTCATCTTCACCGGCACCGGCAGCAGCTGCAACCACCGAAGCGGCAAGCACAGAAGCACCGGCGGCGCAGGATGCTGTGACATATCCGATCACCATCAAGCATGCGCTTGGTGAAACTGTAATTAAGAGCAAGCCGGAACGCGTAGTTACTGTGCAATGGGCTAACCAAGATGTGGTTCTGGCCCTGGGCGTTGTCCCTGTAGGCTTCTCGGCTGCGAACTTCGGTGTGCAGGATGGCAGCGGGCTGCTGCCTTGGACCGCAGATAAGCTCAAAGAGCTGAATGTAACGGATCCGAATGTGTTCCAGGATACTGATGGTCTTGATTTCGAGGCGATCTCTGACGCCAACCCGGATGTTATTCTTGCCGCGTACTCCGGCCTAACGAAAGAAGATTATGAGACACTGAGCAAGATCGCTCCAGTGGTAGCCTACCCTACAGCTGCTTGGGCTACGACATGGCGTGAGCAGGTGCTACTGAACGCAGAAGGCATGGGTATGAAGCCTGAAGGCGAGCAGCTCATCAAGGATACTGAAGCCTTAGTTAACGACAAGCTGAGCAAATATCCGCAGATTGCCGGCAAAAAAGTAGTCTGGGTCAATTTCTCCGCTGAGGATTTGTCGAAACTGCATATTTATACACCAGTAGACTCCCGGGTCGCATTCCTGTATGAGCTGGGGATGACATATCCCGAGAGCATTACCAAACAGATTACAGACCCTACCAGCTACTCGCTCAGCTTAAGCTCCGAGAATGTGGAAGCCCTGTATGATGCAGATCTGATCGTAGGTTATGGCAATGACGAATTGCTTAAGACGCTTCAGGCAGATTCACTGATCGGCAAAATCCCGGCCATTGAACGGGGATCGGTAGCTTTTATCGACAGTGATACTCCGCTGGTTGCTGCCGGAACACCGAACCCGCTGTCCATTGCGTATACGATTGATGAATACCTTGCCTTAATTGGGGGAGCTATTGATAAAATAAAATGATGAGTTCACCGGTTTCGGGCGATAACAAGCTAAAATTGCATATGCCGAAGAATTTCATCCTGGTGCTGGTGAGCTGCATGGTCCTGCTGGTCCTGTGCATCATTGCCTCACTGGTACTGGGAGCCCGTCATGTAGGCTGGAATGAGCTGATGGATGGGCTATTCCGTCCAGAGGTGGACAGCTATGGGGCAAACGTGGTGCGCAAGCGGATTTCCCGGACGGTGTTCAGCCTGATGTGCGGCGGAGCGCTTGGTGTATCGGGAGCCTTGATGCAGGCGGTGACCCGCAACCCGATTGCCGATCCCAGCATCCTCGGGGTGAATACGGGGGCCTCTTTGTTCGTGGTCTGCGGAATTGCATTCCTGAACATAAGCACTGCGGGCCAATATATATGGTTAGCCTTAGCCGGAGCTGCAATTACAGCGGTATTCGTATTCGGAATCGGCTCGATGGGGCGTGGCGGAGCCACGCCCATTAAGCTCGTTCTGGCGGGTGCTGCGATTAGCGCGGCTCTGTCCTCTCTGGTTACCGCCATCATGATTCCGCGCGCTTACGTCATGGACCAGTTCCGGTTCTGGCAGGTGGGCAGCGTGGGTGCGGGGACCTGGAGCGGCATTACTACCTTCCTTCCGTTCCTGCTGATCGGCATACTGATTGCCTTTATTACAGCTCCGGCCCTGAATGCGCTGGCCCTGGGCGATGATGTGGCGACCGGCCTCGGGGTCCGCACAGGGACACTGCGGCTTACCGCCGCGCTGGCCGGGGTATTATTATGCGGAGCAGTGACAGCATTGGCTGGACCTATCGGGTTCATCGGCCTCTTGTCCACTCACGTAATCCGTCTGATCCTCGGCTCGGACCTGCGGTTCGTAATCCCGATGTCAGCGGTCACCGGGGCTATTATCCTCACGGTCTCCGATGTAGGCGGCCGGCTGATTGGCAGCCCCGGAGAACTTGAAGTCGGTGTGGTCACAGCCTTTGTAGGGGCACCGATCCTAATTCTATTAGCGATGAAGTCGAAAGTGCGATCCTTATGAGAAATGAAACGATTGAATTCATTATGGCGGGCAGACGTCAAAGACACCGCCGGGGCCTGATTGTAACCAGCCTGCTTGCAGTACTTGCCTGTGTACTGTGCTGCGCGATGCTTCTACTCGGGAATACCATCTATCCGGCCTCTGAGGTCATCCGCGCACTCTCTGGCGAAGAACTCCAGGGTGTCTCGTTCGCCGTGAATATTATCCGGCTGCCGCGGATGCTGGCGGGTCTTTTTGCCGGATTCGCCTTCGGTATGGCCGGGTACACCTTCCAGACGATGCTGCGCAACCCGCTGGCGAACCCGAATGTCATTGGCATTACTTCCGGATCAAGTGCGGCGGCGGTATACTGCATCGTGATCCTGCAAGCCAGCGGAGCTGTAGTCTCTGTTGCTTCGGTAATCGCTGGCCTTGCCACTGTGCTGCTGATCTACGTGCTCTCCAGGGGAAGAACCTTCTCTATCGGGCGGTTAATTCTGATCGGGATCGGCCTTCAGGCGATGCTGGATGCCGTGATCTCCTACCTGCTGCTGATCGGCTCCGAGAAGGACATCCCTTCAGCGGTCCGCTGGCTGACCGGCAGTCTCAATGGCTCACAGATGCGCGAGCTTCCGCCGCTGGTGATCATCGTGCTGATCTGTTCGCCAATCATCATCCTGCTGGGCAAGCATCTGAGTATTCTGGAGCTGGGGGAGCAGTCGGCTACCTCGCTTGGAGTCCGCACAGACCGGACCCGAATCGCACTGATTGTCAGCTCTGTCTGCATGGTGGCGATTGCTACGGCTACTACCGGACCTATTGCGTTTGTCTCCTTCCTGTCAGGGCCGATTGCCAAAAGACTGGTGGGTACAGGCGCCTCCAGCATCATCCCCGCAGGTCTGGTCGGCGTGAATCTGGTCCTGGCGTCCGATCTGATTGGACAATTTGCATTTGAGTACAGATTCCCTGTAGGCATCATTACCGGATTACTCGGAGCACCTTATCTGATCTTCCTGTTAATCCGCATGAATCGAAAGGGAGAGTTATAATGAACAAGGCACATGTGTTTGGAGCTGAGCAGTTGATAGCGGGCTATGAGAATAAGACAATTATTCATGGGATAGACCTGGTGATCCCGGATCATCAGATCAGTGTGATTATCGGCTCCAACGGCTGCGGGAAATCCACCCTGCTCAAAACCATGGCTAGGCTGATCAAGCATACCGCAGGCCAGGTGACGCTGGACGGCAAGCCGATCTCGCAGATTCCAGCCAAAGCGCTGGCCCGGGTGATCGGACTGCTGCCGCAATCCCCGATTGTGCCGGAAGGGATATCGGTTGCCGACCTGGTGGGACGCGGCAGATTTCCGCACCAGTCGCTGCTGGGCGGCTGGTCCAGGAAGGATTACGAGGCTGTGGCCGAAGCGATGGAGATTATGAATATTACCGAATTCGCTAACCGTAATATTGATGAGCTGTCCGGCGGCCAGCAGCAGCGGGTCTGGATTGCAATGGCCCTGGCCCAGCAGACCGATATCCTGTTCCTGGATGAGCCGACCACCTTCCTGGATATCACCTATCAGGTGGAGATCCTGGACCTGCTCACCGATCTGAACCGCAAGCACGGAACCACCATTGTCATGGTGCTGCATGATATTAACCTGTCCGCCCGGTATGCCGACCATATCTTTGCACTGCATTCCGGCAGGCTGGTCGCGGAAGGTGCGCCCGCAGAGGTTATCACAAGCCTGCGGGTCAAAGAGATCTTCGGACTGGAATGCACAGTCATTCCTGACCCTGTCTCCGGTTCCCCGCTGGTCGTGCCCAGAGGGCGGTATCATAACAACTAAGTTTATATAAGGCTGTCCGACCGGTCCAACCGGAGGGCAGCCTTTTTTGAAATAGAATTTATATGTTTCACACGATAAGTTATCCTTCTATTTCTCGCTGAAACGGTACCGTCCTTTAAAAGGACGGCAAAGCCGTTTCCACTTGGCGTACCTGTGTAGAAGTTATATTTGTCGTATGGGAGCGGTTCCCGTATCATGTACATTAATTAGGCAACAGACCTTCAAATCTGAATTATCGCAGGTGATCCTATCCGAATTTCTATTGAGCATATCAGCAGGGAGCAGCAAGAGGAAATCCTCATCAGATGCTATGAAGCAACTGAAGAGATCAGTCAGATTGTACATAAGCTTAAGGCAGAGACTCTTGTCCTCCTGGGGGTACAGGAAGAGCGGGTCAGCCGCATCAAGCTCAGTGATGTCTATTATTTCGAAGCCGTGGACGGTAAAGTATTCGTCTACAGCGAGAACCAGGTGTATGAAGTGAAGCAGAAGCTGTATGAACTGGAGGCACTGTGCCGGGACAAGAACTGTTTTCGCGCCTCCAAATCCACGATTCTGAATATCGCCAAGATTGAGAGCGTGCGTCCATCCCTCAGCGGCCGGTTCACAGCTCTGCTTGATAATGGGGAACGTGTAGTCATTTCAAGACAGTATGTGCCCGTACTGAAACAAAGACTTGGATTATAAAGGGGGATTACAGCATGAAGCGTTCAGAGGTTGCCAAAGACATCATCCGCGATTTTCTGGTTATCTTCGCATCCATCATCATAATCATTACGGTGCTGCGGCAGATTTTTATCCCGGAACTCGCCTTTGACCTGATATCCATCTATACGATTATGGGCTTCTCCCTGCTTGGAGCATTGACAGGCTTGATGTTGTACGCTCCTGAAGAGGTAAGCGAGCGGGCGATGCGTGTTAGGATCGTGATTCATTTTCTCCTGCTGGAGCTCCTGCTCATCACCCTTGCCAGCCTGATTGGAGCTGTGGCCAGTGTATCCGCTGCACTTCTGTTTGCCCTGCAAATCGCTGTAGTCTATGCCATTGTCCGTCTGCTGTCCTATGAGAAGGATAAGAAGGAAGCGGGGCAGATTAATGAACGGCTGAAGGCGGTGAAGCAGGAAGTCCGCGAGTAATCATGCAGTTAACTACCCACTTAATGGTGATTTTGTGCATCTTATTGCCCTGTAGCTACAGCTTACCGTAAATGGGTATACACCCTTTTCGCAGTTTTTTATGATGAGATCATCACCTGACGCGAAAAGGAGAATCCCTATGCACAGCCGCATTAAGCTCATAAGCTGGATTAGAATTACCCTGTTTATCGTTTTCGTTATTCTGACATGGTCCCCCGTTATCGATTGGAGCTTCAGTTGGGTATTACTGGCGGTATTACTGTTTATTTTTGCGCTGAAAGGCTCGGTGGATCTGATCCGCAAGAAGACAGACGTGAGACCGTTCAGGCGTTCAACCCGGGTGTGGAAAAGGCTGCTAACCGCTGTGGCGCTGCTAATCGCACTTATCCCGCCCATTCTGTTCCCGCAGTACCGTGCACCTGAAGTGACAGGGGAATATGAAGTCAGAACGGCTGTCTACACCTATACAGACCCTACCCGAGTGGAGGAGTTTACAGATACGGGGGAGCACCGGCGGGTGAATGTGGAATTCTGGTATCCGGGCCATGCGGAGGGCACGTATCCGCTGATCGTCTTTTCTCATGGAGCCTTCGGGGTTAGAGAGAGCAACGCTTCAACCTTCACGGAGCTGGCCAGTCACGGCTATGTTGTGGTATCCATCGATCATCCTTACCATTCTTTTTATACACAGGGTGTGGACGGGAAGGTCACTATGGTTAATGCAGAATATATGCGGGAGGTTAACGATTCCAATAAGGACGGAGTATACACCGTAGAAGAGCTGTATGGCCTTACGCGTAAATGGATGAAGCTGCGCACCGGGGATATGAATCTGGTAATCGATCATATCCTGGAGAAAGCCGCCCGTAGCGGAGACCCCGTGTACCAACGCATAGATACGGAGCACATTGGCGTAATCGGCCACTCTATGGGTGGTGCGGCAAGCGTCGCGCTTGGCCGGGAGCGCGGCGATCTGGATGCTGTTGTGAATCTGGATGCCCCGTTCTTCACAGAACTGGTATATGACCGGAAGATCAATGATCTGGTTGCCAAAAATGAGCCCTACCGCGTACCGCTGCTGAACCTATATACGGACGATGTGTGGAGACAGCTCGGCAAGAACTCAGCTTACGCAGCGAATAACACCGCCAATCCGAACTTTAAGGACGCGTATACCGTTCATTTTGAGGGGGCCAAGCACTTAAGCCTGACCGACCTGCCGCTGTTCTCACCGATACTTGCCAATGTGCTTCAACACGGACGGGCGGATATCGATAAGTATTACTGTATTGAGACGATGAATAGGCTGATTCTTGAATTCTACGACTATACGTTAAAAGGCACCGGGCCGTTTGCGCCGCAGGCGGTGTATTAAGAGTAATACAGCCTGCCGCAATGTGCCTACAAGGTGATCCCGGGAAACATAGTTTTCTGCTCCACCCTAGTGAATCCTAAGGACCGGTAGAGTGCTACTGCGCGGGTGTTCAGCTCCCAGACCTCAAGTCTGATCAGATTCATCCCATTTGCCAAGAAATAATCAAAAATATAATTTATGATCACCTTGGCAATGCCGGTTCCCCGGGCTTCTGGCATAACATAGAGCGTTTCAATATAACCGTAGCCATCTGCCGCCCAAAAGGTACAGCCTCCCAGCAGCCTGCCGTCCCGCCCAAATGAAAGATTGTGGAAATGGGGATGTCTGCCTTGCTCTGCAAGTGTGTCCAGATTGAGCGGGGTGATGAATATGGTATCGTAACGCTCTTTGTAGACTATCCGTCTGTCCGCTGAATGAAGGTCCTCCGGCTGGACGGTTATCTCTTCCGGCAGGTTGTAAGTGAAGCCTTCCGCAATAGAGGCCTCCATAATTATGCTGTAATCCGCTTCGAACTCGGTCCCTATGTAAAAGTCACGCTGCTTCTGGTCTGCTTGGAATTCGCCGTAGATTCTGGCGGTTAAATCCGGCCGTAATGCCCGCAGCTCTCTCGCCCGGATCAGCACTTGGTTAAACAGCTCCCGGCTAACTTCCTGCTGTGCAATTTCATCCGAATGTTCAGCGGGGTCAACGCTTATATAGATCAGATACGGGGTGTCCGGTGTCTGGTGATGATTGATCGCCGGATAAGTATAGGCACTGCCCAGGTAATCTCCTTGCTCACCCAAAGCAATGAAGATATTCTCTCTGCTGTTCCCATACTGGTCTGCTTCCGGATGAATAATCTGTATGTTCATCAATGTCCTCCTGTATTCAATGAATCGTCAACGATCATACAATTATGACATGATTCATCAGGGGGCTGATGGTAGAGTTTCTCTATAATCAATTGCTACATATCCAAGACAGAGGACTGAACCAGTTCCGCTATCCCTTCCGCTAACCCCGTCACACCCTCATCGTCCAGCCACTCCGGCGGGACGAGCAGATAATGGCTGGAGCTGCTCTTCAGGTAGCTGTAGATGATCTGGGCCTCGTCGATCTTGTGGCGGCTCATCTCTTCCGTAGCGGCGGTCAGGCTGCTGCTGCGGAAGACCTCCCGGGCGGATGCAGCGATCCTCCCGGTGAGCTGCCCTTCGTTCAGCGCGTCTCTTGCCAGCAGGGTGCGGTAGAGGATCACGCTGCCCTTGATAAGGATCAGCTTATGGGACTGATCGTCCACTGGCTCCAGCACGATAATATTCTTGTTCGCTCCGGTGAATTCAATCACCTGCTCCTTCTGCAGCAGCGAATGGACGGCCCCCAGATAATCGCGGAATTTGGCGGCGGTCTCGAAGTCGAACCGCAACGCAGCGTCCTCCATCCGGGCTTCCAGTCCGGCCACAATCACGCTGTCTTTGCCTTCCAGTAAGCAGATTATCCCGTCTATGACGGCTTCATACTGTGCCACAGCAGCCTCCCCGCCCCCGCACATGCCGATGCATAAGCCCAGCGAATGGTTCAGGCAGCGGGAGCTGCGGGAATGAGGGCTGCTGCACAGAATGCGCTGTGATTCCTTGATGCCCAGCACAGCTCTCTCCACCGTACTCCGGCTGGTATAAGGGCCATATACGAGGCTGCCCGCCTCTGTACTTGGCTCGTAGCCAATCTCAATCTGCCGGTAAGGCGCCTTATCCACAATGGAAATATAGCTGTAGGCGAGCGGGTTTTTCATTTTGCGGTTATACATCGGCTTGATCTCTTTGATCAGCTGGCATTCCAGCATGAAGGCCTCCAGCTCCGTATCGGTCAGCCGGTAGTCCAGATCGCGTATATGCTTAACCAGCTGCTTCACCTTGGGCGAATGTCCCTTATTATTATAAAAATAAGACTGGACCCGCTTCCTCAGCTGCTTCGCCTTGCCGACATAAATCACATGACCCAGGCCGTCCTTCATCAGGTATACGCCAGGCGTCAAGGGTAGGCCAGCGACCTTGTCTGTTAGCTGTGCGGGCATGACAGCCGCCTCCGTTCGTCAGTTTCTTCCGTATCTGTCAAGTATAGACCATACCGCCGTCACCTGCGACAGGAAAAGCTCTTCCCGGTCCTCCGGCAGAAGCTGTGTGACATAGTCCACAATGTCTCCCGGCCAAACCCTCTATCATTAACTACATGAACGACAAGCATGAGCGTATGTGATCAAGTAAGCTGGGGGGCTGCTGATGAAGTATTCGATCGGTGAATTTGCATCCATTCTTGGAGTGACGGCAGATACACTGCGCTTATATGAGAAACATGATATTGTCCGGCCGATGAAGGATCATCATAATAACTACAGGTATTTCGACGATCTGGATGCACGGAATCTATTGACGAGCAGATGGTACCGGAGCATGCAGATTCCGCTTCAGGATGTGGCCGGGCTGATTAAGGACGCGCCGTGTGAGCAAGTGATGGAGTCGATTGCCGCTGCGGGTATGCAGCTGGAGGAGGAGATCCGGCGCAGCACGCTGCTGCTCGGCAAGATTCAGGAGATTCAGGCGGAGCTGATGCAGGTCAGCGCATCCCTATATACGTGCAAGATGAAGCAGGTGCCGGGCATGTACCGGATTCAGCAGACGAACAAGAATCATTTGCTGCACAAGGAGGAGCTCAAAGACACGGTCCAGGCGTGGATGGAGCTGCTGCCGTTCACCTTCTACTCCTTCCGGGTTGAGAATAAGGCAGGCGAATGCGTCTGTGGACTAGGGGATCTGGAGTATAGCTGGGGACTTGGCCTGCTTGCGGAGGATCAGGTGAAGCTTGGCGTTAGCCTGAACGACAGTGTGGAGGTTCTGGAGCCGGCGACCTGCATCTCTGCCGTTATTGTCAGCGGCCACGAGGATTACCTGGAGCGGGGAGCCTTCGGGTTCATGCTGGAGTATGTGGAAGCAAGGAATTATAAGATTAGCGGGGATATCAGCGGTAAAATTCTGTTCACCGAGCGCACGGGTAACGGCAGCAAGACGTATCTGGAGATTAATATTCCGGTAGAAGGGGAGTAAGCGTCCGCCCTACTTTGAGAAAAGATTCACATATTGTTCATTGACCTTGGTACTGTACCAAGGTTTACACTGTGTGCGGTAGTAAGCAGTCCTAATAGAGAGAGAAACGGGGCTGCATTAACCACACAGGGGGAGAAATTGATGCGTAAGCAAGCAACAAAACAGGTGTTTCTATTCACCGCATGTCTGGTATTGGTCCTGTCGCTCCTAAGCGGCTGCAGCGGTAACAATTCCGCCGCACCGGCAGCTTCAGAGCAGCCGTCCGCTTCGCCGCAGGCGTCACAGCCAGCGGATACAAGTGCTGTACCGGCAGACTTCAAAGCGGGAACCTATAAAGCAGAAGCTGAAGGCAAGGACGGCAAGATTCAGGTTGAGGTGACTCTTGACGATCATTCGGTTATTACCGGAATCCATGTGGTCAGCCAGAACGAAACCGCTGGAATCGGGGTGGAGGCGATCAACAAGGTCAAGGAGGAGATTCTATCCGGCCAGACCCTGAATATTGATGCCGTCAGCGGTGCGTCCGAGTCCAGCAAGGCGATTCTGACCGCTGTGGAGGATGCGCTTAAGCAGGCGGGCGGGAATGTGGAGGCTTTTAAAACAAAGGCTGTAGTGAAATCGGGAGAAGGTAAGACCGAGCAGCTGTCGGCGGATGTTGTCGTTGTGGGAGCAGGTGCTTCGGGTGTATCGGCAGCGGTATCAGCAGCGGATAAGGGCGCGAAGGTAATCCTGATCGAGAAAACAGCGACGATCGGCGGCGCGAGCAACCTGTCCTGGGCGGGCAAATTCTACAACTCTTCGGCCGCGCTAAGCAGCGGGCTGAAAGTAGAAGTCGAGAAGGAGATTGCTGACTGGATCGTGAACAACCACTGGCGCGTGGATGCGGCGGCGATCCGCCAGTACGTCACGAAGTCGGGCGAGACCTATGACTGGCTGACCGGCAAGGGCTATACCACCACCTTCCTGAACTTCGCCGGGGAACAGCTCCATATGCTGCCTCCTTATGAGACCCGTCAGGAGCTGCTGCGCAAGATGCTTGCAGCATCCGTAGAGAAGGGCGGCGGACAGGTGATCACGGAGGCCACTGCACAGAAGCTGATGACGGGCGCTAATGGAGAGGTTACCGGAGTCGTGGCCAAGAAGTCTGACGGAACTACCCTGGAAATTTCAGGAGCTAGCGTTGTAATGGCTACCGGCGGTTACGCCGGGAATAAAGAGATGGTTAAGGAAGCTTTTGGCTTCGAAGGCGTGAACGGCGGGCTTGGGCAGAACATCGGCGAAGGGCTGAAAATGTCCTGGGAGATCGGTGCGAAGGTGCCGGACAACTTCGGCGGGCAGATGCTGCACCAGACGCTGGCCAGAGCTACAGACAAGCTGAAATCACAGTACGAGCCGTTTGAAGCCAGCTATCCAATGATGCTGTCTTACCTGCCAACTCTGATGAATGTCGGCCCTTCGGGTGCGAGATTCAGAGATGAGGCGGCGACGCTGACGGCGGTTGCGGCAGCGAATACCAGTGCTTTTAACGGAGCGTATCATCTGGTTATTGTCTCACAGGCGCAGTTGGATGCGCTTAAGACCAAGGGAATGAAGGGGCTTCAGGCACCTAAGCTGCCGGGTATGCCGCCGGAATTCTATGCCTCTTATAAAGACAAGTTCACGCTGGACCAGCCATGGAAGGATGCCGATAAAGTCTTCGAATCCATGGTAGCGAACGGCGACGGCTTCAAGGGCAATACACTCGAGGAGCTGGCGAAGAATGCTGGGATGGACCCTGCGGTGTTTGCCGCTGATTTCAAGCTCTATGAGGAAGCAGCGAAGACAGGCACCGATACGGAGTTCGGCAAGGCGAAGGAATATCTGGTTCCTATGGGCAGCAGCGGACCGTATTACGCCGTTATTGCCGAGATCAACAATCTCTGTTCGGTGGGTGGTCTGCTGGTCAATACCAAGTTCCAGGTGCTGAATGATAAGCGTCTGCCAGTCAAAGGACTGTATGCCGTGGGCGTAGAGTCTGAAGGGGTGCTATTCAACGATACCTATGTAGGCAACGGCGTTGGACTGGGTTACTCCTTCACCTCCGGGCGGCTCGGCGGCGAGGATGCGGCTGCGGGGGCATTGGCTAAGGAATAGCCCTTTATAAGTAATTTTCCTCTTTTTGCCGATAAAGAGTTGTCCTGAACTTTACGCGCGAGAAGAGGAACGTTCGATGTATATTCCCATATCACGAATCAACGCCGCTTCGCTGACCCGCTCACCGCAACAGGCGGAACACACTTCAGCCGGGTCATCTTCACTCAGCTTCCCGGAGATGATGGCGGCTGTGGGAGCGGCAATTGAGGATCAGGCACGCAGAATCAAGGCAAGGTACGGTCTGTCCGTCCGCATTATGGCGGTAGCCAAAGACGGCAGCAAGGGGGAGAAGACTGATGCAGGAGACCGGAGGGATCAGCGAGAGCTTGTAATCGCTCCGAATATTCTGCAGCAGATGAGCAAAGATCCTGTGATGCAGCGTAAGGTATATGGCTGCCTTGACGAGTATGTGCGCGAGCCGCACCCTTCGCCCGGCCATAGCCTGATCGTTTACAGGGACGGCACCTCCACTCTTCTTCCTGCCGCCGCAAGACCAGCAGCAGTGCAGGAGATTACCCATCTACATACCGGGCAACCGGAAATCGCGGGCAGCTTATACGATCAGGACATGCTGAAGCAGCTCGCGTTCCTCCGGGCCAGGAGAGCAGGCAGGCACCGGTAACAGAATGTAATCCGCAAATAAGATCCCTGAATCCATGTGATGTGGAGGCGGGGGTCTTTTTGTAAGGTCTTCGCGTCCCTGAGGGGAACAATAGCCTATCCTCCTGCATAGCATATAGCACCTGCTTGCTATTTGTAAGTGGAAAGGGGGCGCATGGCTAATGAGTATCCAGCTTACTGCGATTCATTGGGTGTATCTGGTGTTTATTGTGTTCATTCTGGCGCTGCTGATCAAGCGGCGTGATACAACTATGATCTGTGTGACCGGGATTCTGGCGCTCGGACTGCTGGCAACGGCGACGCTCAGCGGGTCGGTGTCGGGGATTTTTAACTCTTTTGTCTATGCGACTAAGGAGCTGCTCGGCACCATAATGATTATCTCCATTATCGTGGCGATGAGCCGGATTCTGATTATAACAGGCATCAATGAGACGATGGTATCGCCGCTCACCCGGTTCCTGCGCACACCGGCGATGGCCTACTGGGGAATCGGGCTGATAATGATGGTAACCTCGTTCTTCTTCTGGCCTTCCCCTGCGGTAGCGCTGGTCGGGGCGGTTCTGCTGCCGGTGGCGGTCCGGGTCGGCCTGCCCGCGTTGGGCGCAGCGGTAGCCATGAACCTGTTCGGGCACGGGATCGCCCTCTCCGGCGATTATATTATTCAAGGCGCTCCTAAGCTGACGGCGGATGCCGCCGGTCTTCCGGTGTCGAGCGTAATGCAGGCCAGTATCCCGCTGGTTGTTGTTATGGGGATTGTCACTACGGTCAGCGCATTCTGGATGATGAAGCGGGACCAGAAGAACGGCACCTGGAGAGACGGCCTGGTCTCTTCCCCGGGAGCAGCAGAGCCGCTGGCTGATGCGGGGACGGATGATGACCATCCAGTCTTCATGAGTGACCGTCTGCGCAAAGGGCTGGCCATTGCCATTCCGCTGCTGTTCCTGCTGGATGTGATCGGCATGTTCGTGCTGCATCTGCAAGGCGGCGATGCTACCGCTCTAATCGGGGGAACCGCTGTGCTGATCCTGATTGTCATTACCCTGCTGGCCCATCACGGCCAGGGGCAGGGGCTGGAGAAGATCACCGCCTACCTCATTGAAGGCTTCACCTTCGGCTTCAAGGTCTTCGGGCCAGTCATCCCGATTGCCGCCTTTTTCTATCTGGGCGACGCCGCCTTCACCGAGCTGTACGGCAAGGTGCTGCCGGATGGCTCGCACGGCATCGTGAACGACCTGGGCGTGGCCCTGGCGAATCACGTGCCGCTGAACGGGGCGGTAGGCGCCGTAACGCTGACGGTGATCGGTGCGATCACCGGCCTCGACGGCTCCGGGTTCTCCGGCATCTCGCTGGCCGGCTCGATTGCCGGGCTGTTCGCCGCCGCGATCCATTCCGGCGCGGCAACGCTGACCGCCCTGGGGCAGGTGGCCGCCATCTGGGTCGGCGGCGGCACCCTGATCCCGTGGGCGCTCATTCCCGCCGCTGCGATCTGCGGCGTCAGCCCGTTCGAGCTGGCCCGGCGCAATCTGAAGCCGGTCCTGCTGGGCCTTACGGCCATGACGATTGTCGCCATGTTCCTGGTGTAGGCGATTCTGAGCCGGGATCGCCGCATAAGATTGCGCTCTCCAATCCATCCTAGAGAGGAACAGAAACCGAGATGGAGGGGGAAGGATTTTATGAAGCATTACGAATCCAGTCTGCGCACCAACAGTACGGTGGATCAGGCGCACGATGCGGTGACGAAGCTGCACAACGCTGTAACCCAGGCTTCGAGTCATCCGACCGGGCAGATGATAGATCAGGCAGAGAGCAGTCTGGAGCATGCAGAAGAAGCCGTGCGCCATGCCCCGGAAGGTTCAGTCGGCAGACAAGGGGTCGAGCTGGTCCAAGAGAGACTGGAGGAAGAGAAGCGCAGATTGTCTTCGCTGGATGAGCAGGCAGGCGAATCCCAAGATTAAAGCCTGAACCGGGCTAAGGTGAACCGGCATTTTCGGAGTTGATCCGGGAATGCCTGTTTGCTGTTGATGGGATCCGGGGCCCGGATATGGGGCCTCTGCAATCATTTGTTATGAAATAGGTTATAAGGTAATGACGAGACCATTCAGGGGAGGTACATACTATGCCAGAAGCAGACAACACCGGTTCATGGAGTCCTCCGGAGACACCGGAGATGCTGTATGCCGCACTTAAGGAGATTACCAAGTGGGAGAAAGAGCAGAATAGGCTGATGATCTGGGACCGGATTACCCGGCTGCCGTTCAAGCTGCTTGATGCAATTACGCCAAAGGTTATCCACGATAAGGTAGGCCGGCTGCTCGATGAACTGGGCGGCTACATCCAGAACGGCGGCAACTATCTGGTGGCCGGGCGCAAGGTGGGCAAGCTGATGAATGAGACAAGCAGGGCAGCAGGCGCTCCGGAAGACGGGCCGTTCCCGCTGGCTGTGATGGATGCAGTGGCTCTGAAGCTCGCAGAGCGGAGCTGGAATACGGCTACGGCCCAGGGGGCGACTACGGGCTTCGGCGGGATTTTTACACTGGCTGCCGATATTCCGGCTGTGCTGGGCCTCTCTTTGAAGGCGATTCAAGAGATTGGTCTCTGTTATGGCTATGATCCGACCGATAAGGCGGAGCGGATTTTCACCGTGAAGGTGATGCAGTTCGCCTCCTCCGATGTAGTGGGGAAGCGCACGCTGCTGAAGGAACTGAATCTGCAGGCGGGCGGAGACGGCAATATTCTGGCCGCAACCAAGGAGGCCGTCTCAAGGATTCAGGGCTGGAAGGAGGTAGTGACCGTATACCGTGACAATTGGGGCTGGAAAAAGCTGCTCCAGACTGTTCCGGTCGCAGGCATGTTCTTCGGCGCTTACCTTAACCGGAAGACGCTGGAAGAGGTGACGGAGGCTGCTCGGATGCTCTACCGCAAAAGACGGATTATCTCCAGACTGGCAGAGTTGGAGCAGAGATGATACGCTGAGGGTACTGCATCAGGGACCGAATGGATAGGAGAGAGAGGATGAAATACACAGTTTCACAGCATAACACTCAGGAGTTGATCCGGCAGGCGGAGTCCTTCATTATGGCCTGCTATCAGGAACTGGGGTTAACTGAGGGTGAACGGGACCTTCGTCTGGCGGATATACGGGAAGAGGTGCAGCGCACAGGTACATACAGGCATACAGGAGAAGAGCTGACGCACGGGGCAAGGATGGCCTGGCGTCATAACAGCCGCTGCATCGGAAGACTGTTCTGGCATTCCTTAGATGTGATTGACGCCCGCGGAGCAGAGACTGTAGAAGAGGTGGTAGAGGCGCTGCTGCATCATATGAAGCATGCGAATAACGGCGGCCGGATACGGCCGGTCATTACCGTCTTCCGCAGTGAAGAGGAGCAAGGCCGTGCCATGCGGATCTGGAATCATCAGCTCATCCGCTATGCCGGTTATCCCGATAACGGGAAGCATCCGCGTGCCGGTGATCCGGCTTCGGATGAATTCACTGCAGTCTGCCTTAAGCTGGGCTGGCAGGGCACGGGCGGAGATTTCGATATTCTGCCGCTCGTGATCAGCATCGGCGGGGAGGAACCCCGCTGCTTCCCTATCCCGGCAGGACTTGTACAGGAGGTGCCGCTCAGCCACCCGGAGATTCCGCAATTCAGGGAGCTGGGCCTGCGCTGGTACTCCGTTCCGATTGTCTCGGACATGTGCCTGGAGATCGGCGGCATCCGTTACCCGGCAGCGCCATTCAATGGCTGGTACATGGAGACGGAGATCGGCTCGCGGAATTTCGGCGATACGGACCGCTACAACCGTCTGCCTGCGGTGGCAGAACTGCTGGGACTGGACCGATCAACCAATACTTCGCTGTGGAAGGACCGGGCGCTGCTGGAATTGAACCGGGCCGTTCTCCATTCCTTCAAGCAAGCCGGGGTCAGTATTGTGGACCATCATACAGCCGCAGACCAATTCGTCCGCTTCCAGGAACAGGAGCAGCAGCAAGGGCGGGAAGTGTCAGGCAAGTGGGGCTGGCTGATTCCGCCGATGTCGCCTTCCTCCACGCCGATCTGGAATGACAACAAGCTGCGTGATTTGCAGCTAAGTCCGCGCTTTGTCTACCGGAAGAAGCAACAGGCGGACTCTGGACAGCTTGAAGCTGCGGAACGGAAGGGCTGTCCTTTTCATCAGTCCATGAAGAGTGATTGATTAATAACATATCGTTGCGGGAGCGGATGCTTCGGCATAAGGGGAGGCCTATATGAATAAGCAATCCGGTAAGACCCGCTCACCACAGGGAGATGAGACCCTTATTGTGAATCGCCGGGAGCAGATCTTGGAGGCGGCGGTGATTGTTTTTGCCGAGTATGGCTATTACCGGGCAACAACCGCCCAGGTGGCGGAGAGGGTGGGAATCTCTCAGCCGTACATCTTCAAGCTGTTCAAGAACAAGGAAGAGCTGTTCATTGCTGCGCTGGAGCGTGCGTTCGAACAGGTTCTCCGTACTTTTGCCGGATTTCGCGCCCCCAAAAAACAAATGCTAGCCGAAGCCATCCAGTTATATGAGCACCTGATGGAGACTCATCCGAACGAGCTGATTCTGCAGGTGCAGGCAAGCGGCATCCGGGATGAAGCAATCCGGCAGGCCATGCAGGCTGGAATGCAGGAGGTGACACGCCATATGGAGGACAAGTTCACCGCTGCCGGGTTTGCGCATCCTGAGGTGAAGGTGAGCACCTTCCTGGCTAACGCTATGCTGTGCAATATGGCTCTTACGCTGGGTATGCCGGAATTGAAGCCGAAGCGTAAGTAAGTTATGAACCGGCGGCAATTTGCACAAGATAGAAATAGTCACGTTACCCATTCTATGATACTATTTATTTCTATATCCAAAGAGGAAGTGAAGCTTAATGATCAGCATTACCATTCCGTCACCGGAAGTTACTATTTACAAGCAAGCTAACCCTGAGCTGAGCCATATTTACGGATTCACCGATTTCCACCTGATTACCCGCGAAGCCGGGGGCATCTTCATGTTCTACAATGATCAGGACGAGCTGTTGTTTGTGGGTAAGGCCCGCAAGCTGAGACCGCGGATCAAGAAGCATTTCGAGGATAATGTATCTGTGATGAAGCCCCACCGCGATGAGGTTACCCGCATCGAAGTCTGCCTCGTCGAAGATCCGGTGGACAGAGAGATTTATGAGACCTACATTGTGAACAAGCTTCGCGCGAAATACAATGTCGAGAAGGTTCTGTATAAATAAGGTTTGACGGAAAAGGCGTGGTCCCTGCGGACTGCGCTTTTTTGAATTTCCCTGCTCCAAGCGCTCAACTCCGCAGCGTTTCCTCTTGTTTTAACTAACGAAATTTGAGACAATAAGGTATTGTTGCTGCTAATGTCCCTGTCAAGGTAAAATAGATAGGTTGAACTTTAATGTTTTGAAAAGAGGATATGAAATGAATAAAGAATCCATTTATGGATTGACTTTGGAAGAGTTAACGGCATGGCTGCTGGAGCATGGGCACAAGAAATCCCGGGCCACTGCGGTCTGGGAATGGCTGTACCGCAAGCGGATTACCAGCTTCGCCGAGATGGACGGAATGAATCAGGAATGCACAGCGCTGCTGGAAGAGCATTATGTGTTCCAGACGATGGAAGAGCATGTGAAGCAGGAATCAGCCGACGGTACAGTGAAGTTCCTCTTCCGCCTCCATGATGGCAACCTGATTGAGACAGTGCTGATGCGGCAGAAATACGGCTTGTCCGTATGTGTCACTACTCAGGTCGGCTGTAATATCGGATGCAGCTTCTGTGCGAGCGGACTGCTGGCGAAGAGCCGGGATCTGACCAGCGGCGAGATTGTGGAGCAGATTATGAAGGTTCAGCATTATCTGGATCAGGCAGGCCACGGCCAGAAGGTCACCCATGTCGTGGTTATGGGGATCGGCGAGCCGTTCGATAACTTCCGGCATCTGCTGAACTTCCTGATTACCATCAAGGATCATAAGGGTCTGGCGATTGCCGGCAAAGGAATCACCGTATCCACCAGCGGCCTGGCGGACAAAATCAGAGAATTCGCCGACGCCAATATGCAGGTTAATCTGGCGATCTCGCTGCATGCCCCGAATAATGAGTTGCGGACACAGATTATGAAGATTAACCGGGCCATTCCTATAGAGAAGTTAATGCCGGCGATTGATTACTATCTGGAGAAGACGAACCGGAGAATCACGCTGGAGTATATCCTGCTGAAGGATATCAATGACCGCGAGGAGCATGCGCTGGAGCTGGCTGAGTTAATCGGAGACCGCCGCCAGTTGGCGAACGTCAACCTGATTCCGTATAATCCCGTGGATGAGCATAGCCAGTATCAGCGGAGCGAGCGGGAGTCGGTGCGTGCGTTCTTTGATACGCTGAAGAAGCAGGGCGTCAGCGTCAGCACCCGGTTGGAGCAGGGCGTCGATATTGATGCGGCCTGCGGCCAGCTGCGCAGCAAGCAGATCAAGAAGATCAAAGGCAAAGCCGCAGATACTGTGTTACAATAATCTGGCAGTGAATTGAGAAATGAGGAATGCAACTTGTTGACATTTACAAGCTACACCGTGGAGAACGTAAGAGATCCTTTTAATATTCTAAGCGGCAAGCGATATGAGTTCGTCGTGAATATTGATGTGCCGGAGGATGATGAGCTGTACGTGGAGAACGGCGTGTCCGCCCGCGTGATTGTCAAAGTGGAAGAAGAGCAGACAAGCTTGGTCAGCTACGATCTGCTGGAGACCTCCTCAGGCCAGCTGCTCGATTTCGATATGGAAGAAGATGAGGAAGCGGCGCTGCTTCAGTTCTGTTCGGAGCATGTACCTGCATAGTAAGAGGCGATAGTGGTCTCAAGAAAAAGGAACTGCTGATTTCAGCAGTTCCTTTTTTGATGCTTGATTCGCAGAGTACTTAGTTGCTGAATGTGGCTGAGGGTAGCCGCGAGGAGCAAGAGTGAACTTGGTATGCTGAAAAACGAGTACCATCGGTTGCTAAAAGCGGCGTATGGCCCAAATGTATTTGAAAAACAGTATACATTGTGCTCACATGCAGGCATATGGCCCGAATGTATTTGAAAAACAGTATACATTGTGCTCACATGCAGGCATATGGCCCGAATGTATGTGAAAAACAGCATACATTGTGCTCAAATGCAGGCATATGGCCTGAATGTATGTGAAAAACAGCATACATTGCAGTGGCGCGCAGGTAATCCCATTCATCCGGTAGGATGATTTTATTCAAATCAATTCGCGTTCAAGTCACAGCCTCACTAGCCCAAGCAGCCTTCCACATAATAATGAATCTGCTTGTTCCACCACGGCCAGTCATGGCTGACATCATGGCCCCAGTAGTCGATCCGGGCCGGAATGCCCTTCTGCCCCAGCACCTCCTGAAGCAGCCGGGTCTCATGAAGCATCTCGTCCTCATAAGCCCCTTGACCGACACAAGCAATAATGGTGCTGCTGCGGTACTGGTTCAGATAATGCTCATCCGTCAGGCCCGGCAGGTAATGCAGCGGTGAATTGAGATAGACGTTCCCGCTCATATAGTCGCCGAAGAAGTAGTAGGTGGAGTAGACGCCGCTCAGGGCGATCAAGGTATCGAAATAGTGCGGATAACGGAAAAAGAAGCTGGCGCCGTAATAAGCGCCCATCGAGCAGCCGGAGATCAGAATGCGCTGGTCGGTCCCGCCGTTATTCTGTTTGCTCTCATGGAGGATGCCGGGAATCAGCTCATACGCAATATATTTGTCATACTGCTCATGACGGTGTATCCGGTCCTCGTTGTTCCAGTGGGTGGAGAAGAAGGTCTCCTCATCCAGACTGTCACAGGCCCAGATCTGCAGCTTGCCCGCTTCAATGAAGGACGAGAGCGTATCGATCATGCCCGAATCCTCATATTGATAAAAGCGTCCAAGCGAGGTGGGGAAGACGAGCATCGGTTTGCCGGCGTGGCCGTATATTTTGTACTCCATGTCTCTGCCCAGGTTGTGGCTGTACTCCTTATGGTAGCTTATCCTCATCCGTTAACACATCCTATCCCTCTTCTTGTTGAATATAGCCTCTAATGTCTCTGACCTCCGAAAGCTCGGGGGAACGGAACTGATAAGCGCGGTTGCCCATCGCTCTGCTGAAGACCTCTTCAATCTCGTCATAATTGACAATCTTCCCGCCGAATTCACGGTAGATGTCCTCATGGCTGTGAGCGTAATGCTTATGATTCTTGCGGCTGGCATAGCCGGTATAATATTTGCCTTCGTATGGACCGCCAACCTCATTGTGCACAACCATGCTGGCCCATTCCTTATACACATTGACATCATAGGCGAAGTTAATCGCATCAGTCATCCAGGCGCCGGGCGGACGCATATTCACTTCCAGGGCAATGATCCGGCCATCCTTGTGCGATTTGAACAGCTCGATATGGAAGAACCGTTCCCGGATGTCAAAAGCCTGCAAAATGCTCCGCCCTGCCTCCTCAACCTCCGGACTGATCTCCCGCAGACAGAAGTAGTAGAGGTGGTTGTCCGTATTGACGACATCCATCACACTGTTCTCGAACAGGTGGCTGACCGCGAAGCGCACATTCCCGTCCCTGTCCACCAGGCCGTCATAGGTGAGAATAACTCCGTCTATGAATTCCTCAATAATGAAGGCTACATCCTCCGGCTTCGTGTCAAAAAAGTGCTGGAGCTCCTCTTCGTTATTGATCTTATACGTATTACTGGCCCCGGAGCCAAGATCGGGCTTCACCACCAGCGGGAAGCCGGCGCTCTGGATGAAGCTCTCTACGCTGTCACGCGTTGTACCGGTGGAGAACTGGACAGTGCTTACCCCGCTTTTGCGAAAAAACTCCTTCATCTTGGACTTCTGCTTGAGATTATGGACGAAATCCGACTTGGTGCCATAGATGTTGAAGTCCGTACGGATGGCGGCATCCTGCTCCAGCCAGTATTCATTCAGCGACTCGAAGCGGTCAATCTTGCCGTACTTATGGGTGAAATAGCCAACAGCCCGCAGAATCTCCTCATAGCTCTCCAGATTGCTTACCTTATAGTATTCGGTCAGTGCCGATTTCAGCTTGTCCTCCAGCTGGTCATAGGCTGCATCGCCAATTCCAAGCACCGTGGCCCCCTGCTCCCGCAGATGCGTACAGAATTCAGCGCTGTTCTTGGGGAAATGCGGGGAAAAGAAAATAAAGTTCATGCAGACCGGCCCCTTTGACTAAAATATAATTCCGAGTTGTTTTGTATGATTAATTCAATCTACCAGCTTCGCCAGCATCCGTCAATCCTCTTTGTGCTATTTTTGCTGCAGGGTGCGGTTGAGCCGGGCGAGCAGTCCGCTGAAGAGTCCGCAGTCCTCCGGGGACCAGTCCTCGAAGATCTCCCCGTAGCGCGCAAGCCGGATGTCCCGGGCCTCGGCGAAGGTCTGTGCACCAAGCGCAGTAAGCTGAAAATAGCTGGAGCGCCCGTCCTGCGGATCCGGCACCCGCTCCACATAGTTCTTCGCCTCCAGGACGCTTGTCTGTCTGCTGATGGTAGAGGTGTCAAGGCCGAATTGTTCGGCTAGCGCCTTAACGCCTACCTTGTCGTGCGTCGACAGATGGTGGAGCAGGGTATACGAGGAGCGGTCCAGCCCGCCATGCTTCTTATCCAGCGAGCCGTGGCGGATCAGCGTAATCAGCTCCTGATTCAGAGCTTCGAGGTGCTTGTCCTTCTGTTCATCAGCCATAGTTAGATTCCGTCCTTTACTGGTAACTTTGTCATTTGTCATATGTCTCCCTAGTATAATTGATAATACCGGCCTTATGCTAAGGCTGTCTGAGATTCTCGCCTCATTATGAAAGAATCATGAAATAAGTCACATTGACTTTCAAATACATAGTTGTATAATACACATATATTAATTTAATTGTATCATACACCTATATTAAGGTGAACCGCAAAATAGAGGAGAGAGCGCCCTTGAGCAGTCCGGCGGCAAAACATTCATCATTCTGGCTGATTATTCTGGCCATTTTTTTCGGTAATTTCATGGCTATTCTCAGTACAACTACCATTAATGTTGCGTTCCCGGTTTTCTTGAAGGACTTCCACGCCGGGATCAGCACCGTACAGTGGATGATTACCGGCTATCTGCTGGCTACCGGCGTCATTGCGCCTGTGGTGGGATATTTCGGGGATAAATGGAGCTATAAGGTTCTCTACGTATTTGCCCTGTCGGGCTTCACCTTGTTCTCGGCACTATGTACGGTGGCCTGGAATATTCACTCACTGATTACCTTCCGCATTATCCAGGGAATATTCGGCGGCCTGATTATCCCCACCACCATGACGATGATTTATCAGTTTATCGAAAAAGAAAAGCAGGCCTTCGCCATGAGCCTCTGGAGCCTGTCCTCGATGCTGGCGCCTGCCTTCGGCCCGACACTCGGCGGCTGGCTGACCGGATACTTCGGCTGGAAATCGCTGTTCGTGATTAATCTGCCGATTGGCCTGATTGCCATTGCCGTAGCGCTGAAGTGCCTGCCGTTCCAGCGGCAGAACACCGGGAGCAGAAGCTTTGATCTGCCGGGCTTCGTCACAGTCATTCTGAGCAGCGCCTTCATTATTCTAGCCTTCAATAAAGGGGGCGCCTGGGGCTGGATGTCATGGAACACCCTGACCCTGCTGCTGGTTGGGGCGGCGGCTTTAACGTATTTCATCCGCAGGGAGCTGTCGATCCAGGAGCCGCTGCTGAATCTTAAGGTATTCCGGCAGAGCCGGTTCACCTACAGCCTGATCATCAACTGTATTATCACCGTTGCGTTATACTCGGGGACCTTCCTGATCCCAGTCTTCCTGCAGGATATCCAGCAGTCCACCCCGCTGAAGACCGCGCTGGTGCTGCTGCCGGGCTCGATCGTGATGGCTGTTCTGTCCCCGGTGGTCGGCAAGCTGTACACCCGGATCGGCCCGTTCTGGCTGATCCTGGGCGGTATTCTGCTGCTAAGCGCCTCGACCTGGGAGCTTGCCCACATCACGCTGGCCGTGACCCATACCCGTGTGGCGGTGCTTATGGCGGTGCGCAATGTCGGCATTGCACTGGCCTTCATGCCGGTGACCAATGCCGGCATGTCGGCGGTGCCAAGAGCCATTACCGGCCATGCCTCCTCTGTAACCAATTGGGTCCGCCAGGCTACAGGTGCCTTATCCATTGCTGTATTCAGCTCGCTGCTCGCTTCCAGATCGCTTGCCCATCAGCAGGAACTGGCGGACGGGACGGCCCGGGCAGCGGGTTCTCTGCTGAAGGCGCAGGGGATGACGATGGGCGTACAGGATATTTTCCTGATCGCTACGGCAGTGGGACTGCTGGCTATTCCGCTGACCTTCCTCCTGAGAGGCAGTAGCGGCAAGCCAGCAGCTGCCCCTGCTCCGCAGGTGGAGACTTGAAGCCGTGACTCCGCCGTAAATACTCCTTTATCATGCGTTATAGCGCTTTCTCTTCGCATGTTGGGCGATTATGAGTTAGAATACTATAAAGCGAGCAAATCATAGGAGTTGTATACATGTCTAATAATGACGAAGTATTTTTGACCAAAGAGGGCTTGGCCAAGCTGGAGGAAGAGTTGAGGGAACTTAAGGGAGCAGGGCGCAAGGAGCTTGCAGCCCGGCTTAAGCTGGCGATCAGCTACGGCGATCTGAAGGAGAACAGCGAATACCACTCCGCCAAGGAGGATCAATCCTTCATGGAGACCCGCATTATGATTCTGGAGAAAATGCTGATCAAGGCGCAGATCGTGGATGCCAGCAATATGGATCTGAGTACAGTCAGCGTAGGCTGCATCGTTATCCTCAACGATGTAGAGTACTCGGAGAAGATCGAATATAGAGTGGTTGGACCGGCGGAAGCCGATGTGCTGGACAACAAGATCTCCTACGAGAGCCCGCTCGGCAAAGAGCTGATCGGCAAAAAGGTAGGCGATATCATCAGCGTCAACGCGCCGATGGGAATCATCAAATACGAGCTGCTTGAGATCAAAATGCTGTAAACCGAAGTCCTAACCGGAATCCCGTGGCCCTTAATTTGAGGGTGCGGGATTTTTGTTATGTTTTGGGGCGGGGGGCTGCCCATAGGCAATTGCTATTAAGGATATTGCTTCCTTGTCTTAGACGCTCCCTGCTAAGGAGGGTTATAGTAGAAATAACTACTACATAGAGGAGTCCTGGCTTGTGATTCAGACTGTACTCACGACACTTGTTGAGGTCATCGTACCGCTGTCCATTCCGGTGGCCGCCGGAGCGCTGCTTGGACGATATAAGCAGCTTGATACGAAGCCTCTGCTGACGCTGTATCTGTATTTTCTCAGTCCGGCTATTATTCTCGACACGCTGGCTACGGCGGATATCTCCTTCGATGATGTCTATAAGACACTCGCGTTCTCGCTGCTGAATCTGTTCCTCTTATGGAGCGTGGCGACGCTGATCGGCAAAATCCTCAAGCTGGCTCCGCCGGAAGCCGCTGGTCTTACGCTCATCTCCACCTTCACGAACAGCGTCAATTACGGCCTGCCGCTGGTGCAGCTGGCCTTCGGCCAGCTGGGCCTGGACAAGGCATCGGTTTACGTCATCGCCCAGATGGTGATTGTGAATACGATCGGCGTGTATTTTGCCGCCCGTTCACAGTTCTCCGTACGCAGCGCGTTGAAGTCAGTCTTCTCGCTACCGGCTATTTACGCCGCCATTCTGGCACTGCTGCTGCGGGCGCTGGGCCTGCATATGCCGCATGAGCTGGCTTCGGGGGTGTCGATGGTTGCCGGTGCCTATTCGCCGGTTGTGCTAGCGATTCTCGGCGCGCAGATGGTGAAGGTCAGAGCCGCGCACACGGAGCGCAATGTGCAGCTGGCCTTCTGGACGGGGCTGACCGTCCGGCTGGTGCTGGCTCCGCTGCTGGCCGCGCTGGTGCTGCTCGCCCTGAACATCACAGGCCCCCTTTTCTCGGTGCTGCTGATTCTGGCTTCCATGCCCGTGGCTGTCAATTCCGTCGTCCTGGCCGAACGCTTCGGCAGCTCGCCTGGGCTGGTCTCGCGCTGTATCGTCTGGACGACGCTGGCCTCTTTCCTGGTCCTGCCCGTGCTGATTGCGGCGGTGGGGGGATAGGGCGCGGGCCGAATGTATGCGAAAAACCGAATAAAGGGGCAATAATGCCCCTGGAAGTAATTATTCGGACACAGACACTTCACTCATCAAGGCATGTACATTCTTATCGGGGTCCTGAAAGAACGTCATCCAGGTTGCGGTTTGACCCATCTCAGCCACTTTATGCGGCTTGTCCAGGAAATGTACATTCCGCCCGACTAACGTTTCGTACGATGCGTGAATATTGTCAACCTGGAAATAGAATACCGAGCTGGGATGGTCGAACCGCGCGTCTTCAGCAATACTCAAGACCAGCTGAATCCCGTTACACTCCAGGAAGGTCATGTTCGGGATTTGAAATAACAGGTTTAGGCCTAGAGTATCTTGATAGAACCGGGTGGCTGCTTCCATGTCATGTACCCGAATGGATATTTGCCCGATGCCTTTAATTTGGAATTCTGAATTCATGTAAATATCGCTCCCTTGTGTAGGTTGTATGTTCCACGCAGTAAATGTAACATGTGCGGATGAAGATTTACTTTTCCAAAATCACTTTTTTCTAAACATCTGGGGCGATAATCCCGTTCTTTGTTTAAAAACCTTATTGAAGGAAGAGACATTGTCGAAGCCAACACTTAGGCTAATCTCGGTTACACTGTTTTCCGTTTGACAAAGGAGACGCTGTGCTTCAAGTATCCTTTTTTCAAGGATGAACTGGTGTGGTGTTCTTTTAAAAAAGTGACGGAAGTTGCGGATTAGATGGTTTTTAGAGAGACATGCGACTTTTGAGACTTCTTCAAGAGACACGTTTTGGTTGTAATACGCATGTAAGTACTCGTATGCTACGGTCAACCGCCGGAACAGCTCCTCCCTGGTGGCCGGGCGCGTGCCGGGGACGGTACTAATTTCTTGAACAATCTTCTGATGGACGTTAAGCAGTGCTTGAATCAGATTTTGATACTGTTCATCGACCCAGAGATTCTCGCTGCCGAATACAGGTAAGGATTGCTTAAAGTTCTCGATAAGCGGAGTGATCAAGTGACTATGACGGTATGACTTTGTATAAAATTGCAGCGGGTGCTTAGATTGTGAGAATGGATCGTCTAAAGACTTTTCTGCTCCGACATGAATAGCTCTAAGAAATTCTTCAGCATAACCTGCCTTGAAAAATACGCAAAAAGAGTCGACCTCTGTATCTGACTCAATGGCTATCCCGTACGGCTCCCCCTCATTTAAAAGGAGATAGCCCTCTTCCTCCACAGCATAATGACCTAGCTTTGTTTTGTAATAGGCACGACCATTCCGAAATGTCTTGATCGAAAGGGGGCCAGCGCCTTCCCAATGATGAGTTGTACTTCGGGCTTGCAGAACGAAGTTCCGCTGGAACAAAGGGAATGTGGAGGTTCCCATCTATACAATTCATCCCTTTCCGCAATTGGTTCATTCCATTCTACAATAGTCCTCACCGATAACAAAGAAGCTCCCTCTTCATCATCTGAAGGGGGAGCTTCTTTCATACAATCAGCGGCCAGGGTCTCAGTCCGGCTGGCCCTCAGCGACCTGGATGGTGAAGATGAAGGTAGCTCCGCCCACCACATCCGGCTTGGCATAGATCGTACCGCCCATGAGGTCGACCAGCATTTTGCAGATGGACAGACCGAGTCCGGTGCCGCCGAACTTGCGGTTGATGGTGGCTCCAATCTGGGTGAACGGCTGGAACAGGTATTTCATCTTGTCCGCCGGAATGCCGATCCCCGTATCTTCGATAATGAACTCTAGCTCCAGCAGCTGGTCCATGACCTGCCGGAGGCGGACATCCACCTTGACGCCGCCGGAATGCGTGAATTTGATGGCATTGCCGATCAGGTTATTGAGTACCTGACGCAGACGGTTGGGGTCACCGGTGAGCAGGGCAGGGATGTCAGGATCAATAAAGGTCTCCAGAGTCAGGCTGCGTTCTCTGGCCAGCGCCCGGAACAGATCAACGGTCTCCTTGAGGCAGGAGTGAAGATTGAACAGCTCGTAATCGAGCTCCATTTTACCGGATTCGATCTTGGTGAAGTCCAGGATATGTGTAATGACAGAGACAAGCGCGTGACCGCTGGTATGAATGATCTCAGCCATCTCCTGGTCGTCAGCGGACAGCTCGGAGGAACGAAGCACATCTGACATGGCAATAATTCCGTTCAGCGGGGTACGGATCTCGTGGCTCATCATGGCGAGGAAGCCGCTCTTGATCCGCAGTGCCACCTCGGCCGTCTCCTTCAGCTCGGTCAGGATGCTGTTGGCGGTCTCCAGCTCCCGCGTTTTGAGCTGCAGCTCCTTGTGGGTCTGGTAGAGACGGACGAAGCCGTCAATCTTGCTTTTTAACACGGTCGGATGGAACGGCTTAGTCAGGTAGTCAATTGCTCCGACCGAGTAGGCCATCATATAATTCTCCAGTTCGGAGGTCAGCGAGGTTAAGAAAATAATAGGGATATCCCGGGATTTCTGACGCATCTTAATCCGCTTCGCCGTTTCAAACCCGTTCATGCCGGGCATGAGCACATCCATAATGATCAGGGCGAACTCCTGCTCCAGCAGACATTTCAGAGCATCCATGCCGGTGAGGGCATGAACCAGCCGGTAGGGCGACTCGGCCAGCAAAGCCTGAATGGACAGGAACTCGTCTGTCCGGTCATCTACAACCAAAATATTAATCGGATACTCCATGCTGCCTCCTATTGAATCAACCATAATTTCAGCACTCTCACCAGTTGTGTGGTATTAATCGGTTTGGATATATAATCGTTAGCTCCTGCTTCAAGGCATTTGACCCGGTCTTCCTCCAGGGCGCGGGCGGTCAGCGCAATAATGACGATCTGATCATAGCCCGGGTTACGCCGGATATGCTCCATCGTCTCGTAACCGTCCATCTCCGGCATCATGATATCCATGAAGACCAGTTCAACGCCCGGGTGGGTCTCCAGATGCTCCAGGGCTTCTCTGCCATCCTGGGCAAAGCTGATCTCCATATTATAACCTTCCAGCACACTGGATAACGCAAAAATATTACGCATATCATCATCCACAAGCAAAATACTTTTGCCGGCAAAGGCTGACTCCGGATTATGCAGATTCTCAATCAGGCGCTGCTTATCCAGAGGCAGGTCTGCATGCTTGCGGTGGAGGTACAGGGCAGTATCATCATAGAGACGTTCCATTGAACGCACGTTCTTGATTACAATACTCTCAGCGTAGTGCTTAAGGCGCTGCTCATCTGTCTTGCTCAGATCCTTGCCTGTATAGATAATGACCGGCAGGGTCTGCAGCTTGCGGTTGGTCTTGACCTGCTCCAGCAGGTCGAAGCCGGAAATATCCGAGAGGCCCAAGTCAAGCACCATACAGTCAAAATGATGGCTCGCCAGATGCTCCATTGCTTCTCTTCCGGTACCCACCGCAATAATGTTCACATCGGGATGGGCGATGAATTCAACAAGACTGCCGCGCAGAACCTTGTTGTCTTCGACAATCAGCAGACTCTTCACCGGACGGCGGATATAAGTCTCGATCTGGAGGAAGGCTGCTTCCAGCTCCGCATAATCATTCGGCTTCTTCCAGAAAGACAAAGCGCCCATCGACAGGCTCTGCTGGTTCTCCTCGGCTGTAGAGATTACATGCACAGGGATATGCCGCAGCTCCGGCCGGCTCTTCAGGCGGCTGATAATGGACCAGCCGTCCAGAACGGGAAGATGCAGGTCCAGCAGAATAGCATCAGGCTTATAGGCATGGGCCAGGGCAAGTCCCTGATCGCCCTGGAAGGCGACGATGGCCTTGAAGCCCCGGCTGCGCGCCAGCTCCAGCAGCCGGGCGGCGAATTCGGCGTCCTCCTCGATAATTAGCAGGGTAATATCCCCGCTTAGCAGATTGCCCCGGTCATCATCCATCTCCGCATATTGCAGCAGCTTCGGATTGGAGATGGAAATGTCGGGCACGAAGGACTCGCGGAAGGCCGGATTCTCACGGCGGATAGGCTCGGAAGCCGGAATCTCCGGAGAGGCTGCTGCTGAATAGGCTGCGGCAGCAAGGGTCTGGGCATCCTCTCCTGGTTCCACAGCGGGAATAATCAGGGAGAAGGTGCTGCCCTTGCCCTCCATGGAATCCACCTCAATTCTTCCGCCGAGGAGTGTAGCCAGCTCCCGGCAGATCGTGAGGCCGAGGCCAGTGCCGCCGTATTTGCGGCTGGTGGTGCCGTCCGCTTGCTGGAAGGCTTCGAAGATGCTCTCCAGCTTAGAGGCGGCGATGCCGATACCGGTGTCGCTGACGGCGAAGATAACCTCCCCGCCGCTGGTGCGGATCGACAGGGAGACGGAGCCTTGCTCCGGTGTGAATTTGATGGCGTTGGATAACAGATTATTCAAGACCTGCTGCAACCTATGACCGTCGGTCATCAGATAATCAGGCAGCCGGTTGTCGGAATGGACATCGAACCGCAGGTTCTTCTTCTTGGCCTGCTGTTCGAAATGGCGGTGGACATGATTGCTGAGATCGACCGGGGAGACCGGCTCGATGACCGGGGGCATTTTGCCGACCTCCAGCTTCGCCAGATCAAGAATCTCATCGATCAGCTGCAGGAGATCCTTGCCTGCCGAGAAGATCGTATGCACGTATTCCAGCTGCTTCGCTTCCAGATTGCCGTCCTTGTTCTCGGCAAGAATCTGCGAGAGGATCAGCAGGCTGTTCAGCGGGGTGCGCAGCTCATGGGAGACATTCGCCAGGAATTCTGATTTGTACTGTGCAGCCATGAAGATCTCCTGTGCCTGAGCCTGGATCTCCTCTTTCTGCTTCTCGGTAAGCTCGACTTGAAGCAGCAGCTGATCATGGGAGGCGGCCAGCTCCTCCTTCTGGGTCTGAAGCTCATCGGCCTGAGCCTGCAGTGTATCTGTCTGGGACAGCAGCTCCTCCGTCTGGGCCTGGAGCTGCTCCTTCTGCTCCAGCAATTCACTTGTCTGGGCCTGCAGCTCATCGGCCTGATCTGCAATCTCGGACTTTTGCAGCTCCGTGATTTGCAGCTGCTTCTGCATATCGCGGTTTGCCGCAGAGATCTCATCCGCCTGGGCCTTGATCTCAAGGGTTTGCCGGCGGGAAATCTCCATTTGATTCTGTAATTCCAGATTGGAGGCGTGCAACTCCTGTGTCTGTTGCTTGAGCTCATCGGCCTGGGCCTCAATCTCGGCTTTTTGCTCCTCTGTCAGCTGCATTTGCGTCTGGAGGTGTTCATTGGAGCTTAGCAGGCTCTCAGCCTGAACCTCCAGCTCTGTCTTCTGGTCATGCAATTGCTCAGTCTGCATCCGGAGCTCCTCGGTCTGAGCCGCAAGCTCCTCGGTCTGAGCTTCAAGCTCCTGCGTCTGGGCCAGCAGCTCCTCGGTCTGAGCTTCCAGTTCATCCTTCTGCTGTTGTGTCTCATTCAACAATTCTTCAATTCTGGCGACATCCGCCAGCGTATTCATCAGCACGCCCATGTTCTGTCCGGTGCGTTCAATCAGCTGCATCTCCTTGGAGCTGAACGGGCTTAAGGCCGCCAGTTCCATGACAGCTACAACTTCCTGTTCATGCTTAATAGGAACGATAATCAGCGAGGAAGGGGCAGCTTCTCCGAGGCCGGAGCGGACCTTGATATAATTCTCCGGGAGATCCTGCAGAACGATCATCTGCTCATCCAGTGCGCATTGTCCGACCAGGCCGCTGCCCAGCGGTATGGATTCCTGTTGTCTTGCGGCATCATCGAAGGCATAGCCGGCTGCGAAGTCCAGCTGACTGCCCTGCTTCAGATAAATAGCCCCGTAGCTTCCGCCGACAGCGGTAGCCAGCCTGCGGATGAACACACGTGAGGCTGTTTTCAGCTGGACAGAGCCCTGAAGCAGCAGCGCCATCTCTGACACCTGCGTATTAAGCCAGGCCTGTTCCTCGGCTCTAAGCCGCAGCTCGCGCTCTTCAGCGGTTCTGTGGTGAAGGTCAGCTGCCAGCCCGAAAAAGGAAGCCGCCAGCTGCCCGAATTCATCCGTCCGCACAGTAGCCGCCGCCGCAGGGTTAAGACGGTCTGCGGCGATATCCTGCGAGATCTCCATAATCCGCTTCAGGCCGCGGTCTACATTCCGTCCGATACTGTAAAGAAGTCCGATACTGACCAGAATGCCGACCGAACCTAACCCTGCTGCAATCATGCGCGAGCCACCCTCCATAAAGAGGAGTGATATAGTAATCATACTGCCTAGAAGCAGTATAGTAGCTGAAGTTGCTAACCAAACCTGTTGTTTTATTCTCATTGTTCGCCGCCTTTGTTCAGTTAGAATGTTAAGCTATATAATTATAGCTTTTATGGAACTTCAGTGATATAGAAGACAGGAAGAAAACACCGTACACCTAAAATTTACAAGGCGCTCCGGAGTCAGGCCTGCTTTTGCCTGGGGTTTCATGAAAACTTTGAAATCACCGCAATTTACTTAAAATTTTGCTTGTAAGCAGCGGGGAGAGCGTGTAAGATAACAGACATGCTTCATGAATAGATTTCATATAACAGATTCATATAACTCATATAATCTTGGGAATATGGCCCATAAGTTTCTACCGGATAGCCACTGTAATTATCCGACTATGAGTGAAATAGCGCATCTAGGGTTCCGTTTCTTGTGCTGCGGCACGGGAAAGGCTGGTCCAAGCGATGCGGACACGTATATGTGTTACACCACCAAGGGACAAAAACCCAGAAGGACAGATTCACTTGAGAGAAACACTCAGGGAATCTGTCCTTTTTTATATCCGTTTTTTATTTCTAAGGAGGAAGATCCGCCGTAATGAAAGTATTGGAAGAACGTATTAGACAAGAAGGCTTAATTCTATCGGAGACTGTACTGAAAGTAGACTCGTTCCTGAACCATCAGGTAGACACAGCGCTTGCGCTTGCGATCGGGAAGGAATTCGCAGCGGTCTTCGGGGACCGGCAGATTACCAAGGTGCTGACTGTAGAGGCGAGCGGCATCCAGTTCGCCATGGCGGCGGGAATTGCGCTGGGCGTGCCGTTCATCTACGCCAAGAAGAAGAAGGCAGTCACCTTGTCCGAAGCGGTGTATTCGGCACCGGTTCACTCCTTCACCCGTCAGGAAGACTACCAGATCAGCATCTCGCAGAAATATCTCGGGCCGGCCGATACCGTATTGATTGTTGATGATTTCCTGGCTACCGGTGCGGCACTTGTAGGGTTATGCGATATCGTAGCAGAGTCCGGGGCGCAGCTGGCCGGGGTCGGCTGTGTCATCGAGAAAAGCTTCCAGGAGGGCCGCGGTCTGCTGGAGCAGCGCGGAATTCCGGTGTATTCTCTGGCACGGATTGCTTCCATGTCGCCGGGGGAGATTCATTTCATAGATAATGAAGGATTAATCAAGGAGAGTGCAGGATGTTAAGCAAACAGAAGATATTCGCCCTAGGGCTTCAGCATGTACTGGCGATGTACGCCGGAGCGGTCATTGTACCGCTGGTTGTCGGGGGAGCGCTCAACTTGAATGGTACGCAGATGGCGTATCTGATTGCAGCGGATCTGTTCACCTGCGGACTGGCAACTCTGCTGCAGATTATGGGCAGCAAATATTTCGGAAGCGGACTGCCGGTGGTTCTCGGCTGTACCTTTACGGCCGTTAGCCCCATTATCGCCATCGCTTCAGGTTCCAATCTGGCAACGGCTTATGGCGCAATCATTATCTCCGGGTTGTTCGTGGTGCTGGCAGCCCCGGTGTACGGGAAGCTACTGAAGTTCTTCCCGACCGTAGTCACCGGCTCGGTAGTCACAATCATCGGACTGTCGCTGATTCCCGTTGCGATGAATAATGTGGCCGGCGGCCAGGGAAGCGCCGACTTCGGGCAGCCCCGCAATCTGCTGCTGGCTCTGATTACTCTGCTCGTTATTCTGGCCGTGAACCGGCTGACCACAGGGTTCCTGCGCTCCGTATCTGTGCTGGTAGGACTTGTAGTGGGTACTGTAATCGGCTATGCCATGGGTATCGTGCATTTCTCTACCGTGACCACAGCCTCCTGGGTCAGCGTTGCGCAGCCGTTCTACTTCGGCTGGCCGCAGTTCAGCATCACCGCGATATTCACAATGATTATCGTGAATATCGTGTCTATGGTCGAATCGACAGGGGTCTACTTTGCCGTTGGTAAGGCGACGGACCAGCAGGTGGAACAGAAGCAGATCGTGAACGGCCTGCGCTCCGAGGGACTGGCCATCATGCTGGGCGGCCTGTTCAACGCCTTCCCGTACACCGCATTCTCCCAGAATGTCGGCTTACTGTCGCTGACGCGGGTGAAGACGCGGAATGTTATTTTTGCGGCTGGCGGAATTATGATCGTACTCGGTCTACTGCCTAAGCTGGCAGCATTGACTACAGTTGTGCCGAATGCGGTGCTGGGCGGGGCGATGATTGTCATGTTCGGCTCGGTCGCCGCTTCCGGCATGTCGATTTTGTCCGATGTGGATCTGCGCAAGGACGGCAATCTGCTGATCGCCGCCTGCAGCATCGCGGTGGGCCTCGGCTCTGCGGTGCTTCCGTCCATGTTCGACCAGCTGCCGGAATTCGCCAGAATGCTGCTGCAGAACGGAATCGTATCCGGATCGCTGACAGCGATCATTCTCAATATCTTCTTGTCGAAGACCCAGGAGAGTGTGGTTCCTGCAGCCGCCGCTCCGGAAACAAAGTAAAATATTCCATACACGTAACTCTAATCAGATGAACAGCCGATTCCGAAATAAATGGAACTCGGCTTTTTTTTGCTTCAGATGAACGGAGCCTGTTGTATAATTTATACAATGACAACTAGAAGGGACTGGCAGAGGATATGAGAAGGTATTGGCTGAGTATTCTCGGCAGTCTGGTGCTGGTGCTGATCGTTCCGCTGCTCTCGGTCCTCCAGACACATCAGACCAAGGGAGACAGGCCGCAGGCCGTGCAGGGCGTGATTGACCTTCGCTCCTGGGACTCCCGCCACGACGGAATTATGAAGCTGGATGGAGAGTGGGAGCTGTACCGTGATGTGTTGCTGTCGCCCGGGGATTTCCATCCGGTGAATGCAGGTAAGGAGGTTCCCGCTGCCTCTACGATGATTCAGGTTCCGGGGAAGTGGAACGACGAGATCGCTGAAGAGGGCGAGCGCAGAGCTAAAGGCTATGCTACTTACCGCCTTCAGGCGAAGATTACTCCAGGGGAAGCTGTAGTCTATGGTCTGCGCACCAGCAACATCCGGAGTGCGGGCAAGGTCTATCTGAACGGACAGGAGATTGGAAGCAGCGGAACTCCGGCAGCCTCGCCCTCTGAGGGTAGACAGAATAACATGCCTTTTATGGGATTCGCCTCGGTAACCGGGGATACCCTGGAGATTATTGTGCAGGTGGCTAACTACAGCTACTCTTCAGGCGGAATCGTTCAGCCGATTGTAATCGGTAATCAGGCCGCTATTTTGAAGCACAGGGAATTTGCCCTGTTTGTAGACGGGGCTTCATTGATCGGATTCTTCGTGTTATCTCTCTTCCTGCTGATGTTCTCCAAGGTGAGGGAGAGCCGGGGGGTCACATTGTATCTGGGCTTGTTCTGCATAGCGGCCTTTGTCTACATTTTCACGCATGGCGAAAAGCTCATCCTGACGGCGCTGCCCGGCTTCCCTTACGAGATTATACTCAAGCTGCAGCTCGCGTCCTCTACACTGGTCTATTATTATCTGCTGCACTATGTCGCCAATTCAGTGAATTACCCGATGTCTTTCGGGGTAATTAAGGCCTCCAGGCTAGTTACGGCATTCCTGCTGCTGATTGCTGCCTTCGTCCCGGCCTATCTGTTCAGCTATCTGGAGGTGCTGCTGCTGACCTGGGGCTCGGTAAGCCTGGGCTTCGTGCTCTACTCCATGGTCCAGGGCACCCGGAGAAATCCGAAGAATATGTTCCTGATGATGGTCAGCATCGAGAGCCTGAGCGTGGTTATTATCTATTATCTGGTCAGCTTCATGGGCCTGGGCTTCAGCTATTTCATCCTCTCCTACGAGATTCTTCTGTTCGGGTTCGTACAGGCAATTCTGATGACCCGGCAATACGCAGCCTCCTTTCAGGAGGTGGAACAGCTCTCCCGCCGCCTTTTGTCGCTTGACGGATTGAAGGATGACTTCATCTCTGACACCTCGCAGGAGCTGCGGAGACCGCTGCAGGGGATTGTCAACATGGCCAAGGTGCTGGCACAGGGTACGGCCGGCTCCATCAGCGCTGCCCAGCAGGATCAGTTGCTCACGATTGTCTCCACCGGCAAGCGGCTTACAGCCCTAATCCATGATATGTCGGACTTCGCGAAGCTGAATCACGGCGCGCTCTTCCTCCGCCGGCAGGCCGTCGATCTCCGCATGGCAGCTTCCTCCATTATGGCGGTCACCCGTCAGGTCTATGGCAACAGCCAGCTGGAATTCCGGCTGAATCTGCCCGGGCAGCTTCCGCTGCTGGAGACGGATGAGCAGCGGCTTGCCCAGATCCTGCATAATTTATTGGCAAATGCAGTGAATTATACGCCCAGAGGCGTGATAACGCTGTCTGCTGAGGTTAAAGAAGAGTATGTTGCCATTATCATAACGGATACCGGTCAGGGCATCCCGCCTGAGCGTCTGCGTACGATCTTCGATGCAAATGATCCAAGCGGTCCTGCCGCGAGTAAGGTCTACCGGGAGAACGGGCTTGGCCTCAGTATTACCCAGAGACTTGTAGAGCTGACAGGCGGAGAGATTGCGGTGCATTCCGAGCTGGGGCACGGCTCGGTCTTCAGCTTCACCCAGCCGGTATTGCAGCGAAGCAATGCGCTGCTGGAGGAGGCATTCGGGGAGCTTCACGGCTGGGAGACAGCGCCTTCGTACCCGCTTCCTGGAGAAGAGCCTGTGCTGCTGCCGTCTGAGGACTGTTGCTCCATTCTGGTAGTGGATAATGATCCTGTTAATCTTCGCGTGCTGGTTGGCGTACTGCAGCTGGATAACCATTCAGTGATTACCGCCAGCAGCGGGGCTGAGGCGATTCAGATCATCCAGCAGCATCCTGAGCTTGATCTGGTGATTGCCGACTGGGTGATGCCGGAGATGCCTGGGCTTCTGCTCTGCAAGGCCATCCGTGAACGGTTCACTTTGTCCGAGTTACCGATTCTGCTGCTCATGGCGAGCAGCCGGCCTGATGACATTCTTGCAGCCTTCGAGGCTGGAGCGAATGATTATCTGAGCAAGCCGGTGGAGGTGCGCGAATTCAAGGCACGGATGCAGACCCTGCTGGATATGCGCAAGTCGATCCGCGTATCCGTCCAGTCGGAGATTGCTTTCCTGCAGGCGCAGATTAAGCCGCATTTCTTATATAATGCGCTGAACGCAATTATCTCGGTCTGTCCGGTGGACCCGGACAAGGCCACAGAGCTGCTGCTGGACCTCAGCCAATATCTGCGGAGCAGCTTCGACTTCCAGAACCGGGGACAGACGGTTTCTATGGAGAAGGAGCTGGGACTGGTCAAATCATATCTTGCGCTGGAGCAGGCACGATTCGATGAACGGCTGAATATTGAGTTCGATGTACCGGAGGATGTAACGGCGATGGTTCCGCCGCTAAGCATTCAACCGATTGTGGAGAATGCCGTGAATCATGGCCTGATGCAGAAGGAGGCCGGAGGGACAGTAAGGCTGACCGTCGAGCTGCTGCCGGGCAGGCTCAAGGTAGCGGTCACGGATGACGGTGTAGGCATGACCCCGGAGAAGATTGCAGAGATCCTCTCGGAAGAGCGGACAGAGGGGGGCATTGGACTGCGCAATATTCAGCACCGTCTGCTCAAGATGTACGGAGCAGGCCTGAATATCGACAGTGCACCGGGAAGGGGGACCGCTATATCATATACCATCCCCACCTAAAGGCAGCTGAGAACGACGAAGAGGAGGTGAGTCCGGACGATGAAGGCCATATTGATTGACGATGAGAAACCGGCACTGCAGCATCTGGAGCGTATGCTCCAGAAGGATGGACGTCTTACGATTACCGGGAAATTCACCTCGGCACGCCTGGGGCTTGCGCATCTGGAACGGGAGAAGGCGGATATTGTATTCCTGGATATCGGGATGCCGGAGATGAACGGACTGGAAGCCGGTGAATACATTGCCGGGCTGGACCGGAGTATCCGGATTGTCTATATCACCGCGTACAGTGAGTATGCTATCGAAGCCTTTGAGCTCAATGCTGCAGATTATTTACTGAAGCCGGTGACCTCCCAGCGCTTAAGCAAAACCCTTGAGCGTCTGGAGGTCGGCAAGGAGAGCGCTGAAGGGAAGATGCCGCCTGCCCCGGCGTCTGCGGCGCCCGTTAAGGAGCTGTCCATCCTCTGCTTCCACCGCCTTGAATTCACAGACAGCACGGAGCCGGGGCGCAAAATGCAGTGGAGAACAAGCAAGGCGCAGGAGGTCTTCGCCCTGCTGCTGCATAACCGCGGCCAGTGGATACTCAAGGACACCATTGTGGATCTCGTCTGGCCCGATTTCAAACCGGAGAAGGCCGTTACGAATCTGCATACAACGGTATACCATATCCGCAAGCTGCTGAAGGCTTGGGATATGGAGGTGCTTGTGGAATTCTCACAGGAGCGGTACAGGCTGACCAAGGAGCAGGTGCTGCTGGATGTGGAGGAGTTCGAGCTGGGCTACGCCGGTACGCCAGTGGAGTCCGAAGAGGAATGGCTGCGCCGGGAAAAAATACTGAAGCTGTACCGTGGAGACTATCTGCAGGAGCATCATTACGACTGGGCAGAAATCCGGCGCAAGGAGCTGCAGGTCCGGTATATCCGCATGGCGCTGCATTCCGCCGAATATGAGCTGTCCTCCGGGCGGCCCCGGCTGGCGCTGGAGCGGCTGCTGGATCTGCAGGCAGCAGATCCTTATTCCGACCAGCTCTGCAGGCTGATTCTGCGAAGTTACGCCGACCTGGGGGATTTCATCGGGTTCAGGACACACTACGATAAGTACAAGGAGCTCCTGGAGAATGAGCTGGGTATCCGCCCCGATCAGGTTATGGACAGCTGGGTCCAGAAGGTATTGTAAGCCCGTAGCCGGCCACTGCAAAACTGCTTGTTGTCATTATTATTTATATGCTGTGGTATACATATTCAAGGCTGCGGAGTTGAAACGAAAGCGTTCATGACAGCGTATCAGAAGCATACGAATATTCAAGAGGAGATGGAGTGGGAATGGATAACGGGTTGAAGGTCATCCTGTTCGAGAAGCTGCCTGAAGGCGACCTGCAAATGATTGAAGAGCGTGTCTGGAGCATGAATATGGTCACGGCGCTTGAACATGTCAATTATATTGTCGTTGGCGGCCGTGAGTTCGAGGCGGTTGAGGGAAGGCTGAATGTGGATGAAGGGAAGCTGGAGCTTCTGCTGGTTCCCATGCGTACGGAGGGTTAAGGATGAATACCAGGAAAGGAGGTCTCAAGTTGGCAAAAGACGAAAGTGCTAAAGAGCCCGCAATCAGCAGGCTGTTCACGCCGGACGGCAAACCGGTCCGCGTATTATCCACCTCGCTCGGCATTGCCCTGCTGGCTAACGCATTATTCATTCCCGGCGGCGCAGGCGCAAGCGGCAACGGCGGCGAGGAGCCTAAGCTGGTCTCCTGGTCTACCGAGGAGGTTAAGCAATATTTCGATAAGAATGTAGACTGGAATATTCCATACCCGGAAGACCAGGAAGAGAAAGTTCAGGAAGGGCAAGGGGCTGTGACCTCCGGCGGTACGACGGTAATCAACAACTACGGCGGCTATAACTCGGGGTTCGGCTGGGATGATGTGCTTCTGTACCACATGCTCTTCAATAGCGGTTCGTTCTATTCCTCCAGAGGCTGGTACAATGACCGGCCTACTTATTATGGAGGTACACGCAATACCTATAAACCGCCCTCCTATAATAGCGGACGATTCCAGAACAAGCCGGTGGCCGGCTCAGTGGTGAAGCCGAAGACTTCAACTTCATCCACCGGCTCTATTACAAGAAGGAATACCTCTTCCAAATCGGGCGGCATCGGGGGTACCTCCAGCGGCCTGGGTTCGAGCAAATCCAAATCCGGCTCCAGTAAAAGCTCCGGCAAAAGCTCGGTGCGCTCCGGAAAGAGCGGGTTCGGCGGATGATCCAGGCGGAGCAGGCATTCGAATATATAGACCAGTCCGGTCTGGAGCGCGCTCCCCGGGTAGAGCGGCTGCATGAGCTGGGCTTCACCTGGGCGGATCTGGAGGAAGAGGAATACTGGCTGGACGCGGTGGCTGTGATGCGTAGTGAGACCTACGAGGAATTGAAGGAAGCCGCCGCAGCGCTCTGGGCGATTCTGGATAAGGCCGTGCGTTATGTCCATCTCAGACATGACCTGTACGACCTGCTGGGGATTCCTCCGGTGCTGTGGCAGATGCTGGATGACTGTCCATTGCCGGAGCCGGGACTAATCAGCCGGTATGCCCGGTTCGATTTTGCCGTGGCAGGGGATGGTACGATCAAGCTGCTGGAGCTGAATGCGGATACTCCCACCGGTTATGTGGAAGCATCTATTGCTACGCCGTGGATCTGCGCGGAAGCAGGCGTCGGAAGCGCAAATGCGGCCATGAAGCAGCAGCTTGCCGCAGCCTGGAGCGTGGAACGGCCTGACACGGTAGCCTGTGTGGATTATGGCAGCCATGAGGAAGACAGTGGAACGATTGAGGCGCTGGCCGCGCATAGCGGACTGGATGTCCGCTGTGTCGATTGCCTGGATCTGTGGATTGATGAGGGCGTGGTCAAGGACGGGGAGAACCGGATCATAGAGCGGATGTTCGCGCTGTATCCGAAGGAGTGGATGGCCGTAGATGAAGGCGGCGAGGCTCTGGCCTATGCCATTGAGAGCGGGAAGCTCCAGCTGTTCAATGGACCACATAGCATCATCCTCCAGTCCAAGGGGCTGATGGCTGCTGTCTGGGGAATGTATGAGCTTGGCCTGCTGTTCACGGAGACGGAACGTGAGGCAATCTCCCGTTACATCCTGCCGACATACAATAAGGCGGTCTTCTCAGAGAGCTTTGTATCCAAATCCGTATTCGGCCGTGAAGGAGGATCTGTACGGATCTTCGATGACAACGGCGCGCTTGAGATCGAGGACGAAGAGGGCTACGACAGCAGCCAGCTCTTCCCCGTGGTCTATCAGAAAAGGGCCGAAATGGCCCGGATCATGACGGCGGAGGGTGAGCTGCACCTGCTGACCGGCATGTTCGTTATTAACGGAACGCCCTGCGGGCTGCTTGGCCGGGCCGGCGGGCCGATTACAGGCAATGCCAGTCATTTTATCGCGCTAGGAGTGAGGGGGCTTGAAGATGTTTAAGAGTAGAGAGGGGCGTGCTGCCGGGCACAGATCCCGGAGCGCCCTGCTGACTGCAGTGCTGCTATTGGCGGTTATGGTGCTGAGTGCATGCTCAGCGAATAGTGGCAGTGTATTTCACACGGGTACTAATACAACGGATAATGTATCACGTGTACCATGGGATTACCGGGTGGTGGAAGGCAAGGTTGGCGATCTGGTCGGCAGCGATATGACTATATTGCCGGATAATGAGCTGCTTCCCAACGACGGGAATTATGCTACAGGCGACACGGTCTGGACGCTTCAGTTCATGGACGCCGAGCTGGTGACGGATGCCGACCAGAAGAATGAGATCAAGCTGTCCGCCTGGACGACGCTTAAGTCTTACGCCGACCAGAAGGCAGCCACGGAGGATCTGGCTAATCTTAAAGTATCCATCACAACGGATGTAGACCTGGTTGGTGTGTACAAGACGGAATACCAGAGCAAGACCAGAAATTTCGCAGTGCTGGAGCTGCCTTCCGGCAACCGGATTAAGCAGCCGATTGACGACAAGCGTTATACCGCACTGGAGAAACAGAAGAAAGTCTCTGTGGTGCTGGAGGAAGTACATGATTTCGCCGACTATGATTCGGCCTATGCGAAATTTCGGGGGTGGGCTAAGTGACGATCGTAATTAATCTGGTGGTCAGTATTCTGACCATTGTTCTGCTTCAAGTGCTGGGTATGGTAATCTTCGCGCTCATGACTCCCTTCAAGGATATGGAGGAGCTGAAGAAGGGGAATGTGGCAGTAGCGCTGGCGTTCGGCGGCAAGTTCCTGGCGACGGCGGTCATTCTTGGGGTGGCCGCCTACACCAATACCTCCATCTGGTTCATGATGCTCTGGTTCGCGGTAGGCTATGTCTGCCTGATCGCTTCTTACTGGATCTTCGAGCTGTTCACTCCCGGTTTCCGGATTTCAGAGCAGCTGGAGAAGGGTAATGTTGCGGTTGGTGTCATGCTCTGCATGGTGTTCATCGGGACGGCCTTCGCAGTCAGCAGTCTGATTATTTAGTTTTGGCAGTCGGGCGGCGGCTGTGCCCCGCAAGGGACTCGGCGCAGGCTGCTGCCCGCCGGCCCAATTCACCCGGGAGGCAGGGATGAGCGTTGCATTTTCTAATCCAATTATCCGGCAAGTTGCTCCATCTCAAGAAGAAGTCCATTGCTTTTATTATTCTGGTCTTCATTCTTCTAAGCGCAACCATCGCCTTCCTGCTGGAGCCAGGCACGTTTCATAGCTGGTTCAACGCCTTTTATTGGGTGATGACCACCATGGCTACTGTAGGGTATGGCGATTATTTCGCCGCTACCGTCACCGGTAAGGTATTTACAATTTTCTTATATATCTTTGGCATTGGTCTGCTCAGCTTGGTGATCGGCAAGATTATTGATGCCATGGGCGAGATGCAGCGCAGGAGAGGAGCCGGAACCTTGACCTTTCACGGACATAATCATGTCGTGCTGATTAACTGGAACCGCAAGACACAGGCGGCAGTAGATGAGATTCTGTGTTACGACAGGGAATGCAAAGTGGTCATTATTGATGAGAACGGACGGCATCCGCTGGAAGCCATGGAGCAGGTCCACTTCATCAGCGGAGATGCCGCAAGCGATGACATTCTGCTGAAGGCGAACATCGCGAGCGCCAGAGCAGCGATTGTGTTCAGCGACACCCGTATCGACGAAGCTTCCTTGAGCGACGGCAAGTCACTGCTGATTGCTTCCAGCATTGAGCGGATTGCTCCGCAGGTACATACAACCGTAGAGATTATGCAGGAGAAGAACATTAAGAACTTCAAGCATGTGCAGGTGAACGAGTTCGTCCTCTCCCATGATGCGATCTCCAGATTAGCCGTCCGCTCTGCCCTGCAGGAAGGAAATTCTGAGGTGATCACCCAGCTGCTCAGCCGCGAGCACGGGGATGATATCTATGAGATTCCCCGCCGCAGCGGCTGGACAACCTATGGGGAGGCCTTTCAGGACCTGCTTCGCCAGGGGGCGACCCTGCTGTCCGACCGCGGTGATCTGGGCATTAACCGTAAGCTTGGCCAGCCGATTCCGGCAGATGCCAGACTCTACATCGTCGCCGATGAGGCCACGTACCGGAGAATTAAAGAGAGCTAGAGGCAATACCAAGGTATTCATAGGAGCTGTTCCGGTCGTTAAGACCTGGAGCGGCTCTTTTTTTGGGACAAAAAGGAGAAAAATGTGATGCTGACACATAATGTTCGAAGAAACAGTAAATAATGTGACAATAATTACCGTTATATTAGTATGAATCAATTGCAAGTTGTCATTTAAGGATGTGATCGATTGGGAAGCGGATATAAGAAGGCTGCTGTTCTGGGGATGTCGCTGCTCCTCTTAACCTCCTGCGGCGGTAATCAGGCCGGGCCAGCGCCATCCTCTCCCGGCTATACTCCGGCGGTCTCTCCTGCAGGGACTACACGGCCGGATGAAGCGCCGCAGCTAGAGCCTACACTGGAACAGCAGGAATTATTCAATTTCATAAATACGCAGCTTACAGGACCCGATGGTGTATATACGAATCTGAAGGAGACCTCTGAATCGGCAGAGGTGGCTACCGGCCATGAGATTCTAAGCGAGTCCGCTTCTCTTCTGATGGAGACCGCCGTCCGGACCCGCAATCAGGAGCTGTTCGACCGGCAGTGGGAGACAGCCCGGAGAACCTTCGATATGGAGGGTGGTTTCAGCTACCGCTACAGTCCCAAGCAGCAGAAGCGTTATCCCGTGAATGCAGCGGTGGACGACCTAAGGATGATCGGAACGTTATATGAGGCGGGGCAGGCATTTGACCAGCCGGAATATACCAGAGAAGCCGATAAATATGGAGAACGTTTCTATAAAAACAACACTAAAAAAGGTTACATTTATGACATCTATGACAATTATTTGAAAATGGTCAACGGATTCGTAACTTTGTGTTATATTGATCTGAGTGTATTGCAGAAATTGTCGATATCTAGCGAATTACAAGAGAATTTGTTGAATAATATGAGCGGTATTTTGGAGGAGGGATATTTGTCCGATTCTTTTCCATTCTATGAGACCCGCTTCGATTACAAGAGTGGACAGTACAGCTCTGAAGGCATCAACTCGGTAGAATCTCTGCTGACTATTCTGCATCTGGCAGAGACTGGACGTCAGCGGCCGGCAAGCATCAGCTACATTAAAGCTCAGGTCGCAGCGGGAACCTTGTTCGGACAATATACCCGAGAGGGCAAGCCTGCTAATGACATTCGTTCAACAGCGGTCTATGCGCTCACTGCCATGATTGGAGCTGTGCTGGAGGATGGTGACCTCTATCAGTCCAGTATGGGCCGGATGAATGAATTCAGGGTGACAGATCGTTCAAGTCTGCTATATGGCGGCTTCGGTGATCCTGCCTCCGGGCAGGCGTACTCTTTTGACAATCTCATGGCACTGCTGGCTTACTCCTATAAGGCGCCTTAATATAACCAAAAGGGGAATCGGAATGATAGACAACTTAGAGCTTACATCCACCCGGCCCAGTATCACGTTAGCTGGCTTTCGGATTACTCCGGCATTTGCCGCCGCGTTCTGTGTGCTGCTGGTGACGGCTATTTCGCTGTTTACCTCCCCTTACATCGGCATGGCGGATAACGGAGACTTTTACCGGATTATATATAGCAACGGTCTGTATTTCAATGCTCCGGACTATGACAGCCAGTACTTCGGCTATTTCGTGAAGCAGTTCGGAATCTTTCAATATTTCAACGAGAACAGCACGATGATGGTCTCCTCCCAGTCCCTGTTCATCAAGCTGGCGATCTTCGTCAACAAGCTGTTTTTCAGCCGCGAGGTCTTCGATATCCGCTTCCAGGCTGCAATCTACACAGTGCTGTATGTTGCCGCAGTCTACCTGCTGGTTGAAGCGATCACGCTGAAAATGTCGCCTAAGCGGGGGATGGCAGTCGCGGCACTTGCGGTGTTCATTTTCGGGGATACGGGGTACACCAACTATTTCAGCTCCTTCTTCGGCGAGAGCCTGGTGATGGTGACCATGATTCTGGTGTTCGCCTCCTGGCTGCTGCTGTACCGGAAGAGATATAACGATTATGCCATGCTGGCGATCCTGTTGATCAGCACCCTGATCCTGACCACCTCCAAGCAACAGAACGCCCCGGTGGGGATGGTGATTTCCCTGCTCTCAATTCCGCTGGTGCTGATCCGCCGGGACAAGCTGTTCCGCTGGGTTACACTGCTGTCGGCCGGTCTGATGATGTTCGCCGGAATTGCGACGTATCTTAATATCTCCAAAGAGTTCGTGAATATTAACCAGTACCATGCGATGACGCGCGGGGTGCTGATGGAATCCAAGAATCCGGAGACCGCGCTCGGTTCATTTGGCATCAATGAACAATACGCGATTCTCAAAGAGAATACCTATTATGACCAATACGGGACGGTGGATGTGAAATCCGAGCTGCTGGATAAAAATTTCTACAGCCGTTACGGCTTCGTCTCCATTCTGACCTATTATGCTTCTCACCCGAATGAACTGGGCTCGATCCTGGATACGGCTGCTGAGAGTGCCTATAAAATCAAGCCGGCAGCTATGGGGAACTATGAGCAGTCGGCAGGTAAGGAGTTCCGGGCGCAGAGTCATTTCTTCAGCTTGTACAGCACGCTTAAGGAGAAGCTGGCTCCCCGCCCATTTGCCTTCATTCTTCTCTGGATGGCCGTGACGATAGGGGTCTATATGCCATCGTTCGTCCGGTCCATCCGCACCCGGGATTTCCGGGGCATGCAGCGTCTGCTGGTGATTCTGGCAACGATGCTGGTCGGACTGTCGGGTATCGTAGTCTCCATTATCGGGGCGGGTGACGCGGATATTGCCAAGCATGAGTTCCTGTTCACGCTGGCCTTCGACCTGATTATCTTCCAGACGGCTGCCAGCGTAATCGGCCGCGGAATCTCTTCACGCAGATCAGTGCCGTCTGCGCCGTCTGCACGGCCGCTCAAGGAATATGCGGCGCTGAATAAAGGGGTGGGCATGTGAGACGCAGAGGGATCGTCATTCTGCTGTTCATTGTATTGGCAGGTGATCTGCTGCCCTCTGCCGGGCGGGCATCCGCTGCCGCTTCTCCGGCTCCGGCGCAGCGGATTCTGCTGCTGTTCGACAGCCTGGCGAAGAATACAGGCCAGGAAGGGAATGTGGCCGAGCTGCAGCGGCTGCTTGCAGCCAACAGTGCACAGGTCACGCTGAAGCTTATCTCCTCTTATGCGCCGGGCGGCATGAAGGGCTATTCCGGCGTGATCACTGTGATTAACAATGATGAGCTTGAGATTACGAATCAAGCCTACCTTCAGGAGGCGGCTGGGTATAAGGGGCCTATGCTGCATGTTGGATATAGACCGCCTGCCCGGATGCAGCAGACGCTGCGGCTGAAGACCGGGGTATGGCATAGAGCGGGCGCAAGCCTCTCTATCGGCGGATTCACCGGCATTCCGCTGGAGGCCGAAGGGATGCCTTATATAACCGCTTCCGACGCGGGGCGTTCTTATGGAGCTTGGTCCTCATCAGATGCGGGGGCACAGGTGCCGTTTGCGGTAAGCAGCGGCCGGGTGGCTTACCTTCCTTATCTGAAGCAGGGCGATTTCACAGCCATAGCAGCGGCCTATGTGCTGAAGGACTGGCTGCACTATACTGCAGAGCCGCAGATGTATCTGGTCATCAAGGAGATCTATCCTTTCTCGGATCTTAATCTGCTGGAGCAGATGGCAGACCGCCTCTATAGAAGCGGTGTTCCCTTCATCGCCAGTGTACGTCCGGTATTCGCGAATACGGATTTCCCCGCCATGAAGCGGTATCTGGAGGCGCTCAGAGCCGTCCAGTCCCGCAACGGAAGTATCGTTGTCAATGTCCCGGCGGTCAGACCGCCGATCAATTCGAATGACCGGTCGCTGCGCGGGAAGATGAATCAGTTCATTAATGTGCTGGCGGAGGGGGGCGTGGCACCGCTCGGCGTTGCTGCCGAGAGCTATTGGACGTATGACAAGGAGTATTCTGCCGCAGGCATGGGGTTCTTCAATTCGGCAGTGCTTTTTCCGGATGGAGAGACTCATTATATGGAACAGACTGACACTTCAGTGGCCTTCTCTTCCTCTCTGTACAGTCTGCCCCCGGAGCTCCTGCAGGGAATTGGCAGAACAGGCAAGGCGATGCCGGAGCTTCCGCTGAATACAGCGGTGACGCTGGATCTTCCGGAGGATGAGCGGGGGCTGGAGGAACTTCTGCGGAATTTGAATGCGGAATGGTATACCTTCGCAGACTATAAGCAGGAGGCCCATACGGTCCGCACGGACATGCACACCCTTGAGTCTGCTGACGGGGTGATCCGCATGGATGGCAACACACTGGATGTCGATTATACCCCGCAGAAGGTCGCCGTTGATTTCCAGTACAAGGAGAAGCAGGCGACGAGCTTCAACCGGCTGTTCAGCGTGCAGAATCAATTCTTCATCATCGTGATCCTGGCTGCGCTGCTCTTGTTCGGCGGCTTGCTCACTATCGGCTACAGGCTGTACCGCAGGAAATATTTGAACAAGTAATCCCGTGAAAATATAGCGAGTTTAGGAGAATACTATGACGATCTCAGACGTATTGATGGTGATCGCGGTCATCTGTATCTGGTCCCTGCTGCTGGTGAATGTGATGCTGATTATAGCGGGGTATCTGTACTACATTCAAACGGAAAACGAACCGGTGCCGGAGATTATCGGGGAGCATCCCATGGTGACAATTATGGTTCCTGCTCATAATGAAGGAATTGTCATCAGTAAAACCGTGGAATCCCTGCTGGCACTGGATTACCCGCATGACCGGTATGAGATTATCGTCATCAACGATAATTCGTCAGACAACAGCGCCGGGCTGCTGGCTGCTATCCAGGAGCGGAATCCGCTGCGCAAGCTGATCATTATCAATACAGACGCCGTCACAGGCGGCAAAGGGAAATCCAATGCGCTGAACATCGGCTTCACCCGCAGCAGCGGGGAGCTGATTGCGATCTATGATGCCGACAATACGCCGGAGCGCACAGCGCTGAAATACCTGGTGGCAGAGATTATGAATGATGCCTCCCTGGGGGCGGTAATCGGCAAGTTCAGAACCCGCAACCGGGATGCCAGCCTGCTGACCCGGTTCATTAATATCGAGACCCTGTCCTTCCAGTGGATGGCGCAGGCAGGGCGCTGGAAGCTGTTCAAGCTCTGTACGATTCCGGGAACGAACTTCATTATGCGCCGGACGATTGTCGAGAGCATCGGGGGCTGGGATGTGAAGGCGATTGCCGAGGATACGGAGATCAGCTTCCGCATCTATATGATGGGTTACCGGATCAAGTTCCAGCCGAAGTCGGTCACCTGGGAGCAGGAGCCGCAGACGGTGAAGGTATGGTTCAAGCAGCGGACACGCTGGGCGAAGGGCAACATCTATGTCATTGTGAAGAACCTTCCGCTCCTCATCGACCGGAAGGCGGCGAAGATCCGCTTCGATATTCTGTATTATGTCTCGATCTATTTCCTGCTACTGATCTCGCTGGTCACCTCGGATATTCTGCTCGTGCTGCATGCCATGGGGTATGTACATACGACCATCGCCGGACTCAGCAGCTTCCTGTGGCTGCTCGCCATTGTGCTGTTCGTGGTGGGGATCTTCGTTACCCTGACCACAGAGAAGGGCGAGATGAGCCTGTCGAATCTGTGGATCATTCTGCTGATGTACGTCTCGTACTGCCAGCTCTGGATGGTAGTGGCCGCTTACGGGCTGTACAACTATCTCAAAGACGTTATTTTCAAACGGGAAGCCAAGTGGTACAAAACCGAGCGTTACTAGTGCGCCGGAGGTCCAGAAATAAGATGTCAGGAGATACGGAACATGATGAAAAAACAGATTCTAACAGTGCTGCTCTGCCTCTCCCTCCTCCTGGTTCAAATCCCTGCGGCGCAGGCGGCGGTGCTTCCCGGTGAAGCCGGAGCAACGTATGAGACGCTGTTCACGGGCAGCGACGTCTCGCTGAGGGGCGCAAGCTCCCAGCAGCAGTTCTTCACAGTCATGGATTACTGGAATGTGGATAAGGTGATGATCAATCTGCAATTCCAGACCTCACAGATCAGTGAGGATAAGCTGTCGAGCGTAACACTGTCGCTGAACGGTATTCCGTTCTATTCCTTCCGGCCGTCCCTGGATAATAACGGACAGCAGAGCCTGAGCGTGGAAGCGCCCAAAGGGTTCCTGACGAAGGGGAGTAACACGCTAAGGATACAGGGGAGCTTAAGAACCACGACGGGCGGCTATGAGCTTTGTAATATCGATGATATGCAGGACAGCTGGCTGCATCTGTTCAACACATCGAACATTGCGGTGAATTATACGCCGAAGCCCATTACTGGAGGCATTCAGGATTTCAGTGCCAGATTCTCAGGAATGGATATGGTAAAAAATGCACAAAGCCTGCTCGCCGTGCCGCAGAACGCCAGCGGGGCAGAGCTGGAGAGCGCTGCCTACGCCCTCTCGGGATTCGCCAAAGGCAACACATTGAACGACAGAACCATTCCGCTGCTGCCTTACCGCGAGGATACCGTCAAGGACAAGAGTGCAGTAGTGCTGGTAGCTACGTATGATCATCTGCCGGAACGAGTGAAGAAGCTGGTAAGTACGGCGGACGATCTCGGCACCCATGCGGTCATTCAGCTGGTCAATAAGGATTCCCTGCCTACGCTGGTCGTGACCTCCAAGGACGAGAGCCTGCTGATCAAGGCCGGACGGCTGATGGCAAGCCGGGAGCTGATGAGCCAGCTCCGCAAGGATCTGAAGGTTGTTACTAATGCTACCGATGTAGTCAACCCTGCGCCGGCCATCAGCTCGAACATTACGTTCACGGAGACGGGGGACAAGCTCACCGGGCCGAATCATCAGGAGCAGACGTATTTCGTCTCCCTCCCGTCCAATCGCTCCATTGCGGATGACGGCAGAATCAGCCTGGATTTCCGGTATGCGGCGAATCTGGACTTCAACCGTTCCCTGGTGACGGTGAGCATCAATAATACGCCCATTGGCAGCAAGAAGCTGACGAAGGAGCTGGCGAACGGCGATGTGCTGAATCTGAATGTGCCGCAGAGCCTGAATATCTCCGGCAACTTCACCGTGACGGTGGCTTTCGATCTGGAGCTTGCGAGCATGCTCTGTACACCGAACAAAGAGCAGATGCCGTGGGCTTACATCAGCAAGGAATCACTGATGCGTCTGAACACGAAGGACCGCACCGACCTCCTGCTGAGCAATTACCCTTATCCGTTCCTGCGGGACGGCATCTTCAACCGTGTGGCGGTGGTGCTGCCGGAGGAGAAAGATGATTACACCTACCGGAGCCTCGGGAATGTCTTCAATATGCTCGGGCAGTTTGCCGGAGGAAATACCGGTGATGTCCACTTTTATAGCGATAACGCAACAGCGGATAACCTGAAGGACAATAATATTATTGCGATCGGGAGCTATAAGAATAATAAGGTGATCCGTGACAACAACGGCAAGCTCTTTTTCAAGTATAACAAAGACGGATCAACCCTCCTCTCCAATGAGAAAATCGCCCTGGACGAGCAGTACGGAGCCGCCATCGGCACGCTCCAGCTCCTGGAATCTCCTTACGAGAGCGGACGCGGCCTGCTTGCAGTCACTGCGGTTAGCTCCGAGAGCTACTTCTTAGTCTCCAAGCTGATCGGGAGCGAGAAGGACAGGTGGAGGGTGTACGGTGACGGCGTTGTGGCGGATAAGGACGGCACGGTGAATGCCTACCGCTTCAAGACGGTCTCCGGTGCCAAGGCGGACTCGCTGGTCTCGCGGGTGATGGAGCGCAGTGATGTGCTGGGCTTCGTGACGGCAGCGGTTATGATTGTGACGCTGGTGGTCGTGGCGCTGATTCTGATGCTGCGCAAACATAAGAAGAAACGTGGTGATCAAGCGTGAGACGTAACCGCAGCAGTCTAACCTCGGATCTGGGCTTCCTGGCCTTTCTGGTCCTGATCTTTGCCTGCATCGTATATATCGCGGGCTCACCGGATAACTACGTTCAGAACATTATTATTCTGAATGTATCGTTCATCCTGGCGCTGGTCACGTATTTCACCACGGTCACGGCGGGACTGACGCTGAATCTGGCGTTTGTCTTCGGCTACGGCTTCTTCGTGGTCTATCAGACGGTCTCCCAAGGCGCTTCTATCGGTGTAGAGACGTATTTCTGGCTGATTATGACCCCGCTGCTTACGGTGGTATTGTGGGTCTTCACCACAAGCACCCGTGAGCTGCAGGCGGAGAATGAACGGCTGCTGAAGCGCACGAGTAATCTGGCTGCGGTAGATGAGAATACGGATCTGCGCAACAGCATTTCTTTTCAGAAGGATGCCAGCCTGTTCACCGGAATCTCGGTCCGTTATAAAATCCCGCTGACGCTGCTTGTGGTGAAGGTGAAATACTGGAATGAGATCCGCCGCCTGATCCCGGAGGAGCAGCTGTCCGAAGCCATCTATGATGTCTCGCAGCTCAGCCAGTCTAGCATTCGTACCAATGATGCGCTGTATCTGCTGGACAAGGAGGATGCTACCTGGGGCCTGCTGCTCTTCACGGACCGGGAAGGGGCCAAGATTGTCATTGAGCGGATCAAACAGCGGCTGCAGGACCTGAATGACTCGGAGTTCTCCGGCAAGTACAAGGTCACCCTGGGGCTGAAGATCGGTGCAGTGGAATATGCGGCGGACACCATCGAGAATCCGCTCGATTTCATTGTCCAGGCCAAAAAGGAACTGGAATACGATGTATAATGAGTGGGAGCAGGAAATCCTGCAACCAATCTGACAGGAGGACTGGACGATGGATTTGGGTCTTGAGGGGAAATCGGTGCTCGTTGCGGCGGCAAGCAAGGGGCTGGGTCTGGCGACCGCCCTGGAGTATGCCCGTGAAGGGGCGCGGGTGACGATTGCCAGCCGGAGCCTGCCGCAGCTGGAGACGGCGCGGCAGGCGATCCGTGAGGCTACGGGACAGAGGATCGCCGTAGCGGAGCTGGATGTGACCCGCCCGGAGGAGATTACCCGGGCGGTGCGGACGGCCGCCGAATTCGGCGGCGGCCTGGAGGTGCTGGTCACGAACGCCGGCGGGCCTCCGGGCGGCAGCTTCGGGGATATGGCCGACGCTGACTGGAGCGGCGGCTTCGAGCTTACGCTGATGAGCGCGGTCCGCCTGATCCGCGAGGCACTGCCGCATATGCGCAGCGCAGGGGGAGGGCGGATCGTCAGCATCAGCTCGGTCTCGATCAAGCAGCCCATCGCCGGGCTGATTCTCTCGAACGTGTTCCGCGCAGGCGTGAGCGCGCTGAACAAGAGCCTGGCTACAGAGCTTGCCCCGGAGGGCATCCTGATCAACAGCCTGGCCCCCGGACGGATCGGCACAGACCGGATACTCCAGCTTGACGGCAAGCGGGCGGACGCGCAGGGCATCACGCTTGCACAGATTCAGGAGGAAGCCCTGAAGGCGATTCCGCTGGGAAGAACCGGCACGCCGGAGGAGTTCGGCAAGGCGGCCGTATTCCTCGGTTCTTTTGCGAATACGTATATTACCGGACAGTCCCTGCTGATCGACGGCGGAATGGTGAAATCGCTCTAGGACAGGCTCTTGACTCAGCGGCTCATTTCACGTATGATAGTATGGCGTGTAAAAATCGGAAGATTTACGCATCTCCCTTCGTCTAACCGGATTGTTCAAATAGACCAAGAGATGGCTTCAATACTTCTTCATAAGTTGTATTAGTTCGGAAAGGAGGTTACTACAATGAAACAAGGCATACACCCTAAGTTCAACCAGGTTATTTTCTTCGATGCTAGCGTAGGCTACAAATTCCTGAGCTCATCCACCAAATCATCCGGTGAAACAATGGAATGGGAAGACGGCAACACTTACCCAGTGATCCGTGTAGACTCCAGCTCTGCATCCCACCCGTTCTACACAGGTAAACAAAGAGATACCGAAACTGGCGGCCGCGTTGACAAGTTCAAACAACGTCTCGCTCAGAAGAAATAATGGTATTCCTATAGAGGATATTCCCGCATCCATGCAGATGGTGAAGGAGTATCCTCTTTGTTTTGCGTACTTACTTTTGTAAGAAAGATTCATTTGTACGAAAGAGTAGGATATAATAAGGCAAATCAATCTCAAAAATAGGAGAAATATGACATGCCGTGGATGCAGGGTTATCCGTTTTACTTGGTAATGGGCAGCGTTCTAAGTCTCTACATGGGCATCGGTTCTTACCGGCATCGCCATACACCAGGAAGATGCTATTTATGGATATTGATGCTGCTGGTCAGCATGATCTTCGCAGCTACGGCCGGAGAGATTCTACCCGGTTCCTTCGCGGCGAAGCTATGGTGGAAGAATGTGCAGCAGGGCCCGCTTTTTTTGAGTGCGATCTTCACCTATGCGGTTATTAAAGAGTATGTATCCCGTTCCTCTGAGGGTTTGTCCAAGAGGCTTATTTACTTTTGTATCCCGGCGGTGCTTGATGTGCTGCTGATCTTCACTGACTCCTACCATCATCTGATGCGTAGCGAGGTCGGACTGGCTACGGTGGCTGGTGTTACCGGAATCGTAGTGAAGCCCACGGTTCTCAGTATGATCCTCATCGCGTACGATCAGTTATTCGGACTGTATGCTGTGTATTTGCTGGCCATCTCTCTCCTGAATGGGTCTAAGTATTATTTCCGCCATAATGCGTTGCTGTTATTCAGTCTGCTGGTGCCAGTCCTGTCGGTGTTCCTGCTTCCGCTGCTGCAGATTACGATTACAGGTTTCACAGCCTTCACCTACTTGCCGCCAATCGTGGCCGCTTACCTCACCTTGTTCCGCGATCCCAGATTGTCCTTATATCCGCTGGCTAAGAATAAAATCTTCGAGAATATGAAGGACGGCATCGTCTTGACGGACCGCTATGATTACATCATGGATGTGAATGAGGCGGCAGATGCTATGCTCTCCGAGCTGCTGGAGGAGAAGCCGGCGACCTGGATGGGTACTAGCATTCAGCCGCTGCTCAGGCAGCACGGACAGTTGTCGGTCTGCTATGCCGAGCGGCGGGAGGGGCAGTTTGAAATCGAGCCTCCCGGCCGGAGCGGGTCCTGTTATGGAGTGGCGCTCATTGCTACGGAGCAGGTCCGGGGGAAGGGGGCGGGGATGCTGCTGGTCTTCAGTGATCTTAGCGAGAAGAAGAGGTATGAGCGGGAGCTGCTGCATCAGGCCACGGTGGACGATCTGACCGGGCTGTACAACCGCAGGCATTTCATGAGGCTGGTACAGAATTACTCTGCGCAGATCGGCGCGGGTATGGCCTTGCTGCTGTTCGACATCGATGATTTCAAATTAATTAATGATACATACGGACACATGGCCGGTGATCAGGCGCTGGTGGATTTATCTGGCAAGATTATGCAGGTATATCATAACAAAGGGATTGCCGGGCGCGTAGGCGGCGAAGAGTTCGCCGTCTGCTTCTCCGCCGGCAGCGAAGCTGCGGCCTTGAAGGAGGCAGAGAGCTTCCGCACCGCTATGGGCGAGCACATCGTTGAGCTGGACGGGGGACATCACATCCAGCTTACGGTGAGCATCGGCATTGCTTTTACGGATCAAGCGGATGTGACCTTCGAGGATCTGTACCGCGAGGCGGACGAGGCCCTCTATCTGTCCAAGGCTACCGGGAAGAACCGGGTAACCTTAGGCCGCGAACCGCTGGTGCGTCAGGCGGCTAAGGGGTAGGGGGCGGCGGGTTTACACGTTGATCCTTTCCTCCCCGAATCAGGTGTGAAGCGATAGGCGCGGCCTCACCCGGGCTTGTTCTGGCTGAGACGCGTCAGCTTCAGGACCGTGCTGCTGCGGTCGTAATGGATCGCTACGCCTAGCTCGGAGCATAGTGCATCTAGCGGAATCATGACTTTCCCGTTCCGCAGCTCCGGCGGAGTTCCGGTAAGGAGAACCCTCCTCCCGTTCACGGTCAGAATCATCGGCGGCTCGAATTGCTTCAGCTGCTGGATGGACAGCTCTGGCGTGAGTGTCCGGTTCCCTTCATTGATCCGTGGAGCATTCAGCGTAGTTCTGGAGCCGAGGCCCAGCCCGATATTGAATTTCAGATGGATGCCGAGTGAATCGCAGATTTCCAGCAGCTTTTCGTTATAGGAACCGTAAGGGAAAGCGATAGCCGAATCCGTATTGTCCAATTCTTCTTTCAGCCTGCGCTCTGCATGAGCGAGGTCCCCGGTTACTCTTCTGTAGTATTCTTCATTCAGTTCATTCCGGTTCTCGTCATGAATGTACAGCAGGGAGCTCGCCGCCGGGCGGGTGCCGCCCTCTGCATCGACCACTGCATAATAATGCAGATTATACGTATGATTATAAAAGCCCATTCCGGCGCGCTTCATCTCCCGCATCTGCTCCCAGGTCAGCTTGGGCACCTGATGCTTATTAGTGTTGTCCACATCGGAGACAATGATGAAGTTCACTGCAGTGTAGCCGTACTTTTGCAGAATGGGAAACGCCAGCTTATAAAAGCTCTCATAGCCGTCATCGAACGTCAATAGAACCGCATTATCGGGAACCGGCGCGCGGTCAAGCATGAATTCCCGGTACTGCTTCATCGTAATGACATGGAAGCCCTCCTGCTTCAGCAGCTGCATCTGCTCATCGAACTGTGCGGCGGGTAATACGCCGGGATAGAGCATTAACGGGGTTTCCGTCAGATGGTGATACATGAGTACCGCCACATGATCCTTGTAGTACACACCCTTGGGGAGCGGAGCCTCCTTCTCCCAGCCGATACGCGCATGCAGAATCCGTTCAGCGAGGTCTTTATCCACCATCAGCTTGTGATCCGCTGTCAGCGCGTAGGCATCTGTCGTGATTTTGACTCCATCCAGCCCGGTAATGTTCAGCTTGGTCGTCGCCTTATGTCTAAACGGCACAGGCAGGAGGACCACCAGCAGCAACAGGATGAGGATATAACGTTTTTGCGGTTTGTGCAGGTTCAGTTTCAATGTCCGATTCTCCCCATCTCCCGAATATACAACAATAATAAACCTATAAGGTCTGCCAAGACAAAAATGTGACAGGATCTTAACTAAGTAATGTGGTTTTTGTTAGGTCTGTGGTGGTAATTAGAAATATAGTAATATCAATATATTAACAATTTGCCGATTAGCAGATACTGGGGGGCGGCTATGGAGGATTTCAGAGATCGGATGAGGGCTGTGCAGCAGCAGCAGGACGGGCTTTTGAAGGAATACCAGTCTTTAATTGAAGAATACGAGAGCAGTGATCTCGTCCGCGAGAACGAAGTGTTAAGACGGGAAAATGGGGCAACCAGGCAGAGCCTGGCGGAGCTGAAGGCTCAGGCGGCGAGGCTTGAGCGCGACAACTCAGAGCTGCGGACTGCGCTGGCGGAGCAGATTCTGGATGAGAAGCTGGGTATTCTGCGGGTATCGCGGCAGAAGCTGCAGACTTATTTTGCCTCACGGGATCATGCGTACCTCGACCGGCTGACGTCCTTCGAGCAGGACGCGAAGCGGCGTATAGAGCAGATGTACAGTATCGGGACCCGCGAGCTGGGCCAGGAAAAGACCCAGATCACTTATATTCTGGATGAGGTGCAGGCGAAGCTGAATGAGAGTATTCTGCTGCGCAGACAATGGCAACGGGAGGCAGAACGTTCGCTCAGAGGGACGATAGACAGCGGTCTGGATGATTTGACCGCCGAAGGGGTTGACGAGGAGACCTTGCTGCGCCGCCGTAAGCAGAACCGGATCGAAATGAAGATCGGCCTGAACTGGATCAACCGCCTGGGGATTCTGCTGCTGATCCTGGCAGTGGGCGCCGGGTTCAGATACACTTACTCCACCTGGTTCAATGATTATATGAAGGGCAGCGCCTTCTTCCTGCTGGGGGCAGTCATGCTGGCGGGCGGGGAGTGGCTGTTCCGCAAGGGGCGGGGAGCCTTCGCTTTGGGGCTGATTGGCGGCGGGGTGTCGGTGCTGTACGGCTCGATATTTTACAGTTATTTTCTGCTGGAGATTATCGGGTTATGGGCCGGGATCGGCCTGTCGGTGCTGGTTACGCTGTCCGCTGTGCTGCTGTCGCTGCGCTATGAGTCACGGACGATCTGTTCTATGGGGCTTGTAGGAGGGTATCTGCCGCTCTTCTCTTATATTGGAGCCTTCGGGCTGGAGGGCAGTGCAGTGTATGCGGCAATGGGGTATCTGTTCGTGCTGAACCTGCTGATTCTGCTGATCTCTCTGCGCAAGCGCTGGGTGGTTGTCAATTACATCAGCTTCCTGTTCAACACGCCGTCTATCCTGCTGCTGATTTATCTGGCGGATAGCTACGCCGCGGGCATTCTCTGCGCTGTGCTGACCTTCGCCATGTATCTGGGGATTACACTCTGGTATCCGTTCAAGTTCAAGACGAAGCTTAACTGGCTGGACTTCGGCCTGCTGGGCTGTAATACGCTCGTTAGCTGCATAACGCTGTATCTTCTGTTCATGAATGCCGGGCTGGATGAATTCACAGGCGCGCTGGCGCTGGCCTTCTGCCTCATGTATCTGGGGCTTGGCGTGCTGCTGGAGAAGCAGATGCCCGAGGAACGCGAGAGCCGTCTGCTCTTCTATGTCACCTCACTGACCTTCGCCATCCTGATGATTCCGTTCCAGCTGGGAGCGGCCTGGTGGTCGATCGGCTGGCTGGTGGAAGGCGTGGCGCTTACGGTCTACGGACATCTGTACCGCTTCAAAATGGCAGAACGCTCAGGCTGGGGCATCCTTTCCCTCTGTCTGCTGACCTTCTTCGGATTCGACGTTCTGCTGCAGCTCTCGGATTATAATGCGGTCATCTACTACACGAACTCCTATTTCGATCTGAAATATACATTTATTACGGCGGGAATGGTGATTGTAGCCTTATTGTATGCCATCCGTTATTCGAATCAGGAGACGCTGCTCCGCAGTACGCCTGCGGAGGTGCAGGCTACCGTATGGTTCAAATATGCGGCTATCGTCAATTTCTACGGGTATGCAGTGTATGAAGCATTGCGCCTGTACGACTGGATGGTGCCGGAGGATATGGCGCACAATGCCTTTTACAAGCTGCTGCTGGCGGGTCTGCTTACCTCTGGACTGGCTTATGCGCTTCCGAAGGTGAATGTTCTGTATGACAAGGTGGTCGGCATTATGGTATTGGTGCTGCACGGGATTGCCTATGCGGTCTGTATCGGCATTACGCTGGGTCTGCCCAGTCTTCCGGAAGGGTGGTCCGGCAGCACTGCTGCCGATGTAGCGGCGCTGGGTCTGCTTATTCTGTTCAATGTATTCGTATGGTTCAGCAGTGCAAGGCTGCTGCGGACAACGCTGCTGCGCGATTATAAGAATATAGAGCTGTATCCGGTAGCTATGGGTATCTATCTGCTGGTGATGGTTACGGCGTTCCTGGGAGTGCAGATGCAGGTACGTGACGGCGGGCTGGCCTTCAGTCTGCTCTATCTGCTGCTGGCTGTGCTGTTCATTATGTACGGCTTCTGGAAAAGATATCTGTATATCCGCCGCTTCGGACTGGCGCTGTCCCTGCTGGCAACCGGCAAGCTGTTGCTCTATGACTTGACTCTGCTGAATACCGGCAGCAAGATCATCGCTTATTTCAGCTTCGGACTCTGCCTGCTGGGGATATCCTACCTCTATCAGCGGATAACAGTCAGAATGGAGGAAGCTTATGCGCTTGCTGAGCAAGACAGGCCGGAGAGCTAGGGCGGCTGTGCTGCTCGCTGTATTGGGCGGACTCGTGCTGGGTTCCGGCACCTTCCCGGCGCACAGTGCGGCAGCGGCATCCGGCGGAGCGGAGAAGACGGACGGCGGGCAATGGAAGTTCTCTCGCGAAATCTCCGTGCCGGAGGCGGCTCCGTACTATGAATTGTATCTTGATGAAGCGGTGTACCGTTCGGCGGCAGAGGACTTGCGTGATCTGCGTATACAGGACAGCACCGGCGCTCCGGTTCCCTATTATATGGAGAGCGGAGCGGAGACGGTGGAGGAGCATAGCGCGGTCTATGCCTCAGAATTGATTCACAAGGCAGTGAAAGGAACGGATACCCTGCTGGATTATCAGATTAAGCCGCTTGCCGAGGATGTCGATATTCAGGGGAACCGACTGGTGTTCGAGTTGCCCGCAGAATCCTTCCTGAAGCATGTGGAGGTATGGGGAGGCTATGACGGGCAGGCCTGGGAGCAGCTCGGCACAGGGGATCTGTATGCCACAAGCGGGTTAAGTGCGGACAGCATTACGCTGGAGCGCAGCTACAAGTTCGGCTATTACCGGCTTGTAGTGAAGAACAACCCGGAAGGGCTGGAGTTCCCCGGCCTGACCCTGGTAGACAGCAGCCGGGAGTGGAGTACGGCTGCATTCATGCGGCAGAAGACGCCGCAGACAGAGATTAAGCAGGTGGAGAACCGTACCGAGATCATGATAAGCAACACGGACCGGCTGAAGATTGGGAAGGTGATGCTCGGCAGCACCGGGAATTTCCTGCGGCGCTATGAGCTGTATGACAGTGCCGGGATTAAGATACCGGTCACCGGAAGCGGAGAGCTGTACCGGCTGGACTTCAAGGATACCCGGATCTCCCGGACGGAGATTCAGCCGGAGGCCCCAGCCTCATCTAATAGCCTGCGTGTGGTTATCTACAATCTGGATGATGCCCCCATCTCCATCACAGATATTAAGATCGAATATCTGGTAGACCGGCTTGTATTCGCGGGCGGGGAGAAGATGCCGTATTCCTTGCTCTATGGCAATGCGCTGGCAACCGCTCCGCAGTATGATATTATTAATTTCAAAGACCGGATCGGCGGGGAGAAGCTTGTGCAGGCTGCGCTGGGTGCAGAGACCCTGGTACCGGTAACGGCAGCAGATCTGCCCGGCACAAGCTGGTGGCTTCAGGGCCGCTGGGGCTTCAATGCCATTATTATTGCGGTCTCGCTGCTGCTTATTCTCATCGTTGCCCGCAAGCTGGGCCAGGCGAAATAGGAGATGCGGCACGAACCCGCAGAAAGAAGGATTACCGCATGACCCTGATTATTATTGGTTCCATTCTGCTTGCAGTTGTTGCCGCTGCGTATCTTCTCATGACCGTCTATCCGGCGTTCGGGCGGAGGGCCGGGACGCAGGAGAAGGCCCGTAACCTCCGTTCCGCCCATTACAGCAAGGGCAAATTTGCTTATCCGCAGACTGCAGACCTGAGCGGTGAGAAGGCCGGAGGCAGCGGACTCTCCATTCTGAGAGACTTCATTAAGGGCAACCCTCACTCCAGACCCGCTGAGCCTCTTCAGCCGCAGCCGCTGTCGCCGTCCTCTATTGGACAGGGCCGCGACACCCGGGTTACCTGGTTCGGGCATTCAGCGGTGCTGCTGGAGATGGACGGCCTGAACCTGTTCCTCGACCCTATGCTGGGCCATGCACCGTCACCGTTTCCGTTCATTGGCGGCCGCCGCTACAGCAAGCAGCTTCCGCTGGAGGCTGCCCTTCTGCCGCAGCTGGATGCGGTGGTGCTCTCCCATGATCATTATGATCATCTGGACTATGGGACCATCCGCCAGTTGAAGGATAAAGTGGGACTGTTCATTGTACCACTGGGCGTTGGCGCCCATCTGCGCCGCTGGGGGGTGGCCGCAGAGAAGATCCGTGAGCAGGACTGGGGCGATACGCTCAGCTATGCAGGGATTACCTTCACCTGCGCCCCGGCACGACATTTCTCGGGCCGGAGTTTGCTGGACCGCAACACTACACTGTGGTGCTCCTGGATTATTCAAGGGGAGAAGACCAAGGTCTTCTTCAGCGGAGACAGCGGGTATGGCCCGCATTTTGCCGAGATCGGACGTACGTATGGTCCCTTCGATCTCACGCTGATGGAATGCGGCCAATACGATCCGCGCTGGGCAGATATCCATATGCTGCCGGAACAGACTGTCGAGGCGCACATCGATGTGCAGGGAGGTCTGCTGATCCCCATCCATTGGGGCGCATTCACCCTGTCGATGCATGACTGGACCGATCCGGCAGAACGGATCTCGGCTGCTGCGGCGCTGAGAGGGGTACGGTTGGCCACGCCGAGAATCGGGGAGACTGTAACCGCAGGGGCCGCCGGATATCCGGTTCTTCCCTGGTGGAGATGAGGCTGCGCGCACGAAGGGGACTTGTGGTACAATCAGGGTTCACAGAACCCAAGGAGCTGACGAACGAAGATGAGTAATGAAGTGAACGAGCAGGAACTGGTGGAGGTATTATCAGCACAGACGAAGGTGGCCCCGGATGTCATCCGGCTGGTGCTGAAGCATGAGCAGGCGTTCATCAATAAGGCCAAGGCCAATGCCAAAGGCGAGATTGATATCGATAATGATGATCTGGTCGACTATGTGACTGCGCAGCGCGATGTGAAGCTGGACGAGCTAACGGTGGAGACTATTCTGGATGCAGAAATGGATTACTTGATGGACAAGGGACTGGCCGGATATATCGACTGAATCCTGTAGCCGGAGGTGCATGGCGGATTCCAAGAACCCGTGCGCCCGGCAAGGTTTCTCTAAAATTTAAAATTTATTTTGGGTAATTGGCAATAATCCTTTGCATTTGGGAAAACAGTGTGCTACAATGAAGTTAATCATAAATTTAACCCTTAATTCACATATTGTAAAAGGTTATCAATTTGTGTTTGAAGCCTTTTCCAATGTGTGAATTTTTATTTGTTCGTACAATACGTAGGAATAAAAGGACATGTGTTAAATAAACTTTGGAGGTAATATCATGCAAACAGGTACAGTAAAATGGTTCAACGCAGACAAAGGTTTCGGTTTTATCGAGGTTGAAGGCGGAAGCGACGTATTCGTACACTTCTCCGCAATCACTGGCGACGGCTTCAAATCTTTGGACGAAGGCCAACGCGTTGAGTTCAACGTAACTCAAGGCGCTCGTGGACCACAGGCTGAAAACGTTGTAAAACTGTAATATCACAAATAAACTGCCCTTAACATCAGTTGAGGGCAGTTTTTTTTATGACTAGGTAAGAGAAAGAATAAGCATCCGTTCTGACACAACAGTCCGTAGGACGCACTAACCAAGCTATTAGGAGGGGTACTTATGTATTTTCGTAAAAAAGCGATGGTAGATCTTCCACAGGAAGAGACAGCCATCTGGTCCTGCACCAAGGAAGAATGCACCGGATGGATACGCGACAACTTTGCGTTCCAACATGTGCCGACCTGCTGGCAATGTAATTCACCCATGACCCGGAGCATGAAGATGCTGCCTACGCTCGTTAATAAGAATTTGGACGCGAAGGCCATTAAGAAGAGCGTTACTATTCGTTAGGCTGCCGCCCTCTGATCGGTTCATATAGAATTAGAGAATAGCAACCCTAGTACAGCAGTCCGTTCCTTGCCCGCAATGGGCTATTTTTTTTGTTTGACAATAATGGATAATACAGGGATGATGGAGCTATGAGACAATATTTTCTGCTTCTGACGCTCCTTGCGGTTGCCCTGAATGCAGTGGGGATTTTTTATCATAAGCCTATGTTTAACATTATCGCAATTGGTATGATTCTGATCTTGATTCCGCTGGATATTTATCTGGAGCCGACCCGCCGCAAAGTCATGAGTTACTGCATCGGCGCGGTATTGCTGGCTCTGCTGTGGGCGGCCCTGCATTTCGAATGGATTACTCCGCTAATGTTCATCTAGGTAGTCTTCTCTGTAAGCCCTTAGGGCAGCTCCTTGAACCGGGAGAACTGTGCTAAGGGCTATTTGTTGTTGGGCCGTCTTTCCCCTGCGGGCAATGATTTATCTTGACAAAACTCCCGGGGTTTGGAGAATAGAGTTGGAAACGCTGCCAACGAAAGAGGGAATTCTGATGCTTCAGAGGTTCAGAGAGCTCAACACACTGCGCAATCAGATATTCATCGGTTTTTTGCTGGTGATGCTCATTATTATTCTGGTTTCTGGGATATTTGTGTATGATCGTGTCTCTATTCTGCTCAAAAATAATGCCGAACGGCATATCCAGCAGACGGCGGTTCAGGCCAACGGAAGGCTGGACGCGCTGACCGGTCAGATTGATGGTCTGATGGAGCAGGTGGCCAATCATCCTACCGTTCAGCAGCTGCTGCTGGAGGAGCTGGACGGCAATGAGGTGTCCTTCAATCAGCGCCAGTCGCTGCTGCAGATTGTCTCCAGCTATCAGGCGTACATGCCGAGCGTGGGCTCGCTGGAGCTATATACCGCTGATTACAGGCTGCTGTTCCCGATTAAGGAAGGCAGCCTGGAGAGCAGAATTAACGAGCAGCATATCAGTGAGGCTAATGCCCAGAAGGGGCGGCTGGTCTGGATCGGCGTTGATCCGCATGATGAACAGAGCCTGCTGGCGATCCGCCAGGTCAGCCTGATGGACCGCTGGTTCTCACGGGGGGGCTACCTGATGGCCCGCATCCAGCGCAGCTACTTCCAGCTCGACGATCCCTTCTCCGGCAGCGATAGCGGGGAGTCAGTGCTGCTCGTGAATGATGAAGGCCAGCTTCTCGGGAGCAGCGGTACACCGCAGGAGGATCTGCTGCCGCTGCTGGAGAGCGTCGATCAGACGGTCAGCTTCCGGGGCAAGGAGTATGTGCAGGTCAAGCTGCGCTCGGACAAGACCTCCTGGACACTGCTGGTGCTGACGCCTGTCAGCTATGTCACTAAGGGGCTGTCTGTGCTGCGGACGGTACTGCTGGTGTCAGGCGGAATCGGAACCCTGCTGTTCCTGATAATATCCTTCCTGTTGTCGACAATGATTACCCGGCCGATCATTCACCTGATCCGGGCGATGCGCAAATCCCGCATGGGGGTGCTGACCCCCAATTCGCAGAAGGTATCTACCATGGAGCTGCGGGAGCTGAATAATACCTATAACGGTATGGTGGCTAATATTAATGATTTGATCAGGGTGGTCTATGAGAAGGAGGTCCTGCAGAGCCGGACTGAGCTTAAAGCCTTGCAGGCGCAGATCAATCCCCATTTCCTGTTCAATACGCTGGAGGCCTTCAACTGGTCACTGGAGGAGAAGGGGGAGGAGGAACTGGCCGGATTAGTGGTGATGATGTCCAGGCTGTTCCGCTACATTATCGGCAGCCCCCATAACAAGGATGAATGGGTAACGCTGAGCGAAGAGGTCGAGCAGATCAGGCGGTATTTGCGGATTATGGAGATGCGGATGGGGGAACGCCTGTCCTGGGATATCAGGCTTGACCCGCATGAGGCTGCTGTACCAGTGCCCAAGCTGCTGATTCAGCCGATTGTTGAGAACGCGATTCTCCATGGAGTGGAGAGCCGCGTCGGCAAGGGCGCGATTGAAGTGATCATCAGCCCCTCCTCCCGCAAGGGGTGGACCTCAGTTGAGGTGTCGGACAACGGGCCGGGTATGGATGAGGCTACGCTGCTGGCGCTCCGCGATGCGCTGGATGGCGGGCCGCCGGTCTCTGCCAAGGGCAGCGGAGTGGGGCTGGTGAATGTGCAGCGGCGGCTGAAGCTGTACTACGCGGAAGCGGACATGCAGACGGAAGGCCTGATCGTGGAGAGCCGGCGGTCTGAGGGGACCGTAATAAGGTTTGAGATTCCAAGCAATGGAGGAGATACCTATGAGTCTGGGCAATAAGACGATTCTAATCGTAGATGATGAACCAAGAACGCGTCAGGGGATTAAGCAGACGCTGGAGGTATGGGCGGCAGGCCGGTATATCGTGGAGACCTGTGACAATGGGGTGGAAGCGCGCGAGCGGCTGCGGCATGAGCGGGTTCATCTGCTGATTACAGATGTGCGCATGCCGGAGGTGAGCGGGCTGGATCTGATTCATTCGCTGCAGGAATCTCCCCGGAAGCCGGTGATCATTGTCATCTCCGGCTATGCGGAGTTCGATTATGTGCAGCAGGCGATGCGGCTGGGGGCGGTCAATTATCTGCTGAAGCCGCTGGACAAGTCTGAGCTGCTGACAGTGGTTGAGGATGCGCTGAAGCGGGAGGAGGAGCAGCAGCGCCATGTGAAGCTGGAGAAGCTGGTGGATCACAAGCTGCTGGAGATTGACCCGGAGCAGTCCGGGATGGGGCAGCCGGTGAAGGAGGCAATTGCCTATGTGGAGCAGCATCTGCACGAACAGCTGACGATGGCTGAGGTAGCGGGGCTGATTCACCTGAATGCCAGCTATTTCAGTGTGCTGTTCAAGGAGCAGGCCGGGGTTTCCTTCACTGAATATCTGTCCCGTCTGCGGATTCAGCGGGCGAAGGAGCTACTACTCCAGACTGCGCTGCCGGTCGGGGAGATCGGAGAGCGTGTAGGGTACCGGACGGATAAATACTTCATTAAGGTCTTCAAGTCCTTGGAGGCCATAAGCCCTAGCCGATACCGTCAACAGATGAAGGGAGGAACTCAGGAGATCCAATAAATGTGGTATTTTAGCCAATAAGTGTGCCCTTATCTGCCTCAGGGTACGATGCTAGAATTTTAATGATAGCGATTACATGGGCAATTTCGGCCTTTTGCAATGTGAGATGGGGAGGCAAGGCAATGCGAAGGAATCACATGACCAAGGGGCTGCTTCTGGCCTGTACCTGGCTGCTTGTTCTGACGGGTTGCGGCTCTGCGGGAGACAATAATAGTACGCTCGCAGCTAACGGCGTCTCTTCCCCCAAAAAAACTATTCATATGATGCACATCTGGCCCGCCGGACTCTCTGCGCAGCAGTATAAGCTGGTCAGCCAGATTATCGCAGAGTACGAGAAGGAGCATCCGGGTATCCTCATCAGGCAGGATGTGCTGGAGAATGAGCAGTATAAAAGCAAGCTCAAGGTGCTCTCCGCCTCCAATGACCTTCCCGATGTGGGTATAACCTGGGCGGCCGGCTTCATGGAGCCTTATGTAAAAGGCGGATTATTCGCTCCGCTGGATGACATCCTGAACGGCGGGCAGCTTAAGGATAAATTCGTGAAGAGCACTACAGAGTCTTATGCTGTTGATAACAAGACCTATGCGCTGCCTCTGGAGATGAACATCTCACCGATCTTTTATAATAAAGAAATCTTCGCCCAATATAATCTTCAGGTGCCTTCAACGTATGAGGAGTTCAAGGCAGTTGTGAGAGTGCTCTCCGGTCATGGTGTGCCTCCGGTGGCGCTGGGCAATAAGGACCGGTGGACAGGCTCGCTGTGGTATATGTATCTGGCAGACCGCATGGCCGGAAGTGAGACGCTGAAGCGGGCGACGAAGGGGACGGGTTATTTCGATGATCCCGGACTGGTGCAGGCTGCGGCGGAAGTACAGAACCTCGTCGATATGAACGCCTTCAACAACGGCTTCAACGGCTTGTCATATGATGAGGGCAAATCGGAATTTATGGAAGAAAAGGCGGCCATGTACCTGACCGGTACCTGGGAGCTGCCCAACTTCACGACCAACCCGGAGACTCCGCAGGCCTTCAAGGATAAGGTCGGCTTCTTCAAATTCCCTACGGTGGAAGGCGGGAAGGGCAATTCGGGCGACTGGGTAGGCGGTCCGGGTGTCGGACTGTTCGTAGCGGAATCGTCCAGGGTGAAGGAGGAGGCTAAGGCTTTTGTCGAATACTTCGTCTTCAAATGGGGCGAGGCTTCAGTGACGAGTGCGGGAGTGATTCCGGCGACTAAGGTCGATACCACGAATGAGAAGCTGCCGCAGCTATACGTGGATCTGTTGAATGAACTGAACAATGCCAGCAGTATTACCTTGTTCGCGGATGTGCAGATGAAGCCGAATGCTGCCCAGGTCCATCTGGATATGATCCAGGCGCTGTTCGGCAAAGCGGTCACGCCGGAGCAGTTCGCAGCCAGACATAAAATTGCAGTAGCCAAAGGGAACTGAGTATGGGACGAGCTTACGACAAAGGGATGCTAATCAGCCGTATTTCCGGTGGCTGATTAGCATCCCTTATTTGAAATATAAGAATTTTTATGTTTCACGTGATAAATTATCCTTCTATTTCTCGCTGAAACGAATGCCGTCCTATTGAAGGACGGCAAGGCCGTTTTCGCTTGTCTGAGGAGCTGCCGCAGAATTAGTGCGCCGGGGCTGCCGGAGCCGCTTCCGGCGGTTCATGCTGGATCAGGCCATGCTTCTCCCAGGCTCTGCTTTTCCAGCGGAAGTACATAATGACGGCCCGTACCCATTCGTCGAACGCTGTGGCCAGCCATACCCCGGCCAGACCCAGATCAAGCGTGAATACCAGGAAGTAGCCCAGCGGCAGACTCATGCACACCATAGAGATCATGCCCATGTAGACCGGGAACTTGGCATCGCCCGACGCGCGCAGCGAGTTGATAATGACCAGATTGCAGGTCCGCCCGGTCTCCAGGAAGAAGCTGAGCAGGATCACCTGGGCTCCCATGGTGATAATCAGCTCATTATCCGTGAACAGGCCCAGCAGCGGCTTGCGGAGCAGAATGACGATCAGGTCCATGATGACTGTGACCAGAAGTGCCCACTTCACACTGGTGAACACCCGTGAGTAAGCCTCCTGCGTCCGTTTTGCACCTACAAGATGGCCCACAATAATTGAGGTCCCCATTGCCACCGCTACGCTGAACAGGAAAATGTAGTTCGAGATATTGACCGCATACTGGCGGGTAGCCATGGCCTCGGCCCCCAAATAGGTGATATACAGGGTGAAGACGAGCTGGCAGCACTGGTACATTACGGATTCGAAGGCGGATGGAATACCGATTTTGAGAATCTGCAGCACATATTTCTTGGAGAGGTGAACGTAATAGCTCCATTTCACACGTACCTCCATAATGCGGTAAAGCAGCAGGAAGAAGATCAGGAGAGCGATGGAGCGGCTGATTACGGTTGATACGGCAGCGCCCTCTACACCGAGCGCAGGCAGTCCGAAATGACCGAAGATCAGCAGATAGTTACCGCCAACATGGATGACGTTCATAAGCAGCGATACCGCCATCGTCTGCTTGGTGAAGCCGTGGGTGCGGATAGTTGCAGCCAGCGCGTTGATAAGGGCCTGCAGGAAGATCGCGCCTCCGACAATGTTGATATACGAGCGGGCGTAGGCGAGAATGTCGCCCTTCACGTTCAGTGCTTGCAGCAGATGACCTCCGAATAGCAGCATGACTGTACTAAGTACGATCCCTACCGCAAGATTCAGGGTAACTGCGTTGCCGATCACTCTGGCGGCTTCCTTGGGCTGCTTGGAGCCGAGGTATTGCGACACGACGATCGCCGCGCCGTTCCCGATGACACTAAGCGCCAGAATAGCTATGGCAATAATCTGATTGGCCGCTCCGACACCGGAGACCGCATCATCTGACACAGAGCTGATCATGAAGGTATCCATACTTCCCATAAGCATGAACAGGAACAGCTCCAGGAAGATCGGCCAGGTCAGCTTCATTAGGTTGAATGTCTTGGGCTTGCTTGTTTCCATCATACACCTTCTTATTAGGATTCCTTGCGGCTGTGAATCTTCGAATCAAATGTATGGTAGCACAGCTGTTGTGAAAATGCAGTAGGATTTCCGACATGTTGCCTAAAAATCCGCCGGCTTCGCCCAATAGTATCCTCCAGGTGACTACCTCACAAAAAAGTGCCTACTTCCCTTATCGGCAGTATATCCCTAAACTGAGAAACAGCACTTCCTAAAATACATTACGGATAAGGAGAACTTACACATATGAAATTACAGTTAGCACTCGATCTGGTGGATATTGCTGGAGCCAAGGCGGTTGTTGCAGAGGTTGCCGAATCTATAGATATCGTTGAGATTGGAACACCTGTCGTTATCAATGAGGGGCTGCATGCGGTGAAAGCGATCAAGGAAGCTTTCCCGGCGCTTACAGTGCTGGCCGATCTCAAAATTATGGATGCCGGCGGTTACGAAGTTATGAAGGCAGTGGAAGCGGGCGCGGGTATCGTGACTGTGCTGGGTGTATCCGATGATTCAACGATCCGCGGTGCGGTTGAGGAAGCGAAGAAGACGGGTGCTGAGATCCTGGTCGATCTGATTAACGTGAAGGATCTCAAGGCCAGAGCCGCTGAAGTGGATGCGTTGGGTGTGGATTATGTCTGCGTGCATTCCGGCTATGACCATCAGGCCGAAGGTAAGAATTCCTTCGCGGATCTGAGAGATATTAAGAGCGTGGTAACCCGGGCCAAAACGGCAATTGCCGGCGGCATCAAGCTGAGTACGCTGCCTGAAGTGATTGCTGCGCAGCCCGATCTGGTAATCGTTGGCGGCGGCATTACCGGCGAAGCTGACATGAAGGCAACTGCGGCGGAAATGAAGCGCCTTGTAAGCCAGGCTTAAGCAGCCATGGACACGCAGTATTACGCACATGAAATTGTGAAGGAGCTGGAAGGCTCCGTTTCCGGGCTGGATGCCGGAGAGGGCGAGGTGCTGACGGAGCTGCTGCTGCGTGCAGGTCAGATCTTCGTGGCTGGTGCCGGGCGTTCCGGCCTGATGGGCCGGGCCTTCGCCATGCGGCTGATGCAGGCCGGGCGGACAGCTTATGTGGTCGGAGAGACGGTAACGCCGGGCATTGGCCCCGGCGATGTGCTTGTACTGGGTTCCGGCTCAGGCGAGACGAAGGGACTGGTCTCCATGGCTGAGAAAGCCAAGGCAATCGGAGCAGCTGTAGTCCTCGTAACCATTCAGCCGGACTCGGCGCTCGGACGTCTCGCAGATCATACAGTCAAGCTGCCCGGCGCTCCCAAAGAACGGCCGGACGGCGGCTATACGACGCTGCAGCCGATGGCCTCCTTGTTTGAACAGACGCTGCTTGTCTTCTATGATGCAGTCATTCTGCGGATCATGGAGCAGACGGGGCAGACCTCCGGCCGGATGTTCGGCAAGCATGCCAATTTGGAATAGCATACGATTTGGAATAGAATAGAGCTTGGAATACAATTAAGCTATCACACGGATGCTTTCCTTGACGGGAGGGCATCCTTTGCTGCCTAAATGCAAATATAAGAATTTATATGTTGCACACGACAAACTATCCTTATATTTCTCGCTGAAACGGTACCGTCCTTTAAAAGGACGGCGAAGCCGTTTCCACTTGGGTGGCTGATGGATCTGTATTATGATGATAGCCGGAAGGGGGCTGAATATTGGCGACTGAAATTAAAGACCGCATCAACCTGAAGGAGATCAACTGCGAGAAGGAGCTCACGCTCGCTGTGATCGGCGGGAAGTGGAAGCTGATTATACTGTGGCACCTGGGACTGGAAGGGACCAAACGCTTCAGTGAATTGAAGAAGCTGATTCCCCATATTACCCAGAAAATGCTGACCAACCAGCTCCGTGAGCTGGAGGAAGATCAGCTGGTATTCAGGCAGGTATATGCGGAGGTTCCTCCGCGCGTCGAATACTCCCTGACAGAGTATGGACATACGCTGATGCCGGTGCTGCGTATGATGTATGACTGGGGCAAGAATTACGGGGAGAAGGTAATCTGGAAAGATGTAACTCCCTCTGATAGATAGGTTCTGTAAATGCAGATTTACCATTTGTATTGTGTGAAATTAAGTTGTACACTATTTTATGTGTATATTTGATTTATTGGAGGGAATGGTAGTTATGCTAAAGACAGAATATAGCCCGCTGCTGGAGACGTTCAAATTCAAGAGCGGGATTGAACTGAAGAACCGTGTGGTCATGGCGCCGATGACTAACTTCTCCTCGAATGAGGATGGAACTGTCTCCCGGCCGGAGCTGGACTATTATATCCGCCGTTCGGGCGGAGCGGGGATGGTTATTACCGCCTGTGTCTATGTCTCGCGCGGCGGGAAGGGCTTCCCGGGTGAATTCGGAGCTGACCATGACGGTCTGATTCCAAGCCTGCGTGAGCTGGCAGAAGCTATCAAGGGCGAAGGGGCGAAGGCGGTGCTCCAGATCTTCCATGGCGGACGCCAATGCCCGCCGGAGCAGCTGGTTGACGGGCAGCCTGTCAGTGCAAGCGATGTGCCGGCTGAGCTGCCTGGCGGCGGACATGGGACAGTTCCGCGCCCGCTGACAGACGAAGAGATTACCGGAATTATCGCCGATTTCGGAGAAGCGACACGCCGGGCCATTGAGGCCGGCTTCGATGGCGTTGAGATTCACGGTGCGAACGGGTATCTGCTGCAGCAATTCTTCTCGCCGCACTCCAACAGACGCGAAGACCGCTGGGGCGGAGATCTGCAGAAGCGTCTCACCTTCCCGCTGGCCGTTCTGCGCAGTGTCAAGGCTGCGGTGAAGCAGCATGCACAGGGTGGCTTCCTTGTAGGCTACCGCTTCTCGCCTGAAGAGCCGGAGACACCGGGGATTACGATGGCTGACACGTTTGCCCTAATCGATGCGCTGACAGCGGAGGGGCTGGATTACCTGCATGCGTCCCTTATGGAGCTGTGGTCGCTGCCGCGCCGGGGAACAGAGGATAGCCGTCCGCGCATTGAACAGATCGTAGACCGGGCGGGAGACAAGGCTCCGGTAATTGGGGTAGGCTCGCTCTACTCTGCCGCCGACGCCCTGAAGAGTCTGGACAGCGGCATCAGCCTGGTGGCCCTGGGCCGCCCGCTGCTGATTGAACCGGACTGGGTGCAGAAGCTGGCCGGAGGCCGGGCCGATGAGATTAAGACTGAGCTTGATCCGAATGCACAAGCAGAGCTTGTGATTCCGGACCCGCTCTGGAGAGCACTGATCCATACACCGGGCTGGCTGCCGGTGAAGAAATAAGTCTAACAGACGGATAACGGTCTGTGACCTTAGCATGTTAAGAACCCCGTGCGCCCGTTGTTCCAGGGCGGCACGGGGTTTTTGCCGTATCAGCATCTATGATACAATTGTACTAAATCAGGGACGACCGGAAATGGGGGGCGGCAGAGATGAACGTACAAGGAAGAGACGGAGGCTCTGATGAGGCAGAAGGCGTGGATTGCGGGGCGGAGAACAGCTCATTGCAGCGGACCCTTGAAGTCATTGGCGGGAAGTGGAAGGGTGTTCTGCTCTATCATCTGATCAGCGGGCCGAAGCGGTTCAACGAGCTGCGCAGACTATGCCCCGGCATTACACAGCGGATGCTGGTGATGCAGCTGCGGGATCTGGAGCGTGACGGTCTGGTCCACCGGAAGGTGTACCCTCAGGTGCCGCAGAAGGTAGAGTACTCCTTGACCGAATGGGCGCAGGGACTGGAGACTGCGATCCTCAGCATCAAGCATTGGGGAGAGGAATACCGGGAGATCCTCGCAAGAGGCGAAGACAGAGCCCTGGATGAAGACGGACAGGCCAGCAAGAAATCCCGGGACGAAGCCCCACGCAGCGCAAAAATCCCCGAATAAGCGGTATGCGCTTGAACGGGGATTTTTTGCTGCATAAGTTAACCCTACTTACGCTTTCTGCTCAGCCAGACGGGCGATCTCAACGATAACCTGTACAGCCTGCAGCATGACGTCTACAGAGGCGTATTCAAATTTGCCGTGGAAATTCTCGCCTCCGGTGAAAATATTCGGTGTAGGCAGCCCCATATAAGAGAGCTGTGAGCCGTCAGTCCCTCCGCGGATTGGACGGATAACCGGCGTGATGCCGAGGCCCTCCATCGCTTCCCGGGCGATATCGACGATATGCCGGACGGGCTCGATTTTCTCGCGCATATTATAATATTGGTCATTCATCTCCAGCACGATGTTGTCCGCCCCGTACGTAGATTTGAATTCCTCCACAATCGCGGCGATATTCGATTTGCGGTTCTCGAACTGCCCGCGGTCAAAGTCGCGGATAATGTAATGAAGCTTGCTGTGCTCGGCACTGCCTTGCATGGAGATCAGGTGGTAGAACCCCTCGTAGCCGTCTGTGAATTCAGGAGCTTCACCGGCGGGCAGACGGAGATGGAAGGCCATGGCGATTTTGGACGAATGGATCATCTTGCCCTTGGCTGTACCGGGATGGACATTGACTCCGTGGAAGCTGATCTTAGCGGCGGCGGCATTGAAGCTCTCATATTCCAGCTCCCCGAGCGGGCCTCCGTCCACGGTGTAGGCATAGGAAGCGCCGAAGGCGGCAACGTCGAACTTATGCGGGCCGCGTCCGATTTCTTCATCGGGGGTAAAAGCGACCCGGATCTTGCCATGCTTAATCTCCGGATGCGCCAGCAGATGGGCCATAGCCGTCATGATCTCAGCGATGCCCGCCTTGTTGTCCGCCCCCAGCAGGGTGGTGCCGTCGGTTGTTATCAGCGTATGCCCCTTGTAGCCGCTCAGCTCCGGGAAGCTCTTCGTGGACATGATAATATTCTGGGCTTCATTCAGCACCAGATCCTGCCCGTCATAATTCTCTACAATCTGCGGCTTCACATTCGTACCGGTGAAATCCGTGGCGGTATCCAGATGGGCCAGGAAGCCGATCACCGGAACCTCTTTATCTGTGTTAGCGGGCAGCGAGGCCATGACATATGCATGCTCGTCCACCGTAATCTCCGTCAGTCCCAGCTCCTGCAGCTCCTCTGCCAGCTTATGCGCCAGTACCATTTGGCCTGGAGTGGACGGGCAGTTCTCGCTGTCCTCGCTGGATTGGGTATCCATTTCAGCATACGATACAAAACGTCTAATTAACTCTTCCTTCAATGCAGGTCATCTCCTCTTCAGCTTCGTATGTCTATATTATCACGATCCGGCCCGGGTCTCATACTTTAGGCGGATGGTGTGGAGTGAAGGGGGATGGAGGCTGGCGGGAGGCGAGGGGCAAGCTGGAGTGAGGAAGGCAGCGGGAAAGCGGGGGAGGAGCGGGAACGCAGGTTATGGCTGCTGCACCGGAGATTGGCTGGAGACAAGCTTGGCCGAGAGCAGGTAGCGGTCTGGCGCTGAGCCTACATAAGAGAACGGGTAGCAGGTAATCAAGGTGAGTATGGAATCTTTGCTGGGCTTAATCGCTCCCCTTGTATCTCCATCAACAATCCGGCTGCCGGTCACTTCATAGGTGAAAGTTCCATCCGCTGTCGCAAGCTCAAGCGTGTCTCCGGTCTCCAGTTCGCCGAGGCTGCGGAAGACGGTGTCACGGTGTCCGGCCAGCACGCTGTTCCCGGAGGCACCCGGGGCGGCGCTTGCTTCATCATGTCCTGCCCCCTGTTTAAGCTCCGCCCGTCCGGTTCCCTCCAGAATGGCAACCCGCTTCTTAAGCTTCGGAAAATAGATCTCTCCAATGACTTCGCCCGTTATATAAGCAGGCTTGTCACCCTTTGGTGCTTCCGCGCTGCTAACTATACCTTCGGGCAGCGGTATTTCTTCTTCGGAACTTACGGGCGTCTGGGCTTCCTCCCTCTTTTTGTCCCAGATTCTCAGGGCTTCGCGGGCTTCGGCGGGCGCTTTAAGGATCTGGAAGGCGGAATACACCATAACACACACAGAGAGCATGAAGATCAGCTTGACGGCCAAAGTGAACCCGCTGCGCATCTTCATGCTCTTTCTCCTCCTTACATATAGGCAAAGTTACTTCTTCTGTCCCAGCCTGCGGAGCACAAGCATACTGATCATGGCGACAACCAGGCTGGCCGCAATCAGATTGTACCAAGGGCTGGCTGTGTCCGGCAGTCTGCCGTCTTCCTCCGGCCCGCCCAGCGGAAGCGCGTCATCTGTAAGGTTGATCTCTTTCCCTGGTGAAGGGGCTGGTGTACTGCCAAGTGCAGCGGCTCCGGAATCCGGGGTCGCGGACGGACGGTTGCCGCCGTCTTCCTCTCCTCCGCCTAACGGAACAGGATCTTCACTTACAGTTACTCCACCCGCAGGCGGTGTTGCCGTCGCTGCTGGTATTGGCGATGGTGTACTGCCAGGAGAGACTGTACCGTCTGTTGAATCCGTAGGGGCACTTGTTGCTGCTGGCGTACTGCCGGGACTGACCGTGGTGCCCGGTGTTGACCCGGGTGAAGGTGTAGCTGAAGCTGCTGGCTCAGCCGTCGGTTGCTGTGAGGGGGTTGGCCCGGCTGTCGGCGCAGGCTCCGCTGTAGCTGTGAATTCAAAGGCGACACTTACCATCTTCTCCTGGAACTCGTTGCCTGCCTCCGGCGGGAACAACACCTTCATTTCGATAGCTTCCTCTTCCCCTCCGGCAAGCGAGCCGATGGTCACTACCCCCGGGGCCTCGCTCATCACCCCGGAATAGAGGATTACTCCCTCTTTTTGCAGAGTCATTTGCAGGATATTGTATAGATCTACGTCCCCGGTGCGGAATTGGAAGGCAACTGCATAATCAAACGGGTCATTTCCGTCATTGATAATCTTATAATCCGAAGCCATCGTATCTCCCGGCTGCATGTTGTTCATGGTTGCCGTACTGGTCGTATGCGAATTGACGGTGAGCTTGATCGTATCCTCAGCGCTGACCCCTCCGGCATGCCAGATCACACCTGCCAGAACGGCCAAAATATACGCGCCAATTATGGATGTATGTCTCTTCTTCACTCTCCCCGCCCCTTTCTGTGCTGACCTTCGGCAGCCACCAGCCACCAGCCACAATCCGCCCCGGTTCGCGTTTCTAAATCATAGTTTGTCGAACAAAGTGGTTTCTTGAAGAACTACTACATATTAAAACGATAGTATAAATCAGAACAAGCATTAACCGGCCTGGATGAGCCTGAATGTGCGATGAACAAGCCTGAATGGTAAGAATGCGTTGTCGTTCGTTATAACGAATTATAATTACAGTATAATCTTAAATGGGCATAAAGAAAAACGGGAAAAGATCCTTTAAGTAAACGAATCCGGCTGTTTACTATAAATTAATGACGTTTATTAGGCGTTTACTGTGTTTAACTCGTTATTTCTACGTATATTAATGATTTTTGTATTTTATAAAGAACGAATGAGGCTAGGGAGGTTCGGCTCAATAATTTCCGCACCGAACACTTTTGTTTTTTGCTGCAATGCTAAAATAGCCCACTTAGCTACCCCAACGGAGTTCTCCACAGGTAGTTAAATGGGCTAAATATATAGACTGGCCAGTAATCAGATTAGTAGACCATCAGAATAAAACAAGTGATTTCATTCCATAAATGCGGCCAAGCATCAAGCTAAGTTCGTAGCGGAAAGGAGGGATAAGTGTATTCCGTGCAACTAAAAACACTGAAACAGAAGGCTTTGCCCTCCTAACTGTAGTCTGTACAACTAAATTTGCCCGGATGGGCGAAAATCAAGTTATAGAGGCTGTTTAATTGCACGAAATACAGCTAAACGGTAATTTGGCGGCATATCAGGCGATTTAGTTGTACAAATTACAATTAAGCAATACTACCCACTTATTACTTCTTCAACAGGTCGGCCACAAGCTCATATGAGTGCAAGCGTGCAGAGTGGTCATAGATCTGTGAGGCGATAATCCACTCATCCGCATCCGTCTCTTCCTGAATCTGCAGCAGTCGTTCCTTAATCAGGGCCTGGTCGCCGGCGATGGAATATTGTTGTTTGCTCAGGAGCAGTGCTTTCTCCTGGGAGGTCCAGATTCCGTCCAGACTGTCTACAGGCGGCTGGAGCTTACCGGTGCGGCCACGGATTATGTTCAGGAATTGCTGCTGCTGGGAAGTGGCAAGTCTGCGCGCTTCCTCTGCCGTATCCGCTGCTGTAATTCCCAAGCCCACCATAACATAAGGCTTGCCCAGTACAGCTGAAGGCTTGAAGCTGGTGCGGTACAGATTCAGTGCCGGCAGCAGATAATCCGGTGCAAAGTGGCTGGCAAAAGCAAAAGGCAGACCCAGCTGGCCCGCAAGCTGGGCGCTGAAGCCGCTGGAGCCAAGCAGCCAGATCGGAATGTTCAGTCCTTCACCGGGCACGGCGCGAACACCGGCCGGACGGGAGCCTGATCCTTCGGGGTCGAAATACGCCCGCAGCTCGCTAAGCTGCTCGGGGAATTCACTGCCATCGCTGCCGAGGCTGCGGCGCAGTGCTCTGGCGGCTGCCTGGTCGGAGCCGGGGGCTCTGCCCAGACCCAGATCAATCCGTCCCGGATACAGGGACTCCAGTGTGCCGAATTGCTCGGCAATCACCAGTGGTGCATGGTTGGAGAGCATGATGCCGCCTGAACCAACGCGGATGGTGTTAGTTCCAGCCGCCACATGTCCGATAACAACGGAGGTAGCGGAGCTGGCAATGCCGGTCATATTATGATGCTCTGCCAGCCAATAACGGTTATACCCCCATTTCTCAGCATGACGGGCCAAATCAAGGGTGTTATGAAAAGAATCCGCCGCCGTTCCGCCCTCCCGGATAGGGGCTAAATCCAGTACGGAGAATGGTATATCGTGCAATTGCTTCACATGAATCCCTCCTATAGTAGATGCCTACAGCATCAGTAGCATTATTTGCAGCCATGAATCAATATACCCGCCAATTATAACATGAAATAATATAATTTACACACTTTAAGTAAGCGGCATGACGGGGAGGGGGGATTTGAAGGGCGAAAAGCACAAAATGTAAGCGCATAACAATTTGCTTGCCAATTTAAGGGAGCCTTGCTATAATCGCTTTGAAAAGCTTTTCTAACTTAAGCGGCTAGGCCAATCCTGATAAGGAGGGCACACGTTTCGGGCAAAAAGAATAAGAAGGAAGTCAGACTATGAAGCCAACTATCAGAGATGTCGCCAAGATGGCCGGAGTATCCATCAGTACCGTGTCCCGTGTAATGAATGCGCCGGATACGGTAGTGGAGAGCAAGCGAAGCCGGGTCATTGAAGCGATAGAAGCGCTCAAGTATCAGCCTAATGCATTCGCACGGGGACTAATTTACAGGAAGTCTTTCACCCTCGGGCTGCTCATTCCCGATATTGAGAACCTGTATTTCGCAGGGGTGATCCGGGGAATGCAGGATGCCTGCATTAAGCTCGGTTACAGTCTGATGATTTGCAATACAGACCGTGACAAGGAGCGGACATTGTCCTATATGGATACTTTTCATGAGAAGCAGGTGGATGGTGTTGTGTTCGCCAGTGATATTCTGCACCCTGAGTATTATGAGAAGCTGGTGGACTGCAGAATTCCATTCGTGCTGGTCTCCTCCCATTCCGATGAGTATGAGGTAGCGTCAGTGGAGGTGGATGACGAGAAGGCGGCGTATGATGCTGTTAAATTCCTGATTGAGCTGGGGCACCGGGAGATCGGGATGATCGGCTTCAATCATGATAATTCGGTGTCCGGACCACCGCGGATGGCGGGGTTCGTGAGAGCCTTGAGCGAATCGGGGCTGGAGCGTAATATCGGCAAAATCAAGTACGCCAACCACCGCTTTGAGCAGGCCTATCAGGCTACGCACGAGCTGTTCACTGAATATCCGGAGCTAACCGCTGTATTCTGTGTAGCGGATGAGTTCGCCATGGGAACGATCTCTTACTTAAAGGACCGCAATATTCTGGTTCCCGGTCAAGTGTCGGTCATCGGCTTCGATAATCTGCGGATGTCGGGGATGTTCATTCCGAAGCTGACAACAATCGCACAACCTATCTATCAGCTGGGATACCGGGCGGCAGAGAAGCTGCATGAATTGTTGACCACAGGCGAGGTGGCTGTCATGAAAGAGAAGATGGAACATAAGCTAATCGTAAGAGAATCCTCGCGTGAGAAATGAGACGTAGTTCCGGCGGGCTGAAGCACGGCTGCCTGACAGGGCAGCACGGTTTCTTCGGACTATTTTGAAAAGCTTTTCAGAATGGCGGGTTACAGGAATGTGAGCGAATCATTTCGGGAACCGGTTCAGGAACTGTTTCAGGAAACGTACCCGCAGCAGAGGGTACTAACGCACTATTGGAAGCGCATACATTATAGTGGGATATGGAGAATGTACGTTTGAATTAGCGGTGTTAATGAGTGTGGGTGCCTGGTGTCCGTGAATTTCGATAAGGGGGTGAGTTGCTGCTCTGCCGTAAGGGGTTCCGGTAATGAAGCTGGCTTGATGCAGTCTCTAAAAACAATTAAAGGGGATGTATGAAACAATGAAGAAAGCTCCAGCACGTAAACTGTCACTTGCGATGGTGTTGTGTCTATCCTTCACCATGATGCTCAGCGGCTGCGGCGGCAATAACAACGCTGCACCAACGCAGGCCCCGGCGGCTACAGAAGCGCCGACAGCAGCACCTTCAGCAGATAACAACGCAGCATCAACAGATAGCCCAGATCCCGCTGCGGCAGGCAGCCCGTTGGACTTGGCGATGAAGGGTGAATACAAAGGCACGAAGGTCACGATGTTCGGACCGTTTGTCGATGCGGACCAGGTGAAGTTCGAGAGCAGTATTAAGGAATTCGAAGAGAAAACCGGCATTGATATTCAATACGAAGGCTCTAAGGAATTCGAAGCCACAATTAATATCCGGGTCGATGGCGGCAATGCGCCGGATATCGCGGACTTCCCGCAGCCGGGCCTGCTGGCCTCTATTGCTAAGACTGGCAAGGTTATCGATCTGACCGGGGTGCTGGATCAGGCGAAGCTGACGGCCAATTACAATAAGAGCTGGCTGGATATGTCCACCATGGACGGCAAGGATGGCAAGATTATGGCCGGGATCTGGAACCGCAGCAATGTGAAGAGCCTGGTCTGGTATCCGAAGAAGCAATTTGACGAAGCGGGATATACGGTTCCGCAGACTTGGGATGAAATGATGGCTCTGACGGAGCAAATCGCCAAAGACGGTGACCCGGCCTGGGCAATCGGTATCGAGAGCGGCGCGGCAACCGGCTGGGCGGCAACCGACTGGGTAGAGAACATCATGCTGCGGACTACGACGCCTGAGAATTATGACAAGTGGGTAAGCGGGGAGCTGCCGTTCACTTCGCCTGAAGTGAAGAACGCGGTGGAAGTAATGTCCAAGATCTGGCTGAACAAGGATTATGTCTACGGCGGTGCTAAATCCATTGTCACTACTGCCTTCGGTGATGCTCCGAAGCCGATGTTCGAGAACCCGCCCAAAGCCTGGTTCAACCTGATGGGGAACTTCATTACCAGCTTCTTCCCGGAAACGGCCAAGGTGGATACAGACTATGACTGGTTCTATCTCCCGCCGATTGATGAGCAGTATGGCAAGCCGGTCCTGGTGGCAGGCGATATCTACTCCATGTTCAATGACCGCCCGGAGGTACGCGCGGTAATGGAATTCTTCACTACTGGCGAATCGATCAAAAGCTGGGTGCAATCCGGCGGTGTCATTGCCCCTATGAATGATGCTTCCCTCGACTGGTACCAGTCCGAATCCGACCGCCGGATGGCGAAGCTGGTACAGGACGCCTCTACTCTGCGCTTCGATGGCTCGGACCTGATGCCGGGTAAGGTGGGTGCAGGTACCTTCTGGAAAGGCATGACTGACTATGTGAGCGGAACTGCTACGCTGGATCAGGCCCTGGAGCAGATTCAGTCAGGCTGGAAGAACTAAGGACCAGGCAAGCGCGGAATTAGACGCCAAGAGGTTGAAGGGGCGGTCTTGAACAATCAGGCCTGCCCCTCAACTGGTGTTAACGGGTGCTTATGAAGAAGGCTCTGCTCCAACAGAGCCTATAGGAGGAACCGATATGGATGCACAAATAAGGCCGGAGCCGGGTGCCGCCGGGGCGCAGGTAAAGCAGAGGATTAGCGGCAGGGCAGTGCTGCTATCGCTGGGCGTCTTGCTTGCGAATATTGTGGTCAACGGGCTGATTTTTCTGTTTTTCCGCGATTCAACGCTTCATCCACTGCTGACTGCGGTGCTCGCAGTGTTGTGGGGCGTGCTGGGCGTATATCTGATCTATTACACCTTGACCTGGGCAGTAGAGCAGTACCCGGACCATGTCCGCAGGAAGGTGCTGCCTTATGTTTTTGTCGGACCGGCTGTCCTTATTCTCGGTTGGCTGCTGATTCTGCCGGCCCTGCGGACGCTGTACTTAAGCTTCTTCAACGCGTCCTCCGAGAAGTTCGTCGGACTCAGCAATTACGCCGCGATCTTTAGCGACCGTCTGATGGGCACTGCCTTGCGCAATAACTTGCTATGGGTGTTCGTGGGCACGCTGGCCTGTGTCTGCTTCGGGCTGCTGATTGCCATTCTTGCCGACCGGAGCAGCTATGAGCGGATCGCCAAATCTATTATTTTCATGCCGATGGCTATTTCCTTTGTTGCCGCCGGGGTCATCTGGAAGTTCGTCTATTATTATCAGCCGGGCGATGAGCAAATTGGTCTATTGAATGCGATTGTCACCTATTTCGGCGGTGAACCGCAGGCCTGGACGAGTATGCTGCAGCCGTGGAACAACTTCTTCCTTATTATCATTCTGATCTGGATGCAGACGGGGTTTGCGATGGTCATTTTCTCCGCAGCCATCAAAGGAGTGCCTGAGGATATTCTGGAGGCTGCACGGGTGGATGGCGCGGGTGAGGTGAAGATCTTTTTTGGCATCATGATTCCTTACATCTCCACAACGATTCTGACGGTGACCACCACGATTATTGTCTTTACGCTGAAAATATTTGACGTTGTCATGGTGATGACAGGAGGTCAATACGATACAGAAGTTGTTGCGACGCAGTTCTACCGGCAGTTCTTCATGTACCGTAACTTCGGCTACGGCTCTACGCTGGCTATCGTGCTCCTGATCGCGGTATTGCCTGTTATTCTTATTAATCTGCGGCAGTTCCGCAAGCAGGGGGGATTCTAATGGTAGGCACCAAGAAAAAAAGGGGCAGCAAAACGGCCGTCAATCTGATTCTGGGCGTCATCTGCTTCCTCTGGATTCTGCCGACGTTCGGACTGTTCGCGTCCTCCTTCCGTCCCGCAGCGGATATTTTGCAGACGGGCTGGTGGAAGGTGTTCCCCCATCAGGAATGGAAAGCGGGCGAGACGGTGCAGCTCTCCAAGGGGGTGGATCTGCGGGAGCCCATTGAGGTGAACGGCAAGACCTACACAGATGAACAGCTCAAGGCAGGGGTGAAGGCGGATGGCAGCCGCCTGATGTGGGAGAACCGCAGGGCACGCACGGTTAATATGCAGGAGCAGGGCTGGCAGACGGTGCCTGACCTTACGCTCGACAACTACAAGAATGTGCTGTCCGGCAAGGAGTACACACTCAAGGAAGCAGACGGCAGTGAAACGGTACAGAAGGGGAGCGGATTATCGCAGGCGTTCTGGAATACACTTACAATTGCTGTTCCGGCGACCGTGATTCCGGTGCTGATCGCCTCTTTTGCCGCATATGCCTTCGCCTGGCTGCGGTTTCCGGGACGGAAAACGCTGTTCGTGATCATTATTGCGATGCTGGTCATTCCGATTCAGGTTGCACTAATTCCGGTACTCAAGGATTACACGGCGCTTGGGCTGAACGGCAGTTATCTTGGAATCTGGCTGGCACATACAGCCTTCGGGCTGCCGCTGGTCACGTATTTTATGTACAACTTCATCAGCCAGCTGCCGAAGGATCTGTTTGAATCGGCTTTTATTGACGGCGCGAGCCACTTTACGATTTTCAGCAGACTGATTCTGCCGCTGTCCGTGCCTGCGCTCGCTTCCATCGGGATCTTCCAGTTCCTCTGGGTATGGAATGATTATCTGGTGTCGCTGATCTTCATCGGGAACCAGCCGTCGGTGCAGGTCATGTCGATGAAGATCGCCGATCTGGTCGGCTCGCGCGGCAATGACTGGCATCTGTTGACCTCGGCAGCCTTTATCTCGATGCTGATGCCGCTGGCGATCTTCTTCCTGCTGCAAAAGTATTTCGTCCGGGGTCTGATGGGCGGCTCAGTCAAGGGCTAAGCCGCGGCAGGGACAAGAGAAGTCGGCAATCGGGAGGAGAATACGAAGATGAGACCGGAGACAAGTACGGAGATACGCACAGAGATGAAAATAAAGATGAAGTCCTGTGAGCATCCTCCCCCCTTATACCCTTACAGGGAGTGGAGTATTGAAGAGGAACACTACGAGGATGAATACAATCAGCGGAGCGAGAGTGTGTTCACACTCGGCAATGGCTATATTGGCATGCGCGGCAATTTCGAGGAAGGCTACTATGGCAAAACAGGTCGGTCGGTTGCCGGGAATTATCTGAACGGGTTCTTTGATTCCGAGCCGGTCGTCTATCCTGAGGGGGCCTTCGGGTACCCCTCCCGCAACCAGGCCATGCTGAATGTGAGCGATGCCCGTATCATCCGGCTTAGTATCGAAGGCCATGAATTCCGGCTGGATCAGGGGAAGCTGCACCGGTATAAGCGCCGGCTGGATATGAGGAGCGGCATGCTGCACCGGGAGCTGGAGTGGGAATCTCCCGCCGGACACCGGGTGCTGCTGGTGATCCGCCGGATGGTTGCCTTGGCGCACAAGCATCTGGCCGCTATCGACTATGCCGTGACGGCGCTGAACTTCTCCGGGACACTGAAGTTCGATTCTGCGGTGGACGGCGAGATCCGGCGGCCGGAAGCGACGGATGATCCCAGGCTGGGAGCGGGCAGCGCGGTGCCCAGCCTGCTGCTGGAGAATACCGGTTATGACGAAGCCTCCGGGGACCTGTGGATGAAGCAGCGGACCCGGCATACACGGTTCGCGCTGCTGACTGCTGTCAGCCATGCGCTGCAGGCGAAGTCCGGGCGCGAGATGAGTCACCAGCTGATCGGACAGCGCATCTCCGTCTGTTATGCCGCTGCTGTCCGCAGCGGAGAGACGGTGACGCTTACCAAATATATAACGTATCACACCTCCAGGGATTACGGGGAGGAGGAGCTGCCCGGCCGGAGTGCTGAAGCCTTGGCACTAGCCAAGGAGCTGGGCTTCGCCGGTCTGGCCGGGGAGCAGCAGACGTATCTGGACAGCTTCTGGGCACAGGCTGATGTAGAGATTAGCGGTGATCCTGCACTCCAGCAGGGCATCCGCTTCAATGCTTATCAGCTGCTGCAATCCGTGGGCCGGGACGGAGCAACGAATATCGGAGCCAAGGGCTTAACCGGTGAAGGCTATGAGGGGCATTATTTCTGGGACACGGAGATGTACATGCTGCCGTTCTTCACCTTCACACAGCCGGAGATTGCCCGTGCGCTGCTGGAATTCCGTTATGCAACGCTCGGCAAGGCCAGGGAGCGGGCAGCGGTTATGTCGCAGAAGGGGGCGTTGTACCCGTGGCGGACGATTGACGGCGAGGAGAACTCCGCCTACTTCCCCGCAGGCACTGCCCAGGCGCACATCAACGCCGACATTGCCTACGGCCTGAAGCAATATGTCCAGGCGACCGGTGATATGGATTTTCTGGTTAGCCGGGGGGCAGAGATACTGTTCGAGACCTCAAGGTTCTGGGCCGATCTGGGCCACTATAACCCCGCGCGAGGAGGGGCCTTCTGCATCGATGCAGTAACTGGGCCGGATGAATATACAGCGATTGTGAATAACAATGCTTACACCAACCTCATGGTGCAGGATCAGCTCCAGTATGCCTATGAGACAGCTCTGCTGCTTCAGCGGGATTATCCGGCGGATTACGAACGGCTGCGGCAAGAGATCGGATTAACTCCCGAAGAGGCAGAGAGCTGGAGGGATGCGGCCGCAGTGATGTTCATTCCTTTTGACGAACCGCTCGGCATTTATGCCCAGGATGACACCTTCCTGAGTAAGCAAAAATGGGATTTCGAGCATACGCCTGCGGACCGGTATCCGCTGCTGCTCCATTATCATCCGCTTGTAATCTACCGGCATCAGGTGCTGAAACAGGCCGATCTGGTCATGGCGTTGTTCCTGCTAGGGGACAAGTTCAGCCTGGCGGATAAGCTCCGCAACTATCATTATTATGAGCCACTGACGACGCATGACTCCTCGCTGTCTCCTTGTATCCACAGTATTATGTCTGCGGAGATCGGAGATCTGGCCGGGGCATACCGTTATTTCAGCCGCACAGTGCGGATGGACCTGGACGATATCAACCATAATGCCAAGGACGGGCTGCATATGGCAGCGATGGCCGGGTCCTGGATGTCGATTGTGAACGGCTTCGGCGGCATGCGGCTGGCTCAGGGGGAACTGGGTTTTGCCCCTGTCCTGCCGGAGCAGTGGGAGAGCTGCCGCTTTAAGGTTACAGTGGGTGGTAAACTGCTGGATATCTTCGTTGAACGTGAAGCGGTAGTGTATACGCTGCTGGAGGGAACAGCGCTTGAGATTAGACATAAGAAGCAGCCGCTGCGGCTGCTTCCGCAGGAGCCGGTGAGGATTTCGCTGGCGCACCGGCTGGAGGCTGTAATCTTCGATCTTGACGGTGTGATTACGGATTCCGCCGAGGCTCATTATCTGGCCTGGCAGGCCCTTGCGGATGAGCTGGGCGTACCCTTCAGCCGGGAGAAGAATGAACGGCTGAAGGGCATCAGCCGGATGGAATCGCTGGAGATCGTGCTGGAGGGCAGCGGTCTTGCGAAGCTGCCTGAAGCCGGGAAGCTCCGGCTCGCGGAGAAGAAGAACGATCATTACCGGCAGATGATCGGCCGGATCACCCCGGCGGACCTCCTGCCGGGTATCCGGGAGCTGCTCGATTCCCTACGCGAGCGGGGAATCGCTGTGGGGCTGGCCTCGGCCAGCCTGAATGCGCCGCTGATTCTGGAGCGCCTCGGCGCAGCCCGGTGGTTCCAGGCCGTTGCCGACCCGGCTGCGCTCCGGAAGGGCAAGCCCGATCCGGAGATCTTCCTGCAGGCGGCAGAGCGGTTGGGTGTTCCGCCGGGCAACTGCATCGGCGTGGAGGATGCAGCCGCAGGCGTGGCCGCGATCCGGGCGGCGGGCATGAAGGCTGTGGGCATCGGCGCGGCCGGGCAGCTTGGCGCGGCCGACCTGGTACTGCCTTCTACGGCGGAGCTCGATGCCGGGAAACTATTTAAGCTGTTCGCGCGTTAGCCGCTTGCGGTAGGCGGCATCGGGCAGCGAGATTGCTGTGCGTATAGGAAGGGAGCGGGCGCGTGGCCGGATGTATGCGGAAAACCGTATACAATGTGCTGGTGAACGCCTACCGTTAGCCAAGAGCAAGGGTGTCCGCCGCGAGGCGGAATCTGAAGGAAGCTGGAGGCAAATGCACGATCCAAGGTATACGCAAGTGATGGACCCGATCTTCGATGTGGACTTCTCAAGGCATAGGTACGGTTTTCGCCTTGGGAAGCGAGCGCATGACGCGGTCATTCGAATAGCATCTGCGAAAGGGCACTGTGAGAAATTCGACCAGTGGATTCGCCGCAGACTGCATATGTGCTTATGGAAGCAATGGAAACGGGTACGCACTCGAATCCATGAGCTTCGAGCACTCGGCGTCCCAGAATGGGCGGGTTTTGTCATGGCTAACTCCAGACGCGGAGCGTGGGAAATGTCTCGAAACACAAACAACGCCCTTCCGACTTCCTATTGGGAAGCGAAAGCGCTGAAAATTTTGCTTACTCGTTATTTAGAGCTTTGTTAATCTTTCGGAACCGCCGTTTGCGCACCCGCATGTAAGGTGGTGTGAGAGGACGGGGGCTAGGCGCCCCCTCCTACTCGATCATTGCGCTATCGTTCTCCGTGATTTTTTCTTTTCATGAGCCAAACCCAGATTGACGCTTGTCCGTTTATGCTTGCTTATTGCGTTTTTGCTGCAGACACACCGTTCAGCCAATCCGCGATATCCGAGATAACTTGATCCGAAATATTGCCGGCTATGGTGTACTCGGCGCCTGTTGATGGCTGGTCAACGGATATGAAGAAGTGATTCAGCTTCAACAGTCTCAACTGCTGCGCAAAAAATACCCTTTCTTCTAGGAAAAAGCAGAGTGCCGGAGTACTATACTTGTTCAACTATCATTCGACGTTAATTCAACTCTTTCGGAAATATTTTTACTTATTTCTTCAGGATTTTTAATGCCAATGATCAACTTTGATATTTTGAACTTACCAACTTTAAAGCTATCCAAATCGAAATGAAGAGTTTCTAGCTCATTCTCAAAAAAGTGCAGTTGAAAACCACCTTTTGATCTGAATAACCCATTTCTCTTTTCTCCTAATAAAGCACCATATAGTTTAAAAGCATTTGGTATCGGTCTGCCTGTTGTTATTCCCTTGATGGAAGAGTATGGAATTTGCAGCCCTTTATCTATTTTTAAAAAGGGTGAGTTTCCAAGGTCGATATTTACGTAGGTTTCCATTAGTTGAATTTTACGTTCCATATTTTGAATCCCCCATTCCATTTATTTTACAAATTATAATTACATATAATACCACAAAACCCTCTTTTCATAAAAAAGTCTAAGCTCTTCCCGTTAGCTTAACGCACGCCGCCAGTGCGAAGAATACCTTGACGGTAGTGACCGTCCGCTCCTTGGGGTGGGGAATATATTTGATGCTGTTAATGCACTTTTACATTCTTTGAAAACCTCGGTTAAACTAAAAGATGATACGGGTTTGTGCCAATGACACGGAGTAGACCACTAACACAATTGAGATTAAACAAGCCTCTGCAGCTATGCAGAGGCTTGTTCGGCTACACTCATATATGCAGCGATGTATGGAGTTTTGTTCGAGGCCAACTTTCGGCGATAGATGTATGCTGTACAATTAAAAACCGTAAAAAGGCAGGATTTCCAGTTAAGTGGAAGCCCCCCCTCAAGTAGTCCCCCCCTCCTCCAGCTCCACAGGCAGAATATGCGCAGCGGCCACGCTGTGGCCTTGCACCAGCTGCAGAATCAGGTCCACTGCCAGCTGGCCCATCGCTTCCATCGGCTGGCGGATGGTGGTGATCGGCGGGTCGAGCAGGCTGCGGAGCGCGATGCCGTCATAGCCGACGATCTTCACATCCTCCGGGACGCGCCGTCCTCTGGTGCGGCAGGCCTTCAGGGCGTAGGCGGCAATGATATCGCTGCCTGCAAAAATCCCGTCCACTTCAGGATGCTCCAGGAAGAGCTGCCCGAGCAGCTGCTCGTAAGCTTCGAAGTCGAAGCTGTTGTTGTCGGTATGGAGGGTGACATACTCCAGGCTGTGCTGCTTCGCGGTATCCTCGAACGCCACGCAGCGCAGATGGGATAAGATATTCAGCTTGGGATGCCCGCCGATATGGGCGAGGTGGCGGCAGCCTTTTTGGATCAGAAGAGTTGTAGCCAGCTGGCCTCCCTCATAATTATCTGAACAGACATAAGGGATATCCGGTGAGATCTGCCGGTCAAACGTCACCAGCGGCAGATTCATCTGCCGGTAGGCTTCAACCTCCAGCGTATGGCTGCCCATAATAATGCCATCTACCCGGCTTGCGCGCAGCATGTGGATGTATTCCTGTTCCTTCTGCTTGTCCTGCCACGAATTGCAGAGCAGCAGCTTATAGCCCTCCCGGTAGGCATGTTCTTCAATATGACTGGTCAATTCGCCGAAAAAAGGCAAAGATACATGCGGAATAATCAGTCCGATAATGTTGGATTTCGAGCGGCTGAGGGAGCGTGCCAACTCGTTCGGCCGGTAATTCAGCTCCTCCATCGCCTGGTGTACCTTGTGCTTCAATTCCTCGCTTAAGTAACCCCTGTTGTTCAGTACCCGGGATACGGTGGTTGCCGATACGCCAGCCTTCAGCGCAACGTCTTTGATGGTCGGCATGGCCAGGCCTCCTGTCTAAGCAGTCAACTGCAGATTCATTCTAACGTTAGCAGTCTGCTCTGTCCAATATCTACGGCTGCTGTCGCTTTTTGTTGTTTCTAAAAACACCTTTTCCCCCTATAATTGTATCAAAGCAGTCCCCGTAATGAAGCCCCATGTATACATTATCCTTCGACTTGTCAGATTCCGATTATGAGATAGATGAACGGGAGTGTGCGAATGAGTGTAGATCATATTCATCTCAGGTTTTTAAGGAGTGTACTCTTGCCTCTGATGATCTTCCTGTGTACAACAGGCCCGGCAGGAGCTGCATTCGCCGCAGCCGAGGAGCTTCCCGCCCGGAACGTGCTGGTGTTGCATTCCTATCAGAAGGGCTTCGCCTGGACCGATGACCAAAGTGCCGGCATAGAGGAACGTCTCAAAGGTACCGCTAATCCTCCCGTCATCTACACCGAATACATGGACTGGAAAAGGTACCCCACGCAGGGGAACCTCGAACATTTCTACGAAACCATCCGCTTCAAGTATCAGAACATCCATATTAAAACGATCATTACAACAGACGATGCGGCGCTGAGCTTCGCGATGAAGTACCGCCATGAGCTTCTGAACGATGCTCCGATTATTTTCAGCGGGGTCAACGAGCTGGGGGTGGACAGCATCCCGGATAAGCGCAACATGACAGGCGTTATTGAGAAAATCGATGCTTCCCCCACCATCCGTATGGCCATGGACCTTAACCCTTCGCTGAAAAAGGTGTATGTCGTCTTCGATAATTCGGAGAGCGGGCTGTCGACCGGCCGGATGGTGATGGATCAGATTAGCTCCTTGAATCCGGAGCTTGCGCTGTTCCCCATGAACCGCTTGTCCATGGAACAGATCAAAGCTACGGCATCGGCGCTGTCCCCGGACAGTATTATACTGATGACTACATATTATAGTGACTCTACCGGAAGAATTGTGGAGTTCGACAGGTTCGCAAGCGAGCTGGGCAAGAGCAGCAGTGTTCCGGTGTATCATATTTATGATTTTGGATTGAACCATGGGGCCTTCGGCGGGAGCCTGATCAGCGGCAGAATGCAGGGGCAGACGGCGGCCGATCAGGCGCTGCGTATCCTGAAGGGGGAGCGTGCCGGGGATATCCCGGTGGTGACCGACAGCAGTGTACGCAAGGTATTTGATTATAATGAGCTGCAGCGCTTCAAGATATCGCCGGAGAAGCTGCCGAAGGGCAGCGAAGTGATTAACGAGCCGTTCTCCTTCTATCAGACCTACAAGGTGCTGGTGCTAAGCATCGTGGCTGCTTTTGCGGTGCTGGTAACCTTCATTATGGTGTTGTTATTCTATGTGCAGCTGGTCAGAAGGATTAGAAGCAACCTGGAAAAAAGCAATGAACGCTTCAGCTTGGCAACCTACGGCTCGGATGCGGTAATCTGGGACGTTGATATGTCTACGATGATCTATTATTTCTCGGACAGCTGGTATGAGGTGCTCGGATATGCCCGGGATGAGCTGAATGAGAGCCGCGGCGGCTGGCGGGATATCCTCCATCCGGAGGATGCCGAGCAGGAGAATCGGCTGCGCATTCAGCATCTGGAGGGTCGTTCTTCTTACTACTACGCTGAATACCGGATGCGCAGCAAGGCGGGCGAATACAAGTGGTTTCAGGCGCGGGGCAAGGTGCTGCGTAATGCGGGCGGCGGATATATCCGGTTTGCTGGGTCGATGGTTGATGTAACGGACCGCAAGGGCTATGAGAGCAAGCTGCAGACGAGCTATCAGGAGCTGGAATCGACCTATGAGGAGCTGACTGCCCTACAGGATGAGCTGCTGGAGCAGTATAACAAGGTGGTGGAGAATCAGGCACTGCTGCAGACCAGTGAGGAGAAATACCGGCTGCTTGCTTATAATGACGTGCTTAGCGGTCTGCCGAACCGGCTGTCGTTATCCGAGGAGCTGCAGCGGTTCATTGAGGAGCATTCCGGCGGCCATGCGGCGCTGTTCTTCCTGGATATCGATAACTTCAAGTACATTAATGACTCCATGGGCCATACCTTCGGGGATGAACTGCTGGTGCAGGTCGGTGAACGGCTGCTTAGCCGCGCTGACGGGCGCAGTAAGCATTTCCGCTTCGGCGGTGATGAGTTTGTGATTCTGTTCAAGGATGTGGCTGAGGCGGGTGAGGTGATCCGTTATGCGGATTCCCTGGTACAGGGCTTCAAGGAGCCATTCCAGCTTCATGCGAGTGTGGTGCATATCTCGGCCAGTATTGGAATTGCGGAGTACCCGGAGAACGGAGGGAATGCGGAAGAGCTGCTGAAGAATGCCGACATTGCCATGTACAAGGCCAAAGAAGCGGGAAAGGGCAGCTATATGATCTACGGGCATGAGATGCAGCAGTATTTTGACGAACGGATGATTATTGAGAATCACTTGAGAAGCGCGGTATCCAATAATGAGCTGTCGCTGCATTACCAGCCGCTGGTGGATACCGGCTCTGGCGAGATCTGGGGCTTCGAGGCGCTGATCCGTTGGAACAGCCCGGTGCTCGGCTTCGTCTCCCCCTTATCCTTCATCCGGATTGCCGAGGACTGCCGCTTAATCGTTCCCATAGGTGAGTGGGTGCTGCGTGCCGCCTGCCGGTTCACCAAGGATCTGCAGAATCAGGGCTATGAGGGCTACCATATCTCGGTTAATATCTCGGTCATTCAGCTGATGCTGGAGGACTTCACGGAGATGGTGCTGAGCGTGCTGGAGGATACCGGGCTTGCGCCGGAGTATCTGGAGCTGGAGATTACGGAATCAATATTCATGGAATCCTTCGAGGCGATCAGCTCCAAGCTGGAGGCGCTCAAGGAGAGGGGCATTGGTATTGCGCTGGATGACTTCGGAACGGGCTATTCCTCACTCAGCTATCTGAAGCAGCTCCCGATTACTACCCTGAAGATCGACAAGTCCTTCATCGACAGCATTGATACCCCGAACAATATGTCGCTGGCCAGCTCCATCGTCACCATCGGCCATGATATGGGACTGAATGTTACCGCTGAAGGGGTGGAGACCCCGGAGCAGCTTGCTTTTCTGGAGCGGACCCGCTGTGACAAGATTCAGGGCTACTATATCAGCAAGCCTATTCCGGAGAAAGAGGTCGCGGGCTGGGTGGCGGGGCGGATTGCGGGTTGAGGTGAACTGGGCATGGGGAATGTATTTTATTTATCTTATGTGTGTACAAATAGTGGATATAAATTGATAATAAAGGTATAATTTATACTTAAATGTACACACTTATTTGAATGTGAGTACATTTATTGTGTGGAGGTGATAATGGTGCCTGAAGCTGGAGATATAGATTACATTCATATTAAAAAAGGATTTTCAGAGATTTTGGAGCATCTCAATATGCAACAAGAGGATTTTTTTGAATTGATTTATCGTTATCCTAATATAAAAAATCTGGATGGGCTTATAGAGGCTATCAAGTCTGCGACTGGGAGTGAGGCTGAACTCTATCCGGAGGTTATAGATCTGTTTAAAACATATAATGGGATTGCCAACGGCACCATTCTCAAAGAAAATCAGGTCAGCTACTACAAGCTTCGTAAGCTCGAAGAGAGGGGGGAGATTATCAGACTGAAACGTGGACTCTATGCGCTTAGGGATATTAATTATGTTGTAGATGAGATCGTGGAGGCTTCCCTCCTTGTGCCTAATGGTGTCCTTTGTTTGTACTCGGCTCTTGCTCATCATGAACTAACTACGTATACCTCAGGTGAATATAATTTTGCGGTATCCCGTAAGTCCAGAAAGCCTCTACTCCCGGAATATCCGCCTATCCGACTTTTCTCATACGACGATGTTTCCTTTACTATGGGCGTTGAACAGATCGATAAGGAAGGTCATATTATCAATGTATACAATCTGGAGCGGACCATTTGCGATATCGTGAAATACAGAAATAAACTGGATGCAAATGTTGTGAAAGAAAGTCTCAATAACTACTCTTCCAGTAAAAGAAAGAATTACACCCGACTGCTTAGATATGCAGATAAACTGAGGGTAAGATCAATTTTGGATAGTTATCTGGAGGTGCTGTAGATGGTTACGAATAATCTGAGACGTTTAAGCGGAGAACTGCTCTGAATGAAAGAAGACATATCTTTTTTTACGGCAGAATTCTATACAGATTAACGCAGATATGCACCAAAAGAACCAGCTAGCGCCAGTTCTTTTGGTGGAACATATAAAAGGTTGAGCCCCAGAAGAGGTTAACCTTTAGATGTGAAGAGAATTGCAAGAACCACTTCTATGATCAGCTAGACTTTGACTACTGAATATCGATATTGTCAAAAATGTTGTTATTAATTATTTCTTGTTTGATTTGTTGTTGTTTTTCATTCAGGCTTTCATTGAGGTCGGTGTTATCAATATTATATTTGCCCATCTCGGCAGCGATAATAAAGTAAAGTCCTTCTGAATTTTGTTTAAGGTAAAGTAGGTATTCGCTAGATTGTTGTAATTCCGTATACTCATCTCTTGTTATCTTGCTTTTACCTGAAAGTGTTTGAACATAACTTATGGGTTCCCCGATTTTAATTATTGAATCATTTTGCACATCACCCTTTAGAGCCTGCTTTACCAAAAAATCAGTTTTTGTATAGAAGTCCTGAATTGCTCCTGTTGGGTAATTTACACTAATGTGTTCCCGATCCTCAAAGCTTTGATCAGTGGAGCCAACTACAACTAAGTCTGCTTCATTGAAGAGTGCTTCTTCTGTTGCGTAGTCAGGATATACAGCCGCTGTGTTAATTACTGTGCTTTTGACTGAATTGTAAATGAAAAAATAATAGGCACCAGCGAATACAAATAATAAAAGTAGAATCGTTAAGAACATATGGGACGGTTTACGAATGTTTAAAGTTTTCATATACAGCCTCCCTCAGTTAATTTCCATAAAGAGATTTTAATTGATTTTTATCATAGGTTGTAGGACTGTGGGATGTTTCGGAACCAGTAAAACTACCTTTCATTAAAGAATTTTGAGCATTTGTACCTGTGGTGTGATCTAATCCTAAAGAGTGACCGATTTCGTGTGTTGTTGTATATCGAGCTTTAAAAGCAGTGGCGGCATCGTTACTAGGGACATAAACGTTATTGTGATACAAAGAATTAACAGAATAATCCCAATTTTTTTCATATCTATTAACAGGATTATTTACTGGCCATGCAACAGTATAGGAAGTATTTGAACCCATCAGTTTAGGATCACTTGTAGTCCCAACATAGAACTCATCAGTACTATATCCATCAGGTGATGAAGTTTTACCAATAGAAACTTTGGAAGTAATCCCCCCCCAATTAGAACGTGCTGTATCGTAAGCACCTGTATAACCGTATGATGCCACTGACGAGTCATACCACGCGCTAAAATTACCACCACTTTTACGTTTATATCCAAATAAATCAGCATCAGCATTTCCGATAAATATTGTGCCTGCTAGAGTTCCAATTATAGATAGGGATAAGATAGCTTTAATAGTTTTACTTTTCAATTTAAAACCTCTTTTCTGCATAATATTTGAAGTTAAACTTGGTTTAGAATAAAACAAAAAAAAGGTATATTTTATTACAAAAACAACTCCTATTCAATAAAATGAATATAATTACAAGGTAAATATTACTATAGATATATTAATAAGTAAACAATTGCATCTAAACAAAAACATATGGGGAAGTTACTAACTATGGAGGAGTAATTAAAAAGCGTTCAAGTAGTTTCCGCCTGGGCGTTTTTTGTAGAAAGGGAAGAAACAAAAGGCCCTAAAGGTTGGGCCGATGCTACACGCTAAGGCGGATTACTTGATCTAATAACTAGAGCACTAAACTGGGGTGAATCGCCCGGCTAGGCGATCAAGGTTCCTGTGCCGCACTTGTCACCCCGCACGAAGCAAGTTCAATTTTCAGCTGGCGGAATCAAGAAAGGCATGTGGGAAGCATTTATAAGAAATCTGAAATTGGAACACTCACCCACATTCCGAGATGCAATGGAATTAATACATACTTTCCTCGGTCCTATTTATCATAACGTGCTTGACGATAAAGATTTTTTTGGAGATTGGAATTATCAATTATTGAAGTGGGACAATAAATAGAATCACCCGAGCAGCACAAAGGAAACCTTCCTTCTATATAAGAGAGGTTTCCTTTGTGCTTTTTGCTCCTGCCACTACGCTATTTCAGCAGCTTCCGCGCCAGCTTGACCTTGCTGCCGTAGGGCGGGTAGACAATGCCGAGGTCAAACCGGGTGCCCCGCTTAACAATGCTTTTGTGATGGGAGAAGAGGTCGAAGCTGTATTTGCCGTGGTAGCCGCCGATCCCGGAATTCCCGACACCGCCGAACGGCAGCCGGGTACTGGCTACATGGGAGATGGTATCGTTAATGCAGCCGCCGCCGAAGGACACCTCGGTCATCACCTGCTGCTCCACCTGCTTATCGCGGGTGAACAGATAGAGAGCGAGCGGCTTCGGACGGGCGTTGATGCTCTGGATGGCTTCCTCCAGCCGGGTATACTCCATAATCGGCAGCACAGGCCCGAAGATCTCGTCCTCCATGGAAGCGTCATTCCAATCCGCCGGATAGATCAGGGACGGCTCGATATACAGCTCCTCAGGGATCACTGTCCCGCCCAAAATCAGCTTATCGCGGTCCCGTTCCAGCATCTCTCCGATCCGCCGCAGCTGGCGTTCATTCACGATCCGCCCATAGTCTGTGTTGTGCCGGATGTCGGTGCCATAGAAATCGGTGACGCAGCGCTTCATCCGCTCAATCAGCTCCGCTGCCACCTCGCTGTGGACCAGCAGATAATCAGGCGCAATACAGGTCTGCCCCACATTGATCAGCTTCCCCCAGACAATCCGTTTCGCGGCGGTCTCCAGGTCGGCGCTCCGGTCTACGATTACGGGGCTTTTGCCGCCCAGTTCAAGGGTGACGGGCACCAGGTTCTTCGCTGCCGCTTCCATGACAATTCTGCCTACAGGTACACTCCCGGTGAAAAAAATATAATCGAACGCCGCATGAATCAGCAGATTCGTCGTCTCCTTCTCGCCCTGTACCACCCGGATATAGGCGGGATCAAAGGTCTCCAGGATCATATTCTCGATAACAGCGGAGGTGGCGGGTGTACTCTCAGAGGGCTTCAGTACGGCACAGTTCCCGGCGGCGATGGCGCCGATCAGCGGTTCAATCAGCAGTTGGAACGGGTAGTTGAACGGCCCGATAATTAGCACCGTTCCGTAAGGCTCGGCTATGATTCTGCTCCGCGCCGGGAACAGGTGCAGCGGTGAGCCTACCTTCGCCGGCTTCATCCAGCGCCGCAGGTGCTTCATCATATAGCCGATGCTGTCCAGCGTGAATCCGATCTCTGTGGCATAAGCTTCGAACTCGCTTTTATGCAGATCCTGGTTCAGTGCAGCAATAATCCGGGCTTCATTGCGCGAGATAGCCTCCTTCAGCTTTCGAAGCTGCTCCAGCCGGAAGCCGGGGGTTCTCGTGACTCCGCTGGCGAAACATTGCCTGTGCTCAGTCAGCAGCTGGTCGATCTGTTGTGCAGTGGACGGTGGCATGCTTGTATCCTCCTCAGTCATTTGTGGTTCCTATAGATTGCCTGCCGAAGAAGGCAGAGTCTGGATGTAATCATGCATCCGTCTCCGGTTCAGCAGGGTGATTTCATTGCCCTTGAATTCGATCCAGCCCTGGTCGCGCAGGAATCCCAGCTCCCGCGACAAGGAGGGGCGGGCGGTGTTCATATGCTCGGCCCATTCCTTCCGGCTGAAGGGAAGCTTCAAGGTATCGGATTCCTGCTGCTCTCCCTGCTCTAGCAGGAAGTCTACGATACGGCGGCGCAACGGTCCGGCTGACAGGTTCTCGATCTTCCTGTTCACGAGTACCAGCCGCTCGGACAGATTCTCGATGAAGCGGGTGAGGATATCGGTGTCGGCCGCGAATAATCTCAGCAACTCCTGCTTGCTGATGAACATCACCTTGCAGGGGCCAGTGGCTGTGACGGTGGCGGGCACGGTGTTATTCCTGCGGAACAATACGGCTTCGCCGATGGTCTGCCCCTCCTTCAGATGCGCGATGGTCACACTGCTGCCGGTGGGGTGTGTCTTCTGTACCTCGATGCGGCCGGAGAGCAGAATCCCAAGCCGGTCCGCCGGATCACCCTCTGCCAGAATAATCGCATTCTTATGGTAGGAGCTGACAGAGTAGACCAGCGTATACAGTAACTGTTCGATCTCATCTGCGGATTTTCCGCGAAATAGCAGGCAGGCTTGCAGCGAAGCAGGCTCCGGTCTCATACTTTTCCTCCCGAAGAGTTGTGATTGGTAACATTCGTTACCGATTGATAGACGAAAGTCTACTACAATTATTGGTAACTGTAAAGGCGAGGCACAGAGCGATTCCATTAATGATAAGGAGTGATTCAGGTAATGAGCGAAATGTTTTGTTTCCAGTGTCAGGAGGCAGCTAAGGGGACCGGTTGTACGATTCAGGGGGTATGCGGCAAGACCAGTGAGGTAGCAAATCTGCAGGATCTACTGGTGTATACACTCAAGGGTATTGCCATTTTCGCGCGCAGCGGGCGTGAGCTGGGGATTACCGATCCGGTGACGGAGAAATTTATCATAGAGAGCTTGTTCGCTACGATTACCAATGCCAACTTCGTGCCGGAATACTTCACTGCGAAGATCCGGGAAGGATTGGCCCTGCGGGATCTGTGGCGCAGCAGAGTGGCTGATGCCGGAGTAATGGCCTATTTGTCGGAGCATGACGCGGCGAACTGGAATGCGGTGACGGATGAAGAGCTGATGGACAAGGCGAGAGCGGTGGGTGTGCTTGCTACGGAGCATGAGGATATCCGCTCCTTGCGCGAGCTGCTGACCTATGGTCTGAAGGGAATGGCTGCTTACATGGAGCATGCTGCGGTACTGGGCTTCTATGAAGCTGGGGCACATGCTTTTATGGAAAAAGGCTTGGCAGCTGCGCTGGATAATAATCTGGACGGCGGTGAGCTGACGGCTCTGGTGCTGGAGTGCGGCAAGTTCGGCGTGGATGTGATGGCGCTGCTTGACCGTGCCAACACCGCAGCCTACGGTAATCCGGAGATCACCAAAGTCAATATTGGAGTAGGCACGAACCCTGGTATTCTGATCAGCGGTCATGATCTCAAGGACATGGAGGCGCTGCTGAAGCAGACCGAGGGTACCGGAGTGGATGTGTATACGCATAGTGAGATGCTGCCGGCCCACTACTATCCGGCCTTTAAGAAATATAGCCACTTCGTAGGCAACTACGGCAATGCATGGTGGAAGCAGAATGAGGAGTTTGCCAGCTTCAATGGTCCGATTCTGATGACCACGAACTGCATCGTACCGCCGAAGGACAGCTACAAAGACCGGCTGTACACGACAGGCAACACCGGTTATCCGGGCATTCAACATATCGCGGCAGGCGCGGACGGAGAGAAGGATTTCTCAGCTCTGATCGAGCAGGCCAAGAGCTGCAGTGCTCCGGTAGAGATTGAGACAGGCGAGATTATCGGCGGCTTCGCCCATGCGGCTGTAATGAACGTGGCAGATCAGGTGGTTGGAGCAGTAGAGAGCGGCGCCATCAAGCAATTCTTCGTCATGGCTGGCTGCGACGGACGGATGAAGAGCCGGAATTATTACACCGACTTCGCAGCAGAGCTGCCTAGTGACACGGTGATCCTGACCGCAGGTTGTGCCAAATACAAATATAACAAGCTGGCGCTTGGCGATATCGGCGGAATTCCGCGCGTACTTGATGCCGGCCAGTGCAATGACTCCTATTCTCTTGTGGTTATAGCACTTAAGCTGAAGGAAGTCTTCGGTCTTGCGGATATTAACGATCTTCCGATCTCCTATAACATTGCCTGGTATGAGCAAAAAGCGGTGATCGTACTGCTGGCGCTGCTGCATCTGGGCGTGAAGAACATTCATCTGGGCCCTACGCTTCCGGCCTTCCTGTCGCCTAACGTAGCTAAGGTTCTGGTAGATACCTTCGGCATCGGCGGTATTACTACCGTACAGGAAGACATGGAGCGGTTCATCGCTGCGGTATAATACACATTCTTCATGAGCCAAAATACACAAAAGCGAGTCTCCGTCTACGGGAGCTCGCTTTGTGTGTTTATAGATATGAACGTCACTGTCACCGTCACCGCTTACGGCAGCCGGTAGACCGCAAACGGCTCGCCGGTACAGAAGGCGGCGCTGGCCAGGTCAAGCTGCTTAAGTATCCCCGCATCCGGCGAAGCAGAAAGACTCTGCAGATTATACTGTACCTGTTCTACTGTAGTCGCTCCGACAATCACCGTGGAGACCGCGGGCCGGTTCATTAGCCAGGACAGGGATAGAGCCGCAGGTGAGGTGCCCAGCCCCTCCGCAATCGCCTGAACCTGCTCCCCGAGCGAGATGCGCTCCGGGGTAAGGAAGCGGAGAAAGTTCGGATCGGTCTCTGCTCTGGAGCCGGCAGGGGCTTTGCTGCTGCCGGAATATTTGCCGGTAAGGATACCGCCCGCCAGAGGGAAGTATGGGATGATGCCCAGACCCTGATCCAGGCAGAGCGGAAGCAGCTCGGCTTCGGGCGTACGGTCAGCCAGCGAATAGCTGCACTGGATAGAGATGTATTTCGCCCAGTTACGGGCTTCGCTGATCCCAAGCGCCTTCATCAGCTCCCAGGCGGCATAATTGGAGGCTCCGATATACCGCACCTTGCCTGCGGAGATCAAATCATCCAGCGTGCGCAGGGTTTCCTCCAGCGGTGTGTAGGGATCGAAGGTATGGATCTGATACAGATCCACATAGTCGGTCTTCAGCCGGCGCAGGCTGCCTTCCAGCTCCTGCATCAGATGATGGCGCGAAGAGCCGCTGCCGCCGGGTCCCTCATGCTTCGGCAATCCGGCTTTGGTCGCCAGCACTGTGTTATGGCGTCTGCCTTCAAGCGCAAGGCCGATGATCCGCTCCGATTCAGAGCCGGCATAGATATTGGCGGTATCGATGAAATTAATGCCCTGATCCATAGCGGTGTGCAGAATGCGGACCGAGGTCTCCAGATCTGCCCGTTTGCCGAATGAATTGGTTCCAAGACCCAGGGCGGATACCTGCAGGCCGCTATTGCCCAGACGGTTATATCGCATGCGCTCACTTCTCCTTATCTAGTAGTAGTCTTAGCAGGAATCACGCACAAGCAGCTTGCCGCCGGACTCCAGGCGGCTGTCCTGCGACCGGGCAAGGTTAATCACCGCATGCTCCTCTTGGAGCAGCTCAATCTCCTCGCCCAGCTTAAGCAGCAGCCTGGAGAAGCGGCTTAGGACACTGTCTGTAATGTACCCGGTGTATTGTCCCGGATGGGCGAATACCTCAAGCATCTGCCGGAGCGGGTCCGTGCCGAAGCCGAACTCTCCGTTCATACGGCTTAGGGCAGCCTGGAAATCGCGGATCAGGCTGTCGAGATGGCTGTATTTATCCTCCAGCAGCAGCATAACCACCAGGCCGTAATTCACGGATTGCTGTCGGGATTCCACATTCTTGGCCAGCTGGCGCGCTGCCTCAAGCAGTCCGTCCGTCTCTGTCCGCAGCAGGCTTGCTAAGCTGTGCAAACGATGCTGCTGTACCCCGGCATATCCGGCGTACAGGCCGCTGCCGGTAACCTGGCCGCTAACATAAATGCTGCCGGTGGCTATAATTGTAGATTGGCGTATATCGCCATAGACGTACACATTCCCCAGGGCTTCGATCCTTACAGATCCATCCAGATCACCCGGTACAATGATGTCGCCTGCGAACATAACGTCACCGCCAGGGTCCATCATCTCCCTGGTCAGCAGACAGACTGGAGGGAAGTCACAGATTCGGACGCTGCTGTTTCCTCCGCAGATACGGGGTCTGCCTGTGTGCTTGGCTACGATATTACCACAGGGAAGGAGCTTGGCATGATTACCGGCAGCAAAGTAGATATCCTGCGGCGGGGGAGGGGGCAGGACCCTTCCGTCTGTGTCGAGGCCGGGAATGCCTTCTTCCGGCGGCAGTTTGCGGGCGAAGACTTCACCTGCAAAGGTAAAGGGGGCTCCCGGGAAACGGAGATACTCCATGGTATCCGCAGGCTTCTGAGCCCGGCTTCCCTGTCTATGAAGCATCCCGTTCCCCACCAGTGTATGCTCCGGCAGCTGCAATTCCAGCCGGGCTTCCTTGCCGGGCAGCGGGGCTCTTCCTTCAGCGATGCATACGGGAAGATATGTAGGGTTCTCCAGCTCCGCGTACAGGGCGGGAATATTCAGGTTGCGCAAAATAAAACGGTTGTCCAGTGAGGCGATAATCTGATCTATGGTAAGCGTGGACAGCAGCATTGCCGGGTTGGGCTGGGCACGGACGACCGCCTCGAAGGCGGCGGGGCAGTTGACCAGGTTCCAGGCGTACTTCTCTGCACGGTATAAAGTGAAATGGACCTTGAGCTTGTCAGGCGATACGGTAATTTCATACTGCGGCTTCTCGCAGATCTCCCAGGTAATATAATCTGCCTTGGTCACCTCGGTTGGCGCTGTAACGGTCTTCCAGTTGATCTTCAGGACAACAGGGTGGATCGCAGAAATGCGGGCGGGAGTGCCTCCGGGGAGCGGGGGAGTAATGAATATCTGGTTGTCCTGCACGAGGATAATTCCATTCTTATCCCCAGTTGTCCCGTCAGAAGCCCGGCCCTCCACAGAGAATGAATCCAGGAGACCTTTACGTTCGTGCATCAGGGACTCTACGAATTCATATCGGCTTGGTTCGATATCCTGCTGCGGCATGGTTGTAACCTCACTTTTTCGTATGATCAATGGCAATTCGTACAGAGAAAGAACATCATCAAGCCCGGGAGACTTCCCGTAAACAGTTGGCTTAAGTGGTCTCTATTGGCAGCCTGGCGACCGTAAACGCAGATTCCGGCGTTCTTAGGCCCATGGCTTTGCGTCCTGCCCTTTCGGGAAGTTTGCCTTTAGAAATAGATCAATGAGATACATCCTGTAGAGGCGATGAATTGTGATCGACTGTAATCGACAAAAAGAGTCATAAATAGTTCTTGTGCGGCATTAACTTCTGCAAACAAGCTTAATTCTAGTACTTAAAGAGCTATTTTTCAACTATATTATGCCTATTTATCAAAAAACTTAAAATATGCAGCTCTATTTCGACAAAAAAACTGGTTTCCCAGCGCTTACAGCTTATGGAAGTCATGAGAACTGGAAAAAGGGGGACGGTCTTCTGCGCCCGGCAGGTGGAAAAAGCAAAAAGCAGCGGAGGGGCATATGTTCACCGCAGCGAGGAGCAGGCTTTAAGTTCTAATCTTAAATGCGTCTTATATAGCAGTTGGATTTTGTCCACTTGCTGTTGGATGAATGCCGCCTATGGGAACAGCAGATGGATAAACAACACATATTTTGCCCACTTTTAACGGATTCCAGAGAATTCGGCGGATTAGATGTACTTTATCCAACTGCTTCAATTAAAGCGTATAATTCGGCTGAATCAAGTGTCATTTTTCCAACTGCTATAACTTTACGTGCTGCTACCCAAGCCACTTTACCCGCAAGCATCCTATCCCACCGAAAAGTTATGGCAACACAAAAAAAAGGACCCTCCCAAGCTTATAGCTTGTGGAAGAGTCCTTTTTGTATGAATTGGATGGCGCGTGCAGGGTGTGTCTTGACATGCTGTGGTGCGGTGGAAAGCGCGGCGTAATCGGCGCGTTCGATCTCTTCAAGAATCCGGTTCAGGTGGGAGAACACCGCACCGAGATCACGGAAGGCTGCGAGCGGGCACTGATCCTGCAGCTGCGAGAACCAGGCGAGCTGCACGTCGCGGGCTCTTCTCAGACTCTCCTGGAGTGAACGTCCGCTGCATTCGGCATCTGATAGCGTCCGTGTGCCATACAGGGCGATGCAGTCTGCCGTTGCGGTTACAACCTCCAGCATCCAATCAGCGGCGGCATAATGGGCCGGCAGCAGAGCGATTTCTTCGCTTATGGCTTTGACATAGGAGTGAACCTTGATGAGATGGGTGGTCGACTGTGTCAGCTTGCCAATGTCCTTACGGCACTGGTAATGAGACAGTGTGTAATGCATCTCCTTCTGCAGCCGGTCGCTCTTCTTCAGAAGCTCGCCGGAGCGCTCAAGAGCAGCCTTGGCTTGCGCTGCATCCCGGCCGCTTGCAGCGAATCCGGTTAAGGCATCGGATAAGGTCAGGCTGCCTTTCAGTGCCAGGTCCTTGACCTTGACGAAGCTCTTGGGCGGCACGATAATCATATTAATGATGAGGGCAATCAGCACGCCGATCAGCGTCTCGGCGACTCTCCAGACGATATATTGGTCATGATAGAAGGTGAGTGCAAGCACCGAGGTGACACCGATCTGAGAGACGGCCTGGATATTGATCCGGCAGGCTGTAGCCACCCCAATGCCAATCAGCAGCATCAGCAGAATCGACAGCGCGCCCACATCGAAGAACTTGCCTACGATCAGGCTGACGATGCCGCCAAGGACCACGCCGGTCATGCGGTAGACGCCTTTTTCAAGGGAGGCCTTGACGCTGCTCTGGGTAATCAGAATCGCCGCCAGCGGTGCGAAGTACAGGTAATGGTCCCCGTAGATAATGTGCACGGCCAGCCACGAGAGCGAAGCGGCGAGCGTAATCCGTATCATATATAAGGATAATCCGAACTTTTCAAGGCGCTCTTGTAAGCCCTCGTTCATGTTTGTCATCTTCTTTCATGTAAATAGGAAAAATTTTATGGTTTTCATCCGTTTTCATTATAGCACCTCAAAACAGGCCGGAGGCGGGCAAGATTTTACGAACTTGTTAAGTTTTTGTGCGTGATTTCACAATGTAAGCTATCGCATATATTGCAGGATTCCTTTATGCTATATATTGAAGTCTGCCAGACCAAGGCAGGAATTGTCGCTTATCCGTGCTGAGCATGCCGCTGCCGGATTGTCTCCCGCAAGAAGCGGGTAAAATAGGTTGTACTACATAAGTAAGGGAGGTTGTTAGCTATAGCTACCCCGGAAGGCACTATTATTTCTTTTGACCAGGTGATTAAGCAATACGACGACGAAGAGGCTGTACTCAAAGGCGTGAGCTTCGAAATTGAACGCGGTAAATTCTACACGCTGCTGGGCCCTTCGGGCTGCGGAAAAACGACCATTCTGCGTCTAATCGCCGGCTTCGCGGAGCCGACTGAAGGTTCGATCTATCTTAACGGCAAAAAAATCAACCACATTCCCGCCAATGAGCGGCAGGTCAATACGGTATTTCAGGACTATGCGCTGTTTCCGCATCTGAACGTATTCGAGAATGTGGCGTTTGGACTGCGCATCAAGAAGCTGAAGAAGGATGTCATTCAGCAAAAGGTGCAGGAAGCGCTGCGCTTCGTCAACCTGGTCGGCTATGATCAGCGGGCCATTAATGAAATGTCCGGCGGGCAGAGGCAGCGTGTCGCCATTGCGCGCGCCATTGTCAATGAACCGCAGGTACTGCTGCTGGACGAGCCGTTATCTGCGCTTGATCTGAAGCTGCGTACCGAGATGCAGTATATTCTGCGGGAGATGCAGCAGCGGCTGGGAATCACCTTCATCTTCGTTACCCATGACCAGGAAGAGGCGCTGGCGATGTCCGACTGGATCTTCGTCATGAACGGCGGCAAGATTGAGCAGAGCGGCACGCCTAATGATATCTACGATGAACCGATTAACCGGTTCGTGGCGGACTTCATCGGAGAGTCGAACATCGTGCCGGGTGTGATGATTGAGGACTATGTGGTGGAGTGGGGCGGCCACCGGTTCGAATGTGTCGATGCCGGTCTGAAGCCGAATGAAGCGGTGGAGGCTGTGATCCGCCCTGAGGATCTGGAGATTGTTACCCTGGAAGCGGGCAAGCTGAAGGTGCGTGTGGATTCCCAGCTGTTCCGCGGGGTTCACTACGAGATCAGCTGCTACGACGGCTCGGGCCATGAATGGCTTGTCCATTCTACCCGCAAGGCGGAGGTTGGCTCCGAGATCGGGCTGTATTTCGACCCTGAAGCGATCCATGTTATGCGTTTCGGTGAAACGGAGGAAGAGTTCGACAAGCGTCTGGAGGCTTACGCCGAGGTGGAGAGCCATGATGAGTAAGGGGAAGTCGTATTATCTCATCCCGTACTATCTGTGGATCGCACTGTTTGTCATTGCGCCGGTGCTGCTGGTGGTCTACTATTCCCTGTTCGATCTGGAGGGGAAGCTGACGCTGAATAACTACGTCAATTTCTTCACACCGGTCTATATGAGAATGATGCTGAATTCATTCTGGTACGCTTTTCTGATCACGGTGTTCTCGCTCCTGGTGGCGTATCCGGCGGCTTATCTGCTAACGCGAACGAAGCACAAGCAGCTGTGGCTGCTGCTGATTATTCTGCCGACCTGGATCAACCTGCTGCTCAAAACATACGCCTTCATCGGGATCTTCGGCACCTTCGGCCCGGTCAATAACTTCTTTGATCTGGTGGGTCTGGGCGAACAGCAGATTCTGTTCACAGGCTTCAGCTTCGTGTTTGTGTCGGTCTATATTTTCATTCCATTCATGATTCTGCCGATCTTCAGTGCTCTGGATGAGATGAATCTGTCGCTGGTGGATGCCGCGCGCGATCTGGGCGCATCGGGATGGACAACGTTCCGGCGGGTGGTTTTTCCGCTGACGATCTCGGGTGTACGCTCCGGCTGTATGGCGGTGTTCATTCCGGCGCTGTCGCTGTTCATGATTACGCGTCTGATTGCCGGGAACCGGGTGATTACGCTCGGCACCGCGATTGAGCAGCACTTCCTGGTTACACAGGACTGGGGAATGGGCTCGACCGTTGCGGTGTTCCTGATCGCGATTATGGCGCTGTTCATGATTCTGACCGGCGGCTCGCGGAAGGGGGTGCGCGGATGAAGAACAGACGCAGGGTTAAGAACAAGAACGGCATCGCCAATATCTATCTGGTGCTGGTCTTCCTGGTGCTGTACGCGCCTATCTTCTATCTGATGTACTACTCGTTCAACAGCGGCGGCACGATGCACAAGTTCGAAGGCTTCACGCTGGATTATTACCGTGAAGTGGTTGCTGATACCCGGCTGATGATTATTGTGATTAACACATTGGTCATTGCCCTCCTGTCATCGGCTATTGCGACCATAATAGCGGTGATCGGAGCGCTGGCGATTCATCATGTCCGCAGCCGCCGGGCCAAAAACACGCTGCTCTCGCTGAACAATGTGCTGATTGTCAGCCCGGATGTCATTATCGGAGCCTCCTTCCTGATCCTGTTCACGATTGTCGGGATCAAGCTGGGCTTCACCTCCGTGTTGCTCTCGCATGTGGCGTTCAGTATTCCGATTGCGGTCATTATGATCCTGCCGCATTTGCAGGAGATGAGCCCGACCTTAACGGATGCCGCCCGCGATCTGGGGGCTACGCGCCGGGATGTGCTCACGAAGGTCATTCTGCCGATCATCAAGCCGGGAATCTTCAGCGGATTCTTCATGGCCCTGACCTATTCCCTGGATGATTTCGCAGTTACCTTCTTCGTCACGGGCAATGGCTATTCCACCCTGTCGGTGGAAATCTATTCCCGGGCCCGGCAAGGGGTGTCGCTGTCGATTAACGCGCTGTCGACGCTGATTTTCCTCTTCACGATTCTGCTGGTCATCGGTTATTACTACCTGAACCAGCGTAAGAGCCGCCCGCCGGTACAGATTGCCGAGCCGGTGGCCGAAGCGGGGGTGCCTAGATGAAGCAGCTAGTCAATACGTTCCTGGCGATTCTGATCGTTGCCTTCGGACTGATGTTCCTGGCCTCCCGGCTGAACTCAGCCCAGGGCTATTCGGGCGGCAACACGTTGACCATCTATAACTGGGGCGACTATGTGGACCCCGATCTGCTGAAGCAGTTCCAGGAGGAGACCGGGATTACGGTCATCTACCAGACATTCGATTCCAATGAAGCGATGCTGACCAAGGTCGAGCAGGGCGGCACGATCTTCGATGTCGTCATCCCGTCTGACTATGCGATCGCCAAGATGCGGGAAGAGAATCTGCTGCTGCCGCTGGATCACAGCAAGCTGCCGAATCTCGCTAACATCGATTCCAAGTTCATGAATCTGTCCTTCGATCCCGGTAACAAGTATTCGGTTCCTTATTTCTGGGGGACGGTGGGGATCATCTTCAACCCCGACATGACGAAGGGGATTGATTTCAGCAGCTGGGATTCCCTGTGGGACAAGCGGCTGAAGAATAATATCTTCCTCGTGGACGGAGCCCGTGAGGTCATGGGTATGGCACTGAATAGCCTGCATTACTCTGTCAACGACACGAAGGAGGAGCATTTGCAGGAGGCGCTCGCCAAGCTGAACAAGCTGTCTCCGAATGTGAAGGCCATTGTGGGTGACGAGGTCAAAATGCTGCTCGCCAACGAAGAAGCGGCGGTCGGCATTGTCTGGTCCGGCGACGCTTCGGAGATTATGGATGATAACGACAAGCTGGACTTCGTCGTGCCGGAGGAAGGCTCGAACAAATGGTTCGACAACATGGTCATTCCGCGCACAGCAGGTAATGTCGAGGGCGCGCATAAGTTCATCAACTTCATGCTGCGGCCGGATGTGGCGGCCCAGAATACGGAATACGTCGGCTATTCCACGCCGAACGTGCCTGCGCTGAAGCTGCTGCCGGAGGACATCTCCGGCGACGAGCGCTTCTACCCGCCCGCCGAGCTCACTGACCGGCTGGAGGTCTACGACAACCTCGGTAAGCGGATGCTTGCCCACTATAATGAGCTGTTCCTGATGTTTAAGATGAATAAGAAGTAGCTGGCGGAACGCCAGAAGTGTAACGAGGCCCCCTGCATGCGCGTAATTGCGTAGGCGAGGGGCTTTTGCTTGCCAGGGGGTAAGGAAGGGGAGGTGTGGGGATGATTTGAATGAATCAGATGGAGGAATTCAAGGAGAGTGGGGGGGCGGGGAGTTGCATGGGGGATAAGGGCGGGGCTATGGCTGCTGATAGTTCAATAGAGGCTAAGAACGGGTGCTGCTGATGCTTGTGGAGTAATTAGTGTTGGTGGAGTCGGGTGATAGTGCAGCGGAAGCAAGAAATAGATGGATTTTGTCCACCTACTGATAAGAATTACGTGGTTGTGGCGGAGAGAGTTGGAAAAACAGCACCTAAGTTTCCTCAGTTCGCCTCATGGCGGCAAAACCAAGAGTAGCAGATGCTGTTTTTCCACTTGTTGTCGGGTATTGCTCAGGAATCGGGAAATTAAGATACGATTTTCCAATTATTTGCCGCAGATCAATTGAAATATTCCAGTACTCCGTGGTTCAGCTCATACCGGGCGATGCGTTCCTGCTGGTCGGTGGCAACCGGGAGAAGCCAGCCTTTGTCAGAGAGACTGCGCAACGTCCGGACGGCGGTCCTGTAATCGATGGAGAAATGCTGCTTCACATCCTGCGGACGGATGGGCCGGGCCAGATGAAGAGTTAGCCGGATTACCTCTTGCTCCAGTAGCCGTATACGTGATACCGGAGCTTCGGCAGGCTGATATTTGCCCAGGACCATCCGCAGCAACGTCATGCAGAGCTCGGGACGCTGTTCAACATCATCGTATGCGAAGGAAATCACATGATAGCCCATAGCATAGAGGAAGGTCTCCCGGTTCAGTTCGCCGCAGTATTTGTTGCGGTCCATATCGCGGACATGCGTTGCAAATCCCTTGATCTCTATCAGGAGCTTCACATATCCGGGCAGCCAAGCAAAGTCAGCGAAATAAGATCGTCCCCGCCAATCCAGCACCTCGTACTCCGAATGAAGTTCGGTAAATTGCCGCCGCAAAGGCCACCATATATTCTTCAGGAACAGCACCTCGGCATGCCGATGCCCCCTTTCCAAGCGTGCTTTTCGTTCCCCCTCAGGTCTGCTATTCAAGTGTCCGCTGATAAACTGTTCATGCGCTTCTTCAAAAGTCATGCTCCACATCCTCTCCGGAAAATAGAAAACGCCCCGGCTTCCCCACAAAGGGCAACCGGGACGTTCTTCGTCTCGCTGATTTTAAGTATAGGGAAAATGTTGGGAGAAAGCTAGAATGCTGTTGCTTTTGAATTTCGTGCTGTTCTAATTAAAAGTTTGTATTTCTCCATTTCTTCTTCTCCTGCTGTATACCTGTATTGTTCAAATAGATCCACACAAGTAATGGCTATACTCTCGTTGTTGATTTTAGCGGAGGATTCCAGGTTTCGCAGTACATTCGTAAACTTCTCATAATACTTATTGTGGAGGTAATAGGCTGCTAATTCAGCAAGAAAGCGAGTATGCTTGTCTGCCATAACTTGCTGGTTATATTCACCAAATTCAGAATTATACGTTCGGTAAGGGATGTAACTAGAGAAGCGCTCAAGAATATGGTCTACATTCCAATTATACCGATTTGCAGATTTAACAATGTTATACATTGCCGTGAATATCTCGTCTGGCTGGGTAGATATAAATTCCACATAATCATTCAATACCTCTAATTGCCCATCGAGTAAACGATACAAATAGATATTCGCTCTACCCCACTCTTTGAATTGGGCTAATATCCGCTTTGCTTCGTCATTAGTTTCTTGTATCCAACTCAGATCTGTATAGAGGCTTACACGCTCTATCGCAGACTTATAGTCTCCATACTCCATACAGACACTTGATAGAAAGAGATGGGAGCGGAGAATATATAAATACAGCGGACTTGAAGGCAATCTTTCATTGTCCGGTTTACGTTTTGACCGGAGCTGGAGATTGTAACGGAGCGTAGCCAATTGGAGCATTTTCTCAGCAAGCTCGTTCACCTTGGACCACTTCTGCAGAGAGTAGTAGACATCCAGCAGGTCTTTCAATCCGTCCAGCTGATCCGCCTCATTCAGCCGGTCGATGAAGCACTCGAACAGGATGGCTACCCGCAGATTACTGCTCTGGTCATCACCAAGACCAATCCGGAACAAGCGGTATTGACATACGGCCAGCCGTTCGGAATTCTGATATTTCTCACTGGTGCTCACATTCTCGTACAATAATGCTGCTGCGTGCCACAATCCCTGCTCGAACAGCCCTTCTGCAACCTCAAATAGCATAGGGGCATAGACCAGATTCTCCAGCAGGTTCAGAACGACCTGTTCAACACAGTCGAGACGGCCGAGTGCCGCTGAACGCATAAGAAACGGCCGCAAGCGCCGCCAGGTGGGAGCCGAATGGTGAAAGCACTCGTCCACATATAAGCTATAGAAGTAGTCCTCCTGCAGGCCCATGCCCCGGGTAATGCGTTCCAGATGATTCATGGCAATCGGCTGACGGTCTTTAATGACACGGCTGAGTGTACCGGAATTAATTCCTGAAGAGATGGCAAACTGATTAATGGACAGGCCCTGATTAGACAAATATGCGGTTACCTGATCGCGAATCGTGGTTGTGGACTTCATACGAACACCACCTGACCTAATCCCAGTAATTAGATTTTTAATTTATTGGTGTAATAATATGTGATAAAATTCCAATGGTCAATAGACCGGATTAGTAGATACAGTGAACAAATGAAAGAGCAAGCTGAGGCCATGTCCCGGGTTAAGTCTGCTGTAACGTTGAAATGCCCCGGTTCCCTTATTAGGATGACTGGGGCGTGCTTGATTCAGCTTGTACTATTAGAATGGAGCTTGGGTGCTAACGGGGATGTTACTTCACTCCGGTCCGCATACGGTAGCTAATCGGTACCTGCAAGGTCCGGCCCTGGAAGAATGCCTCTACCTCAGCCGAGAATTCGGCAATATCCTGCTCAAGTGAGGCTGGACTGAGCTTCAGGAGGGACTGAATACCACCCTGGCTGAGGGCCAGCCCGACATAGCGCTGAGCATCGCATGATTCTGTATTGTGAAAAACAATTTCGCGCGCGTACGTAAACCTTCCGCAGGCTTTGATCCGGCCCAGATGACCTTCCTTGTCCCATTTATTGGCCTGATCGGCACCAGTTTGAAGCTCCGCAAGCAGGGCGTCCGAAGCCGCGATCAGCCGGTTGTAACGGGCTTCAATAGCGGGCTGCAGTACCAAGGGCCAGTCACAGTCATAAGCTGCGAAGACTCCTCCGGGCCGCAGACAACGGGCGATCTCCTCAAGGGTGCTGTCCGGGTCCATCCAGTGGAACGACTGCGAGCAGGTGATGATGTCCACACTCTCCGTATCGAAAGGAAGCTGGTTAGAGTAGCCCTGCACAAAAGACAGGTTCTCTGCTCCTTGATCCAGGAGATGCAGCTTATCCTGAGCTTTGCTGAGCATATCCGGGTTAGGCTCCACTCCGGTTACTGCATCGGCAGCATCCTTCCACAGAAAGGTGGACAAGCCGGTACCGCAGCCAATATCTGCAACATGGGCAGGACGGCGGCCCAGATAACTGGTGAGCAGTTCAATAACCATTGGCGGGGCTTCCGGCCGGTAACGGTCGTAGTCATTCTGGTACCCTAGAAAACGGTCGATATTAGCCTTGCTGTTGCCTGAAGGAATCATGGGAATAGCCTCCTCACGGGATGGATTATCTCCTTACTTCATTAACGCAGAAGCGAAGGATCGACAGCAGGTACAAGCCCTTCGGCAACGGCCCGGGTCAATAATGCAGAGATGGCTGCGTAGCCGTCTTCGCCCAGATTCATTGTGAATTCGTTGACATAGAGATCAATATGCGACTTGGCCACTTCCGGAGATAGCTCCTGGGCATGGCTTAGCACGTATTCCTGGCAGTCGAGAGGATGGTCCCAGGCATACTGTAGTGAGCTGCGAATCCAGCCGGTAATGGCGTCATGGTCCAGATCGCGGCGGGCAATAATCGCACCTAGCGGAATGGGCAGGCCGGTCTCGCTCTCCCACCAGCTGCCGAGGTCAGTCAGCAGATTGAGATTGTAGGACGGGTAAGTGAAGCGGGCTTCGTGGATGACGAGTCCTGCATCGATCTCTCCCTTTTGCACGGCAGGCATGATCTCATCAAAAGGCATAACGATGATCTCGGCCGGACCGTCCTGTACCTGCTGCGCTACCCATAGCCGGAACAGCAGGTATGCCGTAGAGCGTTCGCTCGGTACAGCAATTCTGCGGCCGGATAGCTCGCGCGGATGCTTGATGGCGCCTGCGCCTTTGCGCGTCAGTACGAGCGGTCCGCAGCCCCGTCCCAGTGCACCACCGCAAGGGAGTAGCTTGTATTTGTCCAGCACCCAGGGGAGTGCGGCGTAGGAGATTTTGAGTACCTCAGGCCCGATGCCGTCTGCGGCAAGCCCGTTCGTAATATCGATATCGGCAAAAGTCACATCGAGCCGGGGAGCGTCAGGCACAAGTTCATGCGCCCAGGCATGAAAGACAAAGGTATCGTTCGGACAAGGGGAATAAGCAATATGAAGCTCTTGAGTCATTACAGCACCTCCCGTAAAATAGCCGCCGCCGCTGCCAGAGCGTCCAGCGCTTCATTGATCTTCCACGCGGCCCGGTCGCGCGGGCCGACCGGGTTCGAGATCGCGCGCAGCTCCAGCGCCGCGATCCCCAAAGCCTGGGCGGCCACGGCGACCCCGTGGCCTTCCATCGCCTCCGCCGCCGCCTCCGGGTGGCGCGCGGCAAGAGCCGCGGCCGTCCCGGCGGTGCCGGTCGCGGTCGATACGGTAAGCACGGTCCCCGTGCTTACCGTGAGGCCGGCCGCTGCCAGCGCGGCCGCAAGGGCCTGCACCGCAGCGCCCGGTGCAGGCACGGACACGCTGCCGAAGCCCAGCTCGGCAGCGCTGCGGAAGCCCTCCGGCGTCTCTGCGCCGAGGGCCGCGTCAAGCATCTCGCTGGCGACGACCAGCGAGCCTACGGGTGCCCGGCCCGGGAAGCCGCCGCCGATCCCGGCGCTGACGACGCAGCCGTACGAGCCGGCTGCCAGGGCGGCGGCGGTGCCCGCCGCTGCTGCCGCGGTGCCGGCGCCCGCCGCGATGACGTCGAAGCGGCGGCTGCCGTGCAGGCCGCGCAGGACCGCCTCGCGCTCAGCCGCGACTGCCGTCACGATCAGCACGCGCGGCCCGGGGGCTTCTTCCACCGCAGTAATGCGCGCGGCGGCCCCGGAATGATGATGATCCTTCGATTGCATAATCAGCCTCCTTCTATAAATATTATTTATATTCCTCAGTTCATACTCACCTTTTGAAAGTGTACGCCGTTTTGGAGGGCAGGTCAAATGAGCAAGACGGTTATGGGAAGCTAAGGATGAGGGCTGAATTTAGAGGATCGCAAGGTATCTAATTCTAATCTTAATTATCGTTTTTTCGGGAATGAGTGTTAAAATAAAGGATAAAAGGAAAAAAATATACCCGGAAGAGTCTGGGAGTCCGGCAAAATAGCCGAATGATGATGATTAGGGAAGCGATAAGGATGTGGTTAATTGGAGCATATACTTATTGTTGAGGATGAGAAAGAGATAAATAGTCTGCTTCGCCAGTTTTTGACGGAACACGGTTATTTGACTACTTCAGCTTACAATGGGTTAGAGGCTTTGCAGTTCATTCAAAGGGACTGTTATGATCTAGTCCTCCTAGACCTGATGCTGCCCTACAAGAGCGGCGATCAGTTGCTAAATGAATTGCGGGAATATTCTGCAGTTCCGGTGATCATAATCTCAGCCAAGGATACTATCCAAACCAAGATTGAGCTCCTGCGGATTGGGGCGGATGATTACATCACCAAACCTTTTGATCTGGATGAGACCCTTGCACGAATAGAAAGTAATCTAAGGCGTAATCGAATGAACCAGGATTCTGCAGGCACCAGAAGTTTAACTTATCAGGATATTCAACTCAATGAGATGAATCATATTGTAGAAGTTGCGGGTCATGAGCTTGCGCTTACGGCCAAAGAATACGGTATTCTTGAACTGCTTATGAGGCATCCAGAGAAAATATATTCTAAATCCAATTTATTTCAGAGTATCTGGAATGAAGAGTACATGAGTGAAGACAACACGCTGAATGTTCATATTAGCAATATACGCAATAAGCTGAAGGCAGTAAGTCCGGATAAACATTACATAGAAACGGTTTGGGGAATAGGCTACCGCTTGTATAAACTTGACTAGCCCCGGATCGGATAAGGGATATAGGCTCATTTTGAAGATACCGTTTGCTCATGGCGCAAGCGGCTCTTCCTGTTGTGTGCAAAGCCCCGCAGGAACATAAACTTTATGAATTCTTTAAAAGTGGCTCAGGCAGAATTAAGAATTTCTTTAAGGTTACCGCTTAATGTAGTCAGTAAGGTTATGTAATTCAGCGTAACTGTAGATGAGGAGCGTGGCAGACATGAGTGACATCATCCTTATGACCAAGAATCTCACCAAGAAATATAATCATACTTTGGCCTTGGATAATATTAATCTAACCATTGAAAGGGGAAAGATCTACGGCTTCATCGGGCAGAATGGGGCCGGAAAAACAACGTTGATCCGTCTTATTGTAGGGTTGTCCTTTCCTACGGGCGGTGAACTGCACTTGTTCGGCAAGACAGGGAAGCAAGCCTTGCAGGAACAGCGCAAAAGGATCGGCTGTATGGTTGAGACGCCTGCTTTGTATCCTAACATGACTGCTGTGCAGAACCTGGAGGTCCAGCGGCTTCAGCGGGGGATACCCGATCCGCAGGTCATTAGGGAAACGCTTGAGCTGGTGGGTCTGGGAGATCATCTTACTGGAAGGAAGGCAGTACGTAACTTTTCGCTCGGAATGCGTCAGCGGCTAGGCATTGCGATTGCTTTGCTGCATGACCCTGAGTTGCTTATTCTAGATGAACCCATTAACGGGCTAGACCCGATGGGCATCGCTGAAATGCGGATCTTGCTGAAACGCCTGAATGAGGAACGCGGGACAACGATATTGATATCCAGCCATATACTAAACGAACTGTATCAGACAGTGTCGCAGTATATCCTCATTAATAAAGGCGTTCTGATTGAGGAATTAACTCAGAGTCAGCTAAATGAGAAATGCAAACGCCACATTGCCCTTCAGACTAATCATGTAGAGAATGCCCTGCATGCTCTGGAAAGCCGGATGAATATCAAAGATTATCAGGTTATGCCTGATGGCACCATTAAGCTATATGATCACTTAGATGACATGGAGGGGATTTCGGCCACTTTAATGAAAGAAGGGGTGCTGATCACAGGAATGACAATCGCCGGGGATACGCTGGAAGGGTACTTCCTGGAGCGTATTGGAGGAGAAAAGCATGTATTGTCTAATTAAGGCGGAGCTTTATAAGCTGGTGCATGACAAGAGTTTTTTCATCCTGTCTGCCCTGTCGGTAATGCTTGGCAGCTTCCTTATGCTGGATCAGGGGCAGCTTACGGGATATGACAGTGTCTCGGCATCCTTATATAACGCACCTATATTAATGCTGCTCACTTGTGTATTCGGAGCACTCTACCTTGGCAAGGACTTCGCTGACCATACTCTGTACCACATGATTTGCGCAGGACATTCACGTAATCATGTTTTCCTTAGCAAGGCCATCCTGTTTATCGTGGGGTCCAACATCATTTTGCTATTGCAGCCCATTCTTTCTATTGCGTATAACACCGGAAGTCACGGATGGGGTGGTCATTCTTTCGGGTCTGATTCTAGCAAAGTAATTGCCTTATTCTTTACCACAGCAGTATTGAATTCAGCGATGTGCGGAATTTCGCTGCTGATGGCCTTCATCTGTAGAGACATCGGTAAAACCTTATCGATTCCAGCATTGATTTATTTTCTGAACATCTTCCTGCTTAATGGTCCGAACGCTAAGACGATTGCACACTTTATTCCATTGGGGCAGCTGAGATTATTAATTGAGGATCCTTCATCCATAGGTGCGGCGTTGCTGGTCGGAATCATTTTTTTGATGTGTTTCTGCTTGGCGGCAGTTAGAATCTTCAATCGTTCAGAATTATATTAAAGGGGAGGATGCCATGAATAATCTATTGCAAATGGAATGGTACCGCATGAAATACAACCGTTTTTTTACCGGCAGTGCACTGCTTAGTATCCTTTACGGGCTTCTTGCCAGCAAGAGCTATATTGCTGATCTGACAACACATAAAGATGCTATAGGCATATTTTATGCAATGGTTTACGATTCAACGGTCTGGCTGGTGTTATTCTCGGCAATCGTGGCTTTGCTGATGGGCCAGGACTTTTCGAACCGCACGATTCATCTGGAGGTAGTAGCGGGTCATTCGCGAGTGGCAATATTCTTCAGTAAATGTTTTATCTACTTGGCTGTATTCAACCTTTTGATGCTGCTGGGGCCGGTAGTGGGGAGCATAAGAATGTCCTTTCAATTGGGCTGGGGGAGCTCATGGAATCATGATGTTTTGTATATCCTCAGAGTAATTCTGTTGTCGGTGCTACTGAATAGTGCAGTGTTCTCAGTCTGTATCTTTCTTGCCTTTTTATTCAAGGACTCTGCCAAAACAGTATCTGTATCAATAGTTGTTCTTTTTATCAGTGCAATGATTATTGCCTATGCCGGGCCGCTTGGCTGGTATGAAGTTGTGCCGTGGCTGAGGTTCCTGCCTATGAATCAGGTCAGAGCCTCCTTAGCCTACTCGCTCTCTACGGTTCAGGTGTCTGAGATCATACTTTCAGGAGGATTATTTCTGCTGTTGTTCATCGCACTTTCATTTCAGCGGTTCAATACTTCTGAACTTAAATAAAAATGGGAAAAGAGGCGCTACAATCAATGATATATATTGCTGTTCTGCTCTCGGTAATACTTGGGGCACTTATGTTCCGCCTCTTTTCACTGAAAAGGCAAATTCGCAATATTACAAAACAGATGGTTGAACTGTCTTCGGGAACAGTTGAAAAGAAACTGAATATATCTTTTATCGATAAGGATTTGAATTCACTTACTGCGGAGATCAATAAGAATCTGACGAAGCAGCGTGAGCTCCGCATTCAGATGATACGCAGCGGCAATCACTTGAAAGAATCCGTAGCTAATATCTCCCATGATCTGCGCACACCCTTAACATCAATGATCGGCTACCTTCAGCTGCTGAGCAAAGGGGTGGTGAATCCAGAGCAACGTGAGCAAATAGGAATAGTCTTCCGCAAAGCTGCTCATCTGCAGACTTTAATCAAATTATTCTATGAACTGGCTGTGCTGGATTCTGAAGAGATTCAGCCGAAACTCAAGAATATAAATTACTCGAATCTGATTATGGATAGCGTGGTGGAGAATGCTGCTATGTTCGAGGGACGGAACCTGCATCCTGAAATTAGTCTCCCGGAGGATACTGTATTTGTCTGGGCAGATGAGGATATGCTGCGGCGTATTTTGCAGAACCTGCTGGATAACGCAGCTAAGTATGCCACTGGTGATCTCAAGATCACCCTGATGAAGGGTAGCGCAACAGAATTAATAATAACCAATAGGATCTCAAGCCCGAATGAAGTGAATCTGGAAAGACTGTTCGACCGCTTCTATACATCGGATATATCCCGAAGTGCAGGGAGCACCGGACTGGGATTGGCAATTGTCAAAATTCTGATTGATAAACTAGGCGGAACGATCAATGCTGAATTACTGGAAGATCACCTGCAGATCACAATTGTGTTGTGAAGCGCGATAAAGAAGCTCAATTTGTTTCTCCAGAAGCAAATTAGTGAGTAGAACCACTTGACAGACTGCTCCCCATAACGTATATTTATCTTAACTTAAAGATAATTAACTTAAAGACAAACACAGCCGGACAGGAGATGCAGGATATGAGCAGCAAAAACAAGACAGCAGGAACAGAAGCAGATACTACTCAGGAACAGGAGCAGGCAGCGTCGCTGAAGTTGTTCGTCGTTCTGTCGAAGGCGTATAAGAGCCTGATGGATCAGGCGGTGAAGGATATGAAGAGTCACGGGCTGGCATCGGCGGAGTTCATGGTGCTGGAGGTGCTGTATCATAGAAATCGGATTCCACTTCAGCAGATTGGTGAGAAGATTCTGGTCACCAGCGGCAGCATTACCTACAATATCGACAAGCTGGAGAAGCGGGGACTGCTGAAGCGCGTTCCTTGCGAGGATGACCGCCGGGTTACGTATGCCGAGATTACAGAGGCGGGGCGTGAGCTGTTCGACAATATTTTTCCGCAGCATATTCATTCTATTCATAACCTGATGGGCGGACTGGACAGCGAAGAGAAGGCTCAGGCGACACTGCTGCTGAAGAAGCTGGGCAAGGGCGTATAGAAGTGAGTGCGTCGCAGCCCAGCGGCGGTAAGGTTGTCTGCTTATTAGTACGCTGAACTAATGAGAGAATAATAGCTCAATAAATTTTTTTAGCCAATATCTTAATGTTAAGATAATTAAAACCAAGAGAATGGAGAGTGTTTAAAGTGGTTAGTGTAGGTTTATTGTTGATGAGATTGGTAATTGGTGTAGCGTTCATCGGGCATGGTGCACAGAAGCTGTTCGGCTGGTTCGGCGGATATGGGCCTAAGGGAACAGGCGGCTGGATGGAGTCGATTGGCATTAAGCCCGGCGTGCGTATGGCGGTGCTGGCAGGTCTGATGGAGCTGGCCGGAGGCTTGCTGTTCACTCTGGGTCTGCTGACTCCGGTGGCTGCGGTACTGATTGCGGCAACGATGCTCGGTGCTATTGTGAAGGTGCATGCTCCTAACGGATTCTGGTCCACGGCGAACGGGATTGAGTTTCCATTGACGGTACTGGTAGTCGCTGTAGGTATAGCGCTGACAGGCGCGGGTTCGATTTCGCTGGACGCAATATTCTTCAACTAAAATAAAAATAAGCGCATCATCATCATAACTATCAGGAGGGTTCACTCATGACTATGCATACTGCAGGGATTCACCATGTTACCGCTTTTGTAGGAGACGCACAGCGTAATGCTGATTTCTATGCCGGAATTCTGGGCCTGCGGCTCGTCAAAAAAACCATCAATTTCGACGCCCCCGAGGTCTACCACCTCTACTTCGGCAATGAGCAGGGTGCACCGGGTACAATCATCACCTTCTTCCCATGGGCTCATGGACGTAAAGGCAGAATCGGCGGCGGCCAGGTCGGTGTGACCACTTATGCTGTACCTGCCGGCTCTTTCGGATTCTGGGAGCAGCGGCTGGCCGCTTACCAGATCCCTGTGACTAAGGTTACCCGGATTGGGGAGTCGTATCTCTCCTTCGCGGATTATGACGGACTGCGAATTGAGCTGGTGGAGCGTGAAGAGGGTGCGCTGAGCACCTGGTCGTTCGGCGGCGTTCCGGTAGAGCATGCGGTAAAAGGCTTCGGAGGTGCTGTCCTCTACAGCACAGCCCCGGAACGCACAGCTGATACACTCTCCCGCACACTGGGGATGGAACGTATTGCTGAAGGGGACGGTTATTTCCGGTATAGAGCGACTGGAGACATCGGCAATATTATTGATCTGAAGGCCACACCGGTTCCGCAGGGCGGCGGCGGTACAGGTACGGTTCACCATATTGCGTGGCGGGCGGCAGACGACAGTGAGCAGCTGGAGTGGGGCCGCCGGGTTCAGAGTCACGGCTACCAGCCGACTCCGGTGCAGGACCGCCAGTACTTCAATGCCATCTACTTCCGGGAAGAAGGCGGAATTCTGTTCGAGATTGCAACCGATCCTCCAGGCTTCGCCCGTGATGAAGCACCTGAGGCGCTGGGGCAGAAGCTGATGCTTCCGGGGTGGTTTGAGCCGCAGCGTGCGGCAATTGAAGACAATTTAAGCCCGTTTGAAATCCGTGAACTGGAGGTGAAGCCGGTATGATTCATGTATTTGAGCAAGGTACAGACGTAACACAGCCAACGCTGGTTTTATTCCATGGTACAGGCGGCAATGAACGTGATTTGCTGCCGCTGGCCGAGCTGCTGGCACCTGGAGCATCTGTGCTCGGTATTCGCGGTAACGTGCTGGAGAATGGCATGCCCCGCTTTTTCCGGCGGCTGGCGGAGGGGATTTTCGATGAGGAGGATTTGATCTTCCGCACCCATGAGGTGAAGCAGTTCCTGGAGGAAGCGGCTGCCAAATATGGCTTCGATGCCGGTAATCTGGTCGCTGTCGGCTATTCCAACGGTGCGAACATCGCGGGCAGCCTGATCTTCCATTACGGAGCCCTCTTCCGGGCCGCAGTGCTGCTGCACCCGATGGTTCCGCTGCGCGGCCTGGCGATTCCTTCGCTGCAGGGTGTTCCGGTCTTTATCGGGGCAGGGACCAATGATCCGATTATCCGCTCCGAGGAGACCCGGGAGCTGGAAGCTCTGTTAAGCGGCGCCGGGGCAGAGGTTACCTCGCACTGGGGCAATCAGGGGCACCGCCTGAGCGCCGCCGAGGCGGAGGCAGCAAGAGATTGGCTGGCCGCTCTGAAGGGTTCAATGAATTAACAACAGCACCACCCGGAATAACCGCCTGCGGGCCTGCCGATCACATAGAGGATTGGCGGCTACGGCAGGCGGTTTTTTGTTGTTGTGGAGAGTGGGCGGGGGCAAGCGGGCACGTAGCTCAAATTCGGCACAAATTGGGGTTGTGACTGTTGCATTTCGCGCAGGATATGCGCACAGTACACTTCAACCGAGCAGCAATGTTGCACTTTTTGCAGCAATTTTCTAAATTTGTTACTGGCTATGGCACATTGTTGCATCTTTTGCAGGAATTCCGGCGCTTCGGGGCTAGTTAGGGCTGCGAATGTTGCATTTCATGCAGGATTTCCACGCAGAGGGCCTCTCATGAGCGACATTGTTGCATATTCTGCAGGATTTGCGAGCAGGTCTCCCCCATCAGACCGCTTCTATCTCCCGGCACTATTGCACTTTGATCCCTCTGCACCAGTTCCCCCTGCTCTTCCCCGCCAAACCATAAATTCATTGAACAATCCGGCGGTAATCGGGTAGTATGGAGAAATATATTAACGGGCCTGAACATAAATAGCACTGCCGTCTTACTAAAGGTTACGGGCAAGAAAGGATGTATTCTGTTTATGATGAAGCAAAACTCGGTGACAAGCCTGGCCGAAAGCGGGCCGTCCAGAAGCCAGCGGCTGCAGCTTGCCGTGATTCTGGGAGCCATCGCTACCATTGGCCCGCTGTCGATTGATATGTATCTGCCTGCGCTGCCTGCTCTTGGCCTCTATTTCGATACCAGTCCCGCCATGATACAGCTTACTCTGACCTTCTTCCTGCTGGGGCTGGCTTCGGGCCAGCTTGTAGCCGGACCGCTCAGTGATGTGCACGGGCGCCGGATTCCTCTGTTGTTCGGGATGATTATCTATGCGGTGTCTTCGCTCCTCTGCGCGTTCAGCCCGTCCATCGGACTGCTGATTGTGCTGCGCTTCATTCAAGGCCTGGCCGGATCGGTAGGGGTGGTGATCTCCCGCGCGGCGGTCCGCGATATGTACAGCGGCTCGGAATTAACCAAGTTCTTCTCGCTGCTGATGATTGTCAACGGACTGGGCCCGATTGCAGCGCCGGTCATCGGGGGACAGCTGCTGAGAGTGACGGACTGGAAGGGCGTATTTATCGTCTTGTTCGTATGCGGGCTGCTCTTCGCGGCGGTCATCCTGCTGCGGCTGCCGGAGACTCTGCCTAAGGAACGGCGTATACGCAGCGGACTGGCAGGAACCCTGCGTACCTTCCGCACTCTGCTAGGCAATGCCGGCTTCATGGGCTATGCGCTCTCCCAGGGCTTTGTTATGGCAGGCATGTTCGCGTATATCTCGGGATCATCCTTTGTGCTGCAGACGATTTACGGGGTATCCCCGCAAATGTACAGCCTGATCTTCGCCGTGAACGGCTTCGGTATTATTCTGACCGGGCAGATTGCCGGGCGGATGTCGGCCAGAGTGGGTGAGCGTAAGCTGCTGATCTGCGGCCTTCTCCTTAGTACCTCCGGCGGTGTAATGCTGCTGATTACCCTCCTCGCCGGAGGCGGGCTGCTGCCAATCCTAATCTGTCTGTTCGCTGTGGTTGCAAGTGTAGGTCTGGTGGGTACGACCAGCTTCTCGCTGGCGATGCAGGATCAGGGGGAGACAGCAGGCAGCGCCTCTGCGCTTCTGGGTCTGCTTCCCTTGCTGCTGGGGAGCTGCGCGGCTCCGCTGGTCGGACTCGGCGGCAGCGGATCGGCTCTTCCAATGGCGCTGGTCATCGCGGGAGCGGGTCTCCTGTCGGTTCTGTCCTATCTGCTGCTGTGCCGAAGAGAGGTCAAGCCGTGAGCCGCAAGGACTTTGCTACCCTGCTGCTGCTTGCTTTTGCCTGGGGGGCTTCCTTCCTGTTCATGCGGATTGCCTCGCCGGAGCTTGGTCCGGTCTTCACGACAGAGCTGCGCGTTACGATTGCCGGAGCTGCTCTGCTGCTCTATGCGCTGTTGACCCGGCGCAGGCTGGGCCTCCTGAAGCACTGGAAGTCTTTCCTGCTGCTCGGTGCGATTAATGCGGCGCTTCCGTTCACGCTGATCTGTATGGCTGAGCTGCATCTGAGCGCCTCACTGGCAGCGATTCTGAATGCTACAACCCCGATGTTCGCGGCACTGGCGGCGTGGGGCACCCGGAAGGAGAAGCCGGGGGCGGCCAAATCAGTAGGGCTGATTATAGGCCTGGTGGGTGTGGGTGTGCTGGTCGGCTGGAGCCCGCTCCCGCTGACCAGTACGGTTCTTTTATCCGTAGGTTACTCTATTGGGGCCGCGCTTTGCTATGCGTTCGGAGGATTGTACGCATCACGCGTAGGCTCCGGTCTCTCTCCGCTGGCGCTTGCTGCGGGACAACAGCTGGGCGCAAGTGTGGTGCTGCTGCCGCTGGCGGTGCTTTTTGCCCCGGATCATCTCCCTTCTTCCGCCGCTGTATATTCTGTCCTCGGCCTGTCGCTGATCTGCACCTCGGTGGCGTATCTGCTGTACTTCCGGCTGATTGCCAGTGTCGGACCGGTCAAGACCGTCAGCGTTACTTTCCTCGTACCTGTATTTGGCCTGTTGTGGGGCGTAATCTTCCTGCAGGAGCAGGTGTATGTTAACACCATCGCCGGGCTGGTCATCATCCTGCTGAGCGTTATGCTGGTGAACCGGAGGGCGCGCCAGGAGTAGAGAGCGGATATTCAGCCAACTTTCAGCGCATTTTAACGTTCATTGTAGAGAAAAGGGATATATTGAAGAGGTGAAAGGAGGGACCGCCCATGAATGTCTCATCCGTAGCCGCTTCAGCATCCGTATCTTATACCTCCTCCAGCGCCAGCGATACCGCTGCACTTGAGAAGCAGAAGGCGAAGCTGGAGGCTGAGCTTGAGAAAGTAAACGCAAGTAAGGACAACGAGCAAGCCAAAGAAACACAAACCAAGCAGCTAGAACAGCAGATCAAGCAGATCGAAGCACAAATTGCCCAGAAGTCACAGGCTGCGGGCAGCTCTGCTTCTGCCCACAGCGCTGCTGCGTCTCCGGACAAGCCTTCCGGTAACAATAATAAGCTGACAGCAGCATCCGTTCAGGCGATTGCTAACGCGACCACTGACAGTTCAGGTAGATTCGACATTATAGCCTTAACGAGAACAGTATGCCTCTGAAGAGAGCCGCCATTGCCGTGGTGACAGGCTCTCCGTTAGGGGATGACAACCCTTGGCACGATGATAAAAGCACCCGGACTAATCGCAGTCCGGGTGCTTTTAAAATATAGAATTTATATGTTGCACACGATAAATTATCCCTCTATTTCCCGCTGAAACGGTACCGTCCTTTAAAAGGACGGTACCGTTTCCACTTGTGCCAATATAGATGTATACACTTCACATTATCAGAGGAACAAATATAGCTCCAGTGCAGGGAATTATCCTCCGCCTGCCGTCTTACTCTTGTAAGCGTGTGACCATTATACGGGAGTTCTGCTGCGGATCTTGTTATAATGGGTTCGTATGAAGAGGGCTGAATATGTTCAGGTAACAAGAGCGTTCGGCAGTGAGGACAGGTGAAGTCATGCATACTGTAATCAAAAATAAATTGGAACGCTTCAAAATCGTACGGCTGCTGATATCCATTTACCGGATTAAGGCGGTGCGGGCGCTTTTTCCGCTGCTGATTATCGGGCTGGTCTATCTGGAGGGGCAGCATGAGCTGAAGCAGATTCACATGGGTAAAATCATCCGTGATCTGAAATCCGTTCCCGTGCCCTCTATTATGCAGATGCTGGGAATATCGCTGCTGTCAGTGGCAGTTATGAGTACTTATGATTACTTGATCCGGCGGCATTTCCGCCTGCAGATCGGCTGGCTGCGGACCTTCCGTTATGCCTGGATTGCCAATACGTTCAATAATATGATCGGATTCGCCGGTCTGGCTGGCGCGGGCCTTAGAACGCTGCTCTATAAGCGGAGCAGTGTGCCTGCGTCCTTGCTCGCGCCGGCCATTGTGTTCCTGTCACCGCTGATGATTACAGGGCTGTCGCTGCTCGGGTGGGGGACGATTACCGGGCTTCTGCCGGCGGACCGGTTGCTGGAGGCGCATCGCTGGCTGGGTTTTGCAGTCTGGGGGATAGCACTGTATCTGCCGTTCTTTGTACTCCTCCAGCGCTCTGCGCTCTTCGCCAAATGGGTCAACCGGGGTGAGGGGAGAACCGCCTGGCTTACTGTGGTTGCTTCTGTAGGTGCCTCCTTCCTGGAGTGGGTGTTCGCCGGGCTGACCTTCTGGTTCATTGCCGGTGAGATGCTCGGAAGCGCTCCGTTTCTCACCATCTTCAGTATCTATGTTGTGGCTGCGATAGCGGGAATTCTAAGTATGGCTCCCGGCGGCATCGGCGCGTTCGATCTGATTGCACTGCTCGGGCTTACCCAGCTTGGCATCAAGAGCGATCATGCCATGGCAGTCCTGGTCATCTACAGATTATTCTATTACATTATCCCCTGGCTGCTCGGGCTGGTGCTGGCTGCGCTGGAGTTCGGGCTGCCGGGTACGAAGGGCACTGAACGCAGCGGCGACAGAGTCGAAGCACCCCTGACGGTATGGCAAAAAATATGGGGCTGGCCCGGCCAATATACCTTCCTCAGTGATCTGGGCGTATGGGCACTCGGTAAGCTGGTCTTAGCCAGTGGCCTGCTTCTGCTGTTGTCCGCAGCTACGCCTGAGCTGCTCTACAGGCTAAAGGTGACAGAGGAGCTGCTGTCGCTGCCCGTGATGCAGATCTCGCACCATCTGTCCGTGCTAATCGGCTTTATGCTGATTCTGCTGTCGCGCGGGATCTCCCTGCGTGTCCGTAGAGCCTATGTCTGGACAAGCCTGCTGCTGCTTAGCGGGGCGGTCTTTGCATTCACGAAGGGGTTCGATTACGAGGAGGCCCTGTTCCTGCTGGTGGTGGGGATGATTCTCTGGATCTCACGAAGCCGGTTCTACCGGATCAGCGTTCCTTTTAGCGCTAAAAGCACTTTATGGTGGCTGCTCCTGACTTCGGCTGTAGCCCTTAGCTATTACGGGCTGGCGAGTTATACCCATCACGGCTTCCTGAAGCATCTTCCGCCCGGCATCCAGCCGGAATGGCTGCGGCAGCACAGTAATGTGGCCGTTACGGCGGCCGGCGGACTGATCTTCTCCTGGCTGCTGCTGACGATGCTGGTAGCCCTCAGGCCGCAGCACAAGGCAGATACGCTTCTCGCGGATAAGGATATGGCGCGGCTGGAGCGCTTCCTCTCAGAAGGCTGGGGCAATGCCTTAAGCCACATGCTGTTCCTTGGCGACAAAAGCTTCTATTGGGCCCAGGAAGGCCGGGTGCTATTCGCCTTCGCCAGAGTCCGGGACAAGCTGGTGGTGCTGGGTGACCCGCTGGGGCCGATGAATCTGCTTAACAACGGAATCAGTGAGTTCAGGCAGGCTGCCGACTTATATGGCCTATCTGTAGTCTTCTATCAGGCGACCCCGGCGCATCTTCCGCTCTATCATGAGCAGGGCTACCGGTTCTTCAAGCTGGGGGAAGAGGCGCTGGTTCCGCTTGCGGACTTCAGCATTAGCGGTTCGCGGAACGCCAGCCTGCGTAATGTGAAGGGGCGGTTCGAGCGCGAGGGCTACCGTTTCGAGATTACAGAGGCACAGCACTCGAAGGAGCTGCTGCAGGAGCTTCGCCTGTTGTCAGAGGAATGGCTGGCCGGGCGAATGGAAAAAGGCTACTCACTGGGCTGGTTCAGCGAGCCATACCTCCAGCTCGCACCGCTGGCGCTGCTGCGCGGACCAGAGGGCCATCTGCTGGCTTTTGCCTCCATGGCTCCTGGCTATGACGGGCAGAAGACGGTCTCGGTGGATCTGATGCGCCATCACAAGGATACCCCGAACGGCACTATGGACTACCTGTTCCTGTGCCTGCTGGAATGGGCGAAAGCCCGCGGATACAGAAGCTTTAACCTCGGGTCTGCCCCGCTGTCCAATGTCGGGGGCCGCTTTGGAGCGCTGCGGGAGGAGAAGCTTGCCCGGCTTGTTTTTGAACGCGGCGGCCACTGGTACGGCTTCTCCGGTCTGCGCCGGTATAAGGAGAAGTTCAACCCGGTATGGGAGCCGCGCTATCTGGCCTATCCCGCTGCTGTGACTCTCCCTCTGTTGACCCTGGATCTGGTGAGGCTGGTCTCCAGACATCCGGAGGAGGAGGAGTGAGTTGAATAGCCTGTTGGTGATTGGCGAATAAGCCTTGTAATAGACGGAAGACCGGATACGGCGACAAGGAGTTGCGGAAAATATTTGATTTTCTGCAACTTTTTATATATCCAGGCGTCATAAACAGGGATTCGAAAATCGCGTAACAGGAGGATTATTCTATGTTCAAGAAGGTATTAGTTATTTCTGCGTTGACTATGGGCCTGCTGATTTCCGCCGGTCCGGCGAATGCCGGCCCCAAAGAGCAGCCGGTTAATGAGCAGACCGATGTGGTATGGGTTAGCGGAAATGCAGTGGCACTTGTGGATCATGTGAATAATAGAGCCGATATCGTTGACTTACATACAAACACTGCGATTACGATATCTGAGGACTCCAGCCGTATCCTGGACTTACAGGTGATGAGCAGTCCCCCGAAAATTGTGCTGCTTAAACAAGGCAAGGGCACTAAAATTTCGAAATCCGTATTCTCCTCTAGTGGACGTCTCCTCAGCAAAACGGATATCCCGCTTAAAACGGCAGGGGATAAAGTGAAATGGGTAGCTCCAAGCGGTAAAACCAATGAACGGATCATGGTCCAAGCGGGGAATACCTTCAGCCTCTATCAGTATCCCTGGGCGAAGCCGAATGTAACTTACAATGCCAAGTTCGTTGATAAGGGCTATGAGAATATATCTGTAATGGATTGGGATTTTCAGGGATACCCGTATTTGGCGGTTAAGTATCAGGCACAGGGCATTATGAGCACGGACTATCTGGTGAAGCTGGTTAATCTGTATTCAAGAAATGAGACGGTAATCAAGGACTTCAATACGGACTTCTCCATTCAATCCAGCGGGAACTTCTATGCGGCCTACACTTCCTACACTTATCAGCCCGTACCGGGGAATGTCAGCCGTCCTTCAGCCGATGAGGCTCAGAAGGTCTTCCGGTTAATCAGCAAAGCTACCGGCAAAGAAACGGCTTCAGTACAACAAATCTTCAAAGAGGAAGGCGACATTTCCGGTTGGGTTACGGGAGCGGTTAACGGTCAGGTTTTTGTGGGGGATCTGCAGGGGCACTCATGGTCTCTATTCTCTCAGGGGGGCGCGGTGCTGCTGAAGAATCAGGAATGGCCGAAGAATGGCACCACCAAATTCCTGTACGCTAATGTGAAGTCGAAAACAGCGTATTTCCTGGATTATTCCTCCGGTGATATCTCGGTCCTTGCGAGTACCTTGAAGTAATTAAAGCTGCTGTAGCTGCAAAAAAGTTGCCGCCCTCTCCGATAGCTGGGGGGGCGGCTTGCTTGTGATTAGGAGTGTGCGCTGTTGGGGGGAGTACTCGGACGCATGCTAAAGGAGTAAATGGTGTACCAAGATTGTATGAGAAAAACCGAATACATTGGACGGCGAGAGGTAGCACGGGCCGAATGTATGCCAAAAACAGCATACAATGGGCGGTGAGATGGAATGTGGGCCAAATGTATGCCAAAAACAGCATACAATCAGCAATGGGCTGACGCGAGGGAGCGTAGGCCGAATAAAGGCCGATGGAGCAAAAATCAGGGGCGCTAGCGCCCCTGATTTAGCTGGATGCCCCATAAGTAGGTGGATAGCTAAGGCGGGTTTAACTATATTAGCTGCGAAGCACGTATAAGTTCTTGCATGATCCATCCGCTAAGGTGATTTTGTTCGCGGACTCGCTCCGTATCCGCTCAGCTAATCCGGGCTACCCACCACAGTGTAGCTGCAACAGCCAGGATACCTATCGCTGCCAGTGTATCACGCCTGCTCCAGCGGAGCTGATAGACAGGGGTCCGCTGCTTGGCGGGATCATACCCCCTTGATTCTACGGCTGTCGCCAGCTCATCGCCCATACCCAGGACAAGAATCAGCAGAGGCACGATGATTAGGGCGATCTGCCTCGGGGACCAGCGGGCCATTCCGCGGGCGCGTCTTCCGCGTGAGCCCAGCGCCAGCTGCAGCTGGGCCAGCTTGCTGAGAATCCACGGCACGAACTGCAGGGTCACGGATACGGCAAGCGACCAGTTACGGGTGCGGATGCCCAGGGTCCGCAGTGGAGCGATGCCCCATTCCAGACCCTCGCGCAAGGGGGCTCCGGTGGTCGTCTCGGTGAACAGGAAGCCCAGGGCAATCAGCAGCAGGAAGCGCAGCACGCTAATTCCCCCGCGCTCCAGTCCTGCATAGCTGAAGCTGAGCGGCCCGAGTACGAGGTCGGGAGAGCTCCAGCTAAGGCCGGACAGCAGCCAGAGGAACAGGAACATCAGCAGGAACGGGCGGAAGAAGCGGAAGGCCCGGCGCCAGGAGATGCGAGCCGATGCCGCGAGCCCGGTCAGCAGCCCGGTGGTAAGCAGCAGCGGAAGCAGAGTGTTCATCCCTAACAGGACCAGCGAGCCGAGAATCATCCCCAGCCATTTGGCCCGGGGATCAAGGCCTTGCCAGCCAGATCTGCGTGGAGGGTCCTGTTCGCGACTTGGGCTGCCGGATGTTGAAGCGCCACTGCGTGCAGAGTCGCCAGAGTCTGCGTGCCTGCTGTCTGCTTGCGGGATAGGCAGCGGGTGCTTTTCCAGCCCTGCCAGCAGCTCCTCCAGACTGTCCGGGACTGCTCCCAGCAGGCCATGCTGCACTGCTCTGCGTCCCATGGAAGCATAGACGGGGGGCGTGAGTCCGGCGTCTGCCAGCAGGCCGGGGTCGGCAGTCAATGCCGGAGCAGGACCGTCATAATGAATAGCGCCCTGCTTCATCACGATGACCTTGTCTGCAACCGGCAGGAAGCTGTCCAGATCATGGGTGCCGATGATCAGGGTCAGGCCGCTGCTGCGCAGCTGCTGCACCATTTCGAGCAGTGCTTGCGCTGCCTGCGGGTCCAGCCCTGCGGTCGGCTCATCCAGAATCAGGAGTCCGGGTTCTACGGCCAGGGCTCCCGCAATACATACGCGCCGCTTCTCACCTCCACTAAGCAGAAAGGGTGAGCGCCCGGCGAATTCATCGTAAGCCAGCCCGGTCTTCGCCAGGGCGCTGGCGATGATCTCTGGACGCTTCTCCTTGGACACCCCGCGCTCCATTAGGCCGTATTCGATATCTTTATGTACCGTAACCGCGAACAGCTGCGTCTCCGGCTGCTGGAACACCATGGATACTGCTTCGGCGGTCTTGGAGTCCGTCTTCTTCCCGTGATCGTAGAGTATCTGCCCGGAGGAAGGCTGTGCAAGACCCGCGAGCAGACGGAGCAGCGTAGATTTACCGCTCCCGTTCACTCCGCAGAGGACGGTCAGCGTACCTGTAGGGATATCAAGAGAGATCTCATGAACCGCTGGCCTGCTGCCTTCATAGCAAAAGGAGAGCTGCTCTGTATGAATTCTCATAGCAGCTCCTCCAGATCCTGCCCGGTCAGCGGCAGCAGATGAAGCGGCCAGCCCTGCTTCAGCAGCAGCTTCCCGACCCGGACAGCCGGAGAAGGAAGCCAGCCGAGTGTCTCCGGCAGCTCCGAGGTATAGAACAGGCTGCGCGGGCTGCCGTCATAGAGCAATTGTCCCTCGCCCAGCACCGCGATGCGCGGGCTTGCGGCTAGCTCCTCCATCCGCTGGGTGACCCAGAGGATGGTAGTCCCCGCCTGCCATAGCCCCTGGGCCAGCTCCAGAATATCTGATCTTCCCTCAGGGTCCAGCATCGAGGTGGCCTCATCGAAAATGATCATATCGGCTTCCAGTGCCAGGCAGCAGCCTACCGCCAGGCGCTGGCGTTCTCCGCCGGACAGCGTGGATACCTCTGCTTCTGCTTTATGGCTTAGCCCTACCTGCTGTAGAATCTCATGGATTCGTGCAATCATCCGCTTTCGTTCCAGTCCCCGGTTCTCCAGCCCGAAGGCGATATCCTCGAAGGGGGTGGAGCCCACCGTCTGTGCTTCGGGATTCTGAAATACAAGCTGCACATGTTGCTTCACAGCCGTCCGGTTCTCCGGCAGGCGCAGGTCCAGTCCGGCCACGGACAGACTGCCGCCCGAGGGGGTATTCAGTCCGTTGAAGGAGCGGATGAGCGAGGATTTGCCGCAGCCGTTGGCCCCTGTGAGTGCTACCCATTCCCGGGGCTCTATATGAATGTTAATCCCTTGCAGTACCGTACGGCGATGCTGCCCCTCCCGCACAGACAAGCTTATATTATGCGCCCTGATCATCTTCATGCCTGCTTTCCGTCCAGCTCTAGTCAACAATTGCTACCCATTATAACAAAGTTTTCAGGATTGATGTATCTGGAGGGGGATGTTATAGTGATCCCAAGTGAAAACGGCTTTGCCGTCCTTCTAAAGGACGGTACCGTTTCTGCGGGAAATAGAAGGATAATTTGTAGCGTGAAACATATAAATTCTTATATTTTAAAAAAAGGGGGAACCTCCCGGCCATGAAGAAATGGACAACCCGCGGCCTGATATTCAGCGCTTTATTTGCCGCTGTCATGATAGCTCTGAGTTATTTAAAAATCTCGCTGCCCTTCTCCACGGTACCCATCACCATGCAGACCCTCGCGGTAATGCTGGCTGGTTCTATCCTTGGGGCCCGTTACGGGGCACTTGCTGTACTGATCGTAATCGGACTCGCTGCTGCCGGATTCCAGGTGATGGGCGGAAGCGGAGGATTAGCGGTCCTGGTTGGCCCTACCGCCGGATATATCTTCTCCTGGCCGTTCGTGGCCTGGCTGATTGGCTTTTTCGCCGAACGCATCAAGCAGGACAAATACACCTTCGCGAAGCTGCTGGCCGTTAACTTTATCTTCGGGGCACTGTTAGTTTATCCGGGCGGTGTGGGATGGCTTGCCTATTCTACAGGCATGGATTCACTCGGCAAGGCACTGACGGCTGGCATGTGGCCGTTTCTTCCGGGCGACCTGCTCAAAGCAGTCCTGTGTTCGGCTGTAGTAACCGCAGTATGGAAGGTATATCCGATCGAACGTATTCTGAACAATGACACAGGCGTCTGGGCTGACGGGGATAACACAACCACAAGCCGCTAACCAACAGAAGCAAATGCTAACTGCAAGCTATGTCTTGCACAGCATAAATAGGCGAATTCATAGCCCCCGTGGCGTGGATTCGCCTATTTTGCGTTATTCATAATAGAAATTCTGTAGAGTTCATCAGATGTTGTGCATGTTGTGGATAAGATGTGGATAACATCGGGGATAAATCCCATTGTTGGAGCTGAAAGTGGGCCAGGTGAGTACCAGATGAGCAAATAAGTAGCTTGTTTTCGTTTATAAAGAGCAATATATTTCTTTTGTGTATAATATGTGGATAAAATGGGAGGTTTGTTGCCCGGGGAGTGAAGCCGTTTCACAGCTATAAAAGAATGCCGTCCCCTAATCACAGGGACGGCATTCTTCATCTTTACAAGCTTACTCCTCCGCGCAGGCATCGGCCGGCTTCGGCTCGGGTAAGGCCCAGACGGAGACGCTGCCGCCGTTCACCGGGAATACGGCCCAGCCGTCTTCACCGATGGTGACGGACTCCTCACGGTTATGGGTGAAGTCCTCCCATACCTCCCCGCTGCGCGCTTCGCCCACGAACATCCGCTTCTCTCCGTTGTCTCCGTTGGAGATGACTACAGCGCAGCCGGAGCCTTCGATCTCCTGAACGCCGCGCCGGACCCAGCCGATGGTGTTCGGATGGTCGAAGTAATCGTCCTGCTCCCCGTACGCCTTGGTGTAGCGGGCGCAGAGCAGAGGATCGATGGCGTCCTTCTTGCCTTCCATCGGGGCAGGGCCGCCGATGCCGTAATAATCCCCGTAGAAGACCACGGGATATCCGTCGCGCCGCAGCAGAATCAGGGCATAGGCACTTTGCTTGAACCAGTCGCCCACCCAGGATTCCAGCGCTTCATGAGGCTGGGAATCATGATTGTCGACGAAGGTGACAGCATTCGCGGGATGTGTCTGGACCAGCGTATCATCGAAGATATGCGTCAGGTCGAAGTCCCGGCCTGCCAGTGCAGCGGAGTACAGCTTGTAATGAAGAGAGACATCGAACAGATCGATCTGGTAATCGACAGTGTTCAGGAATTCGCGGCAGGCCTCCAGATTGGAGTTCCAGAATTCACCGACGATGTAGAAATCCTCGCCGCGTTTCTTTTTCATCTCCATGGCGAATTCCTTGATGAACTCGTGGTTGATATGCTTGATTGCATCCAGCCGGTATCCGCTGCATTGCAGCGTATCCACCAGCCATTTGCCCCAGTTCAGCATCTCCTGCTTCACATCTGCATTGAGGTAATCGATGTTGGCGAACATCAGATAGTCGTAGTTGCCGAATTCGGTATCCACATTCTCATTCCAGCCTTTATTCGTGCCGTCAATCCGGAAGACGCCGCTGCGGCCTTCCTTGGCATCGAAATCGGTCCCGTTGAAGTGAGTATGATTCCACTTGAAGCTGGAGTATTCATCCCCGCGCCCCGGGAAATCGAATTTGGTCCAGCCTTCAATCTCGAACGGCTCGGAGATATCCTTGGTACGGTCGTTTCGATCCACCTCAATGACCTCGAAGACCTCCGTCTCATCCGCTCCGGCTTTATGGTTCATGACCAGATCCACGTAGACCGCAATGCCGTTCTTCAGGCACTCGGCAATCGCGTCGATTAACTCCTGTTTGGTTCCGTACTTTGTGCGCACATCGCCCTTTTGATCGAATTCACCAAGGTCGTAGAGATCGTAGACCCCATAGCCGGTATCTTCGGGCGAGACGGCCTTAGTCACAGGGGGGACCCACACCGAATCAATGCCCGCCGCCTTCAGCTCCGGGGCCATCTGGGCCAGGCGTTTCCAGTGTTCTCCGTCCGCCGCGACATGCCATTCAAAAAATTGCATCATAGTATGATTTCTCTTCATATAGGTAGGCCTCCTTTACATGTGTAAGACAACTCCGACGGTTACCCTGATCTGGAGATTCTGGTAATGCTGGCGCTTCAGCAAGGAGTAGAAGAGATATATGTAGACCTCTGTACATCAGGTGAACAAGTCCAGCTGGCGCGGGGCCAGTCCGCCGTCGATCCCGAGCAGCGATTGCAGCTCTAGAGCATTAGGAGTGGCATCCCCGGCAGAATTATTATTAAATACCACGTAAATATTCTTACAGGTCTGTTCAAGCTCCAGCAGCCGGTCCCGCCACTGCGTCAGTTCCTCGGTGCTGTAGCAGTACAGATAGCGAAGCTTGCGCCAGTCCGGGTGACTGCTCTGGTTCCAGCCTGCGGTGTTGCGCCCATGCAGCCGCACGTAGGTGAGGTCCGGCCGGGTGGCGACAGGGACAATCGGGACGGAGCCGGAACCTGCCTGCGGCTCGTCGGCTATCGTATGAATCCAGCCTTCCTGCTCCAGGAAACGGAGGGTCCGCTCACGCATCTCAGGGCTGTACCAGGAATCATTACGGAATTCGATGGCAGCGGGCACATCCAGCAGCAGCTCCTTCGCCTCACGCAGGAAATCCACGTTGTCTTTGGTGCAGTCGAACCAGGGCGGGAATTGAAACAGGGCCATCGCCAGCTTCCCCGCTGAGCGGACAGGAGCGATAGAGGTATGGAAGGCCCGGTACATCTCCTCCGGCGTATCGTAGTAATTCTTTTTTTCCCGCAGATGTCCGGTCATTCCCTGATAAGCCTTCACAATGAATTGGAACGCCTCCGGCGTCTGATTCACCCATTTCTCGTAATTTCGGACCGGCTGAACCGCATAGAAGGAGCTGTCAATCTCCACAATGGGAAAATGGGCGCTGTAGGCGGGCAGGCGGTCGGCGGGTTTGATTTTGCCGTACAGCTCCTCATGGTCTCCGAAGCCGGTCAGCCCAATCTTGATCATAGTCCCCTCCCCCTCACAACTACCGGAATTAAGACCGAACGGATCGGCTAACTCTTATTAAACTGAAAACCCGCCTATGCAAACAACAGGAGAACAGGAATGACGGAAATCAGTGCGGAACCAGGAAAGAACTGGAGAGAAAAAGGGGCTATGGAAGCTGGTATCACCAAAAGAGCAGGCAGATATACCCGGCGGGTGCCTTTTATTCAAATATAAGAATTTTTATGGTACCGTCCTTTAAAAGGACGGCAAAGACGTTTCTACTTGATATGCGCAGAGAAAGCAGGAGGTGCCGCGCGGGGCAGGAAAAGAGGGCTTGCCTCCATCACATGGGCTTGAAGCGGGTGATGGAGGAGACGCCATAGAGATGAACGCTATTGCGGCCGTTCCGCTTGGAGGAATAGAGGGCGTGGTCTGCTTCTGAGAGCAGCTCCTCCAGTGAGATCGAACGGCGGAAGGCTTCAGTTACGCCGAAGCTAGCTGTGATTTTAATGGTTCCGGTGAAGGTGGAGAAGGTGCTCTGCTCGATGTCCCTGCGGATGCGCTCAGAGATCAGGGCCGCTTCCTTCAAGGGGGCTCCCGGCAGGCTTAAGACGAATTCCTCACCTCCGTACCGTCCGAAGACGTCCCCCTCCCGGACATGCTGGCGGCATACGCTTACTACATGCTGTAAGGCCATATCCCCGTGCTGATGCCCGTAGCGGTCGTTAATATTCTTGAAGAAATCGATATCCAGCAGGATGACCGAGAAAGGGGCGGCGGAGCCGGCAGCTTCCTTCAGCCGCTCTCGGCTCAGCTCCATGAAGTGGGTCCGGTTGTAGATGCCGGTCAGGCTGTCGATGGTGGCGAGCTGTAGCAGCTTGTCCTGGAGCAGGGTCCGTTCAGTAACATCGATCAGCATGATCATCCGCCCGGCGAGATGGCCGTCATGCTTCTGCACCGGGGAGGAACGGACCTGATAATAGCGGACTTCTCCGCCGGAATGCCACACCAGCTCCTGCTCTTCACTGATCTGCGGATTGGAATTCATTACATAATCGACCGCCTCTTTGCCGGCAGGCAGGAAGAGCTGGGCCAGCGGGCGGCCGATGGCGGCAGCATCCAGATCTTCAAGCATCTCGGCAGCGGCCCGGTTATAGTCCACCAGCTTGTCGGAGAGGTCCATGACCAGTACGCCGTCGCGCATGCTCTCGAACAGATTCTCGCGGGCAATCGGCGCGGCAGTCAGCATCCCTCTGGACAGAATGGCCCATATATACAGGGACGAGGTTACGCTCATCACAACGGGAACAGGGTCTGTTCCATACGGAGTCAGGTCCATCAGATAGAGGAAGGCCCCCAGCGCAGGCAGGAATTGTCCAACAAAAATAATCAGCATCTGCCGCAGATAAGCCCGCCGCATCCGCCCCCAGCGCCAGAGGATCAGGCACATACCCGCCAGCATACAGCCGAAGGTCAGACTGCCCTGCACGATATACCAGGGCCCCATGACGATATCCACCAGCGGTGTAGGTGCGTCTCCCCGGAAGTAGATAGACTTATAGAACAGGTGATGGGAGTCGTTGGTCCAGACAAGCACCGTGGAGATCACGGGGACGGAGTAGAGGAAGACCAGCAATTTTTTGGAGACCAGCTTCTCTAAGCCTACGAAATGCATGATCATCAGCAGACTGGAGGGCGCGATGTACGGCATTCCGAGATACTCCAGCTTGATCCAGAACTTAATCTGTTCCATCGAGTTCCCTGAGAGTTCAAGTGCGAAGGCAAATGTGTATACCGCCGAGGCGGCGGAGCTGACGATGAATGCGCGCAGACCCGAGAAGTCAGTCTTCCTGTAAAAAGCAAACAGGGCGAGCAAGGCGTTCAGCACACCGGAGATCGAAACGATAATAATGTAGTTGGAAATCATAGATGCCATGGGGAATGCCTCCATGGGTTGGGATGAGCATAGGACATTGGGAATAGTCTCCTGGACACAAAATGACATGCATGTAAAGGATAGCACACATCCGCGAAGATGACATGGCGGGGTGGCGCAGCCGTTTCCACTTATGGTTACTTACTATTTTATCGGCAATCCGTTCTATTATTTACACTGTAAGCGGCCCCTTAGACAAAGTGACGGAATTTCACAGCCTCAATCTTACGCTTTGTCTAATGTGGGATTAGCAGGCAAAGTGTAACATGTTAATTAATCCTACATGAATAAATTAAAAGCACGGAAAACGCGATAATGACGCGATTATTATGTTATTTTAATTAACATTAAATAGATTCAGGGATGGAGGGGGACTGGAGATGTCACTAGTAGCAGCAACAATTCCTGAAATACAGCTGGAGCATGTCGAAATGCGTTACCAGACGGAGACGGCAGATGTGCTGGCCCTGCATCAGGTAAGTCTTGATATTGCCAAGGGGGAGTTCGTCTCCCTTCTGGGCCCTTCCGGGTGCGGAAAGACTACGCTGCTGAGGCTGATGGCAGATCTTATCACACCAACGGCAGGGAATATCATGGTGGCAGGCAAAAGCGCCAAGGAGGCCCGGCTGGCCCAGAAATACGGCATTGTGTTCCAGAGTCCGGTGCTGTATGACTGGCGGAAGGTCAAGCATAATATTACGCTGCCGCTCGAGCTGCTGGGCGTTAAGAAATCGATCCGTGAGGACAAAGCGCTGGAATTGCTAGATCTCGTAGGCCTGCAGGGGTTCGCTGACAAGTATCCCTGGCAGCTCAGCGGGGGGATGCAGCAGCGCGTAGCCATTGCCCGGGCACTCTCCATGGAGCCGGAAATTCTGCTCATGGATGAACCGTTCTCGGCGCTGGATGAATTCACGCGCGAGCGGCTGAATGAAGAGCTGCTCTCCGTCTGGAGTAAGGTGCAGAGCACGATTGTGTTCGTTACCCATAGTATTCCCGAATCGATCTTCCTGTCGGACCGGGTATTCGTTCTGTCTCCGCATCCGGGCAGGCTCTCGGCAGTCGTTGATATTCCGCTGCCCCGTCCGCGTACGGCGGACATGAGGAACAGTCCGGAGTTCTTCGAGCTGATTGCCCGTATCCGCGACAGCTTCGAAGGGGTGTAGCTATGAAGCTGAACCGTGCGTTAATGCGGGGGCGTACACTGCCGCTGCTTGTCTGGATCTGCGGCCTGCTGGTGCTGTGGGAGGCGGTCTCCTGGTGGCTGCTGCATGTGGCGAAGACGCCGCTGGCCCAGTCCAAGCTGCCTTATGTCCACGAGGTGGCGCTCACCCTGTGGCAGTACAGCGGCACCCTTCTCCGGGAAGGGGGAGCCACCTTCGGCAATGCCGGGGTGGGCTTTCTGATTGGCGCGCTCTCCGGAGTGCTGCTGGCCGTGCTGATGAGCCTCTCCCGGATGATAGAGCAGCTTGCCTTCCCGTATGCCGTTGCTTCGCAGATGATTCCGATTCTGGGGCTAGCGCCGATCATATACGGGATTGTGCGGGATGAGCAGATGTCGAGGATCATCATCTCCGGCTATATCACCTTCTTCCCGGTGGCGCTGAATATGCTGCGCGGTCTGCGGAGTGTGGACCCTTCGGCCCTGGAGCTGATGCACTCTTATGCCGCTAAGCCGTGGGCTGTATATTGGAAGCTGCGTTTCCCGGCAGCACTGCCGGGGCTGTTCAGCGGTCTGAAGATTGCCGCGCCGCTGGCTGTAACCGGCGCAATTCTGGTCGAGCTGATGGGTGCGCAGCGCGGGATCGGGGTTATTATGCTCCGCAATCTCTATTATGGACCCTCCCATACCTATATGTTCTGGTCCACGGTGCTGGTCGGTGCTCTGCTGGGTATGACCAGCTATTGGCTGATGAGTCTGGTGGAACGTCTGGTAGCCCCCTGGCAGCCGGAATTCCGTCCTCAAGGAGGCAGCCGCTAATGGACATCAATACGGTTCGCGAATTCTCGTCCTCTAACAACGTTATTACGGCAGATACGGATCAAAGCAGAGATCCGTGGAAATTCCTGAGATGGCTGAACCCCGGGTTCGTGCTGCCCCTGCTTGCCGGAGCTTTGTTCCTGCTGCTGTGGGAGCTCCAGATCTTTCACCGTATCTTCGATCTGAAGAAATATCAGCTCCCCTTGCCCTCCGCCATCGCTGAAGCGATGCGGGATAATCTCAGTCTGCTGCTCTCTTACACCGGGTATACCCTCACTGAAGCTGTTCTTGGTATGCTGATCGGCTCCGGCTGCGGCTTCCTGATTGCCTTGGCTGCCACAGCCTGGCCCCGATGGGGCGGCGGCAGCCTCACGATGGTAGCTGCACTCAATGCCGTGCCTATTGTGGCGCTTGCCCCGATCATGAACCTGTGGTTCGGAGACGGCATCGGCTCGCGGGCGGCGATTGTGACCGCGACCACGATGGCGGCTATGGCGATCAATGCCTACAAGGGCATGGCGGATGTAGACCCGCTGGCGCTGGACCTGATGCATTCCTATGCGGCAGGCAAGCGGGCGGTATTCCGCCATCTGCGGATTCAGAACAGTCTGCCTTATGTATTCACCGCCTTGAAGATCAACGCAACAGCGAGCATGATCGGGGCAATTGTCGGGGAGTTCTTCTTCTCCTCGCGGGGGCTCGGGTATCTGCTCTCGAATTCCATCAAGGTGGCGAAGATGCCGCTGGGCTGGGCCTGCATCGTGCTTGCTGCGGTTGCCGGAGTAATCTTTTACCTGGCCGTGGAGCGGCTGGAAAAGGTATTTATCAAGTGGCACCCTTCCCGGCGAGCGTAGCGTGAATTCCCGCAGTATCCGCTGCGCCCGTAATCGCAATGCCTGTAATCGCAACATCTGCAACCCTGGAACTGTTACATCCGGTTTGTATGCTGGCAGGAGATAAAGAAGCTGCCAGGCACAAGCTGTATGCATATAGCAATAAGAGCGCAATCATGCTGTGTCAGGCTGTCTTACAAAAAACTTGAGTGGTAGGGGGAGTTGCTATGATGAAGGGTAAACAGGGCAAAACTCGTGGCGGGTTATGGCTTGCGGCGGTTCTAATGCTGATCTCGCTGCTTGCAGGCTGTGGCGGTAACAACAACGCCGGTCCCTCCGATGCAGAAGCGACTGCGGGGAATGCGGCGTCAGCTTCGCCGGAAGCTGCGGCGACCACAGAACCGGCGGCTGAGCCGGTCACTGTGAAGCTGCAGCTCAAATGGGTGCCGCAGGCACAGTTCGCAGGGTACTTCCTGGCGCAGGACAAAGGGTATTATGCGGCAGAGGGCCTGAAGGTCGAGATTCTGCCGGGCGGGCCGGATATCGTGCCTGAGCAGCAGGTGGCCGGCGGTTCGGCCGATATCGGCGTGGACTGGGTGGCGAGTCTGCTGACCAGCCAGGAGCAGGAGATGCCGCTGGTGCAGATCGCCCAGATTTTCCAGAAGAGCGGGCTGGTGCTGGTATCCAAGAAGGAAGCGGGCATCACTACACCCGCTGAGCTGAAGGGCAAGAAGGTGGGCAACTGGATGGGCGGCAATGAGTTTGAGCTTCTGGCGCTGTTTGATAAATACAAGCTGGATTCAGGCAAGGATCTGAACTTCACCAAGCAGGGCTTCACGATGGACCAGTTCCTCGGCGGTGAGCTGGATGCGGCCTCGGCCATGACCTATAACGAATATCAGGTGGTGCTGGAGTCGGGCATCAAGGCAGAGGACCTCAGTGTTATCGACATGAATGACGAAGGTGTGGCGATGCTCGAAGACAATCTGTTCGCCAATAAGGAGTGGCTGGAGGGCAACAAAGAGACGGCTGCCAAGTTCGTCCGTGCTTCCCTGAAGGGCTGGGCGGATGCGATTGCTGATCCCGAAGCGGCTGTGGACAGTGTGATGAAGCTTGCCGAGGCGGGCAGCACGACCCGGGAGCATCAGCTGACGATGATGACAGAGGTTGCCAAGCTGATCCAGCCGGAGGGCTTCGATGCTTCCAAGTTGGGGTATACGGATGCTGCTGCTTTCCAGCAGACCGCCGATATCGCGCTGAAATTCGGGGTCATTAAGACGGCTTCCAAGGTGGAGGAGGCCTACACGAACGAGATTGTGGAGATGGCGGCGAAATAACAGGTAATAGGATTCCTTCATAGCTGAAGCAGATGGCCGCCTGGTAAGGCGGTCATCTCTTCTAAATAGCGACGAACACAGGAAAAGAGGTGCAGACGATGACACTGCTCACGGGGCAGGCCGGTAAAGTGATGAACTATGTGAATGGAGCTTGGGTGGAGTCCTTATCCGGGCGGCAGGAGGAAGTGTTCAACCCGGCGACAGGTGAGGTGATTGCCTATGTGCCGATTTCCAGCCGGGAGGAGCTGAATGCGGCGGTGCGGGCAGCTTCGAGAGCCTATTCCGCGTGGAAAAGAGTCGCCGTTCCGCGTCGGGCCCGCTATTTCTTCCAGTACCAGCAGCTGCTGGTGCAGCACAGCAAGGAGCTGGCTGAGCTGATTACGCTGGAGAACGGCAAAAGCCTGGAGGAAGCGCTGGGCGAGGTGCAGCGCGGCATCGAATGCGTGGAATTTGCTGCCGGCACTCCTACGCTGATGATGGGCAGTCAGCTGCCGGATATCGCGACAGGCGTAGAGTCCGGCATGTATCGTTATCCCCTGGGAGTTGTGGGCGGCATCGCCCCGTTCAACTTCCCGATGATGGTGCCCTGCTGGATGTTCCCGCTGGCGGTAGCCTGCGGCAATACCTTTGTTCTGAAGCCCTCCGAGCGGACACCGCTGCTGGTGAACCGGCTGGCGGAGCTGTTCGCAGAAGCGGGCTTCCCGCCGGGGGTGCTGAATGTAGTACACGGGGGGCATGAGGTGGTGGACGGCCTGCTGGCGCATGAGGAAGTGAAGGCTGTCTCCTTCGTCGGCTCGCAGCCGGTGGCGGAATATGTCTATAAGCAGGGGACCGCACATGGCAAGCGTGTGCAGGCGCTGGCCGGCGCGAAGAACCATTCGATCGTGCTGAAGGATGCCGATCTGGACCATGCGGTGAAGAATATTCTATCCGCAGCCTTCGGCTCCGCGGGCGAACGGTGCATGGCCTGCGCTGTAGTGGTGGTGCAGGAGGACATTGCCGATGAGCTGGTGAGCCGGATCGCGGAGGCCGCGGACGGGCTGAAGATTGGGAACGGCAAGGATGAGGGGGTGTTCCTGGGCCCGGTCATCCGGCAGGCGAACAAAGACCGGACAATCGATTACATTGAAGCTGGGCTTGCCGAGAAGGCGGTGCTGGTGCGGGACGGCCGCAAGGATGCTGCGGCCGCAGGCAGCGGCTATTTCCTGGGCCCGACGATCTTCGACCATGTGCAGCCGGGTATGAAGATCTGGCGTGACGAGATCTTTGCGCCGCTGCTGTCAGTGGTGCGGGTGAAGAATCTGGCGGAGGCGATAGCGGTCACCAATGAGTCGCCCTTCGCCAACGGAGCGTGCATCTACACGGACAGCGCCAGGGCGGTCCGCGAATTCCGTGAGGAGATCGATGCCGGGATGCTGGGCGTCAATCTGGGCGTGCCTGCGCCGATGGCGTTCTTCCCTTTCTCAGGGTACAAGAAATCGTTCTATGGAGATCTGCACGCGAACGGCCGTGACGGTGTGGAATTCTACACCCGCAAGAAAATGATTACCGCGCGTTACTAAAAGAAGGAAAGCTAAGGAGGAGAGTGTGTCATGCAGAGTCTGGGCAAAGAAAGCGAGCTGGCGGTTAAGAAGGACCAGCGGTACTTGTGGCATAATATGACCCCTTACAGTGAGCAGCATCCGCCGATGATTGCAGCTTCCGCAAGCGGCTCATGGGTTACCGATATCGATGGCAATAAATTCCTGGACGGCATGTCCGGCCTGTGGTGTGTGAATGTAGGGTACGGGCGCAAGGAGCTGGCGGAGGCGGCGTACAACCAACTGCTGAGCCTGCCCTATTTCCCGCTGACGCAGAGCCATATGCCGGCCATCGCGCTGGCCGAGAAGCTGAATGAATGGCTGGAGGATGAGTATGTCATCTTCTTCTCCAACAGCGGCTCGGAAGCGAACGAAGCAGCCTTCAAAATCGCCCGCCAGTACCAGCAGCAGACCGGCCAGCCTGACCGCCATAAATTCATTGCCCGCTACCGGGGCTATCACGGAAGCTCGCTGGGCGCCCTGGCGGCGACCGGGCAGGCGCAGCGCAAGTACAAGTACGAACCGCTGGGAGGCGGGTTCCTGCATGTAGCGCCGCCTGACAGCTACCGCCGTCCGGCCGGCATGACTGAAGAGGCGTTCAACCTCCAGTGTGCGCAGGCGATTGAGGATATGATCGTCTGGGAAGGCGTAGCCTCTGTAGCGGCGGTGATTATGGAGCCGGTCATTACCGGCGGGGGCGTGATCGTCCCGCATCAGGTCTATATGGACCGGGTGCAGGAGATCTGCCGTACCCACGGCGTATTGCTGATTATCGACGAGGTGATCTGCGGCTTCGGGCGGTCCGGCCGCAAGTTCGGACATCACAATTTCGGAATCAAGCCCGATATTGTCACGATGGCGAAGGGGCTGACGAGCGGCTATCTGCCGTTATCGGCTACCGCTGTACGTAAGGAGATCTACGAGGCCTTCAAGGATAACAGTGATGACTACGGGCATTTCCGTCATGTGAACACCTTCGGCGGCAATCCGGCTGCCTGTGCGCTGGCCCTGCGCAATTTGGAGATTCTGGAGCAGGAGCAACTAGTGGAGCGGGCCGGAATTCTGGGCCACAGGCTGGCGGACGGGTTCGCCGGGCTGCTTGGGCATAAGCTGGTTGGTGATATCCGCAGCTTCGGGCTGGTCGTTGGGATTGAGCTGGTGGCGGATAAGTCCACCAAACAGCCCGCCGAGCTAAGCATCGTCAAGGGGATTATTGCGGACTGCAAAGCCAAGGGGCTGATCATCGGCAAGAACGGCGATACGGTGGCTGGCTTCAATAATGTGCTCACCTTCGCTCCGCCGTTATCCTCGGCAGATGAGGATGTGCAGTTCATCATCGATACCTTCACAGCTGTGCTGAACGGGAGCTGGGCAGAGTGAATTTCTCCGGGTACAGGAACTGGTAGGCGCGCAGGGCGACCTGAATGGAGATCCGGTTCTCCGGGAGCATGAAGTCCTCGCCGAGCAGCTCGGTGATTTTGTCCAGCCGGTAGTAGAGGGATTGCCTGACGATGAAGAGGCTGCGGGCGGCGATCTGCTTCGACCCGTCATGATCGAGGTAGACGCGCAGCGTCAGCAGCAGCTCGCTGCCTTTTGCCTCATCATGGTCAATCAGAGGGCCGATATAGCTGCGGATGAAATTCTCCAGCGTCTTGCCGTCGTTCAGGCTCAGCAGCAGCTGGAAGACGCCTAACTCCTCATACATGAGGACCGGCTTCTGGTAACAGGAATAGAGGGACAGCGCTTGTACCGCTTCCTGGTAACCGGCATGAGCATGCTTCAGGCCCCGGTGGGACTTGCTGACTCCGATGACGAGCTGCAGGTCCTTCAGCTTCTCATCCGCACGGATATGCTGCAGGGAATCGAGTGCCTGCTGCAGGCGCAGCTTGCCGGGCAGCTTGGACTGGATATCCAGCGCAATGACGGTCAGCCGGTTGTTCTTCAGGGTGATCAGCGGCCGGAGCGAGTACTTCTCGAAGATGGAGCGCAGGATGAGCGAGAGATGGAAGGTGATGGATTCCCAGTCATTCTCCGAGCTGTTCCATTTGACATCCCGGGGATTCTCGATCTCGATCAGGCAGACCCGGTAGGGCAGTTCATTAACCAGGTTGAAGTCCGGGCCGACCAGTCCCTTAAGCCGGTTGTCGTCCTGAGTGCGTCCCCCGACCAGCTCATCCACCCACAGATTCTCCGAGAACAGCTTCCGTTCCTCCATGTACCGCGTGCGGAGCAGCTCCTGTGCGATGGATAAGGAGGCCGAATCGAGCAGCAGGCAGTCGAATTCCTGCGGCTTGTGATTACAGACCATCAGGATATAGGCCCAAGTCTGGTCCAAGGCTCCAACGGGCTTCACGGCGATGGTCTTATGGCCGTATTCGCGGATATAGGGGGCGGCCTCCGGCACTGCTCCCTCCATTTCTTCGCTGAAGGTCTCGAAGAAGCCAAGCAGCGGACGCTGCTCCTCTGGCGCAAGGGCCGGGAAGAAGAGAGGTTTGCCTTGCAACTGCATATAGAGAATCTGTGTGCGGGTGCTTTTACATAACAATTGCAGGACCTTAAGGGTTCCCTGGGAGGTTAGGGTCAGCCGGTGGAATTCGCGGGAGATACTCTCCAGCTCTTGCAGCATCCGGTGGTGGCGGTTGATGATGAGGGAATGCAGATCGAGTGTAATATCGACGAACCGTACAGTGCGGGTAAATTGGATCAGCGGAAAATCATGCAGGTTCGAAAGAGCGATCATCTCCTGCGGAATGGCACTGAAGTAAGCTCCCAGCTCAATGCACAGGCAGGCGGCGTTCTTATCAATCAGATTCTGCATGAAAGACAGGGCGGCATCCAGATCCGTGCTTGCGCTCATTCCGGTGGTCAGAATCATCTCTTCCCCGTGAATCAGACTCTCCAGGCTCGCGCTCTCCAGCACATGCACCCAGCGGATGGCCCGGTTCAGGCCGTTTCTTCCCCCGATCAGCTCAGCTTCAGCGAACAGCGGCCGCTTCAGCGCGTCGCGGATCGTAAATACAAGTTCCCAGTCCATAAGCTTCCCCCTCATTCCCTTCGTTCTCAGGCCATTCTCACAGGTAAAAAAGTGACTTTTGAAATTAGACAATCTGTCTAATGTAACGAAAAAGCGGATTGACTATAGTTTGAATATAATATGTCAGAAAACTTAACTTAAATTGGAGTGTGATTAGCGATTTTATTGGCTTGAAGTTTATTTTACTACAATAATTCTTACAAGTATGCAAAATATTAAGGCGATCATCGTAATAATGTTATATTATATAACATAAATTCGAGCCGAGAGTGGAAGCTACTTTGGCCAGAAGGAGGGGTACCCGATGGAGCAATCTTCACCGTTAACCACATTGACACCGGAGCTGTTCATGCGTAATTTTGCCGAGGCAGAGCCGGGGCTTACCCGCAAGGGGGCCATCGAGGAATCCAACCGCTGTCTGTACTGCTATGATGCGCCGTGTATCAAGGCCTGTCCGACCAGCATCAATATCCCTTCCTTTATCAAAAGAATCGCGACCGACAATCTCAGGGGATCGGCGCAGACTATCATGGATGCCAATCCGGTCGGCGCAAGCTGCGCAAGGGTATGTCCTACGGAGGAGCTGTGCGAGGGAGCCTGTGTGCTGAACGGCGCTTCCGCGCCGATTGAGATTGGCCTATTGCAGCGGTACGCTACGGATTGGGCGATCCGCAGCGGGCTCCAGCTTTTCCAGGCGGGTGAACCTAACGGCAAGAAAGTAGCGGTGATCGGCGGCGGACCGGCAGGTCTGTCAGCAGCCAGAGAGCTGGCACGCGAAGGCTTCCAGGTAGTGATCTATGAGGCAAAGCAGCTGGCCGGTGGCCTGGATACCCACGGGATTGTCTCCTTCCGGCTGCCGCAGGACATCTCGCTCTGGGAAGTGGAGCAGGTGGAGAGGCTGGGCGTAGAGGTCCGCACGGGAATGAAGGTGGGAGTGGATGTTTCCATAGAAGAGCTTAAGGCCGGATATGATGCGATTGTGCTGGCGGCCGGAATGGGTTACGTCCCCCCGCTGGGGATTGAAGGCGAGAAGCTGTCCGGTGTCTATGATGCGATCGAGCTGGTGGAGACCACCAAGACCGGGATTCCCGCCCTGGAGCTGATGGGACAGCGTGTCGCTGTTATTGGTGCAGGCAATACGGCCATTGATGCGGCCACCTGCTCGGTGCGGCTCGGCGCGGCGAACGTGAAGATGATCTACCGCCGGACGCGCGGGGAGATGACGGCTTATGATTTCGAATATGAATTCGCCAAGCAGGAGGGTGTGGAATTCAACTGGCTGACCCTGCCGAAGCGGATTGTCGGGGATGGAGAGGGGAATGTTGCGGCACTGGAATGTGTGCGGATGGAGCTGACCGGTGAGGCCGGGCCGGATGGACGCCCCACTCCCGTGCCGGTGGCAGGCTCGGAATTCCTGCTCCCGGTGGATGCTGTAGTGGTGGCTATCGGCCAGAAGCGTCGGATGGACCTCATTGAGGCGTTGGGGCTTAAGCATACGCGGGGTGTAGTGGAGATTGATCCCGCAACCGGCCGCACCTCTGATCCGCAGATTTATGCTGCCGGCGATATTGTTTTTGGCGCAGGGACGGGGGAGGCCATGGTGGTCTCTGCCGCACAGCAGGGCAAAGATGCTGCCTATGCGATTGTGAAGCAGTGGTCAGGCCGTCAGGATGGCGTAACCGGCTCTGCCGTATAAAGCGGATTTCATAGAAGAGGGAGGGAATGGCAATGGCAGATCTCAGTATTGATTTTGCAGGCATCAAGTCACCGAATCCATTCTGGCTGGCCTCTGCGCCACCTACCAATACAGGCTATCAGGTGCAGCGCGCGTTCGAGGCAGGCTGGGGCGGCGCGGTGTGGAAGACGCTTGGGGAGCCGGTCATCAACACCTCGGCCCGGTTCGCCGCCGTTCATTTTGGCGGACAGCGTGTGGCGGGCTTCAACAACATTGAGCTGATTACCGACCGTCCGCTGGAGGTCAACCTGAAGGAAATCTATGAGACGAAGCGGAGATTCCCGCACCATACGATTATTGCTTCCCTGATGGTGGAGCCGAAGCGGGAGAAGTGGCATGAGATTGTGAAGCGCGTGGAGGCTATCGGGGTAGACGGTCTGGAGCTGAACTTCGGATGTCCGCATGGCATGGCTGAACGCGGTATGGGCGCGGCTTCGGGCCAGCAGCCTGATCTGGTGCAGGCGCAGACCACCTGGGTCAAGGAGGTGGCGACTACACCGGTCATTGTGAAGCTGACGCCGAACATCACCGACATTACCGTGGTGGCCCGGCATGCCGTCAAGGGCGGAGCCGATGCAATCAGCCTGATCAATACGATCAACAGTCTGGCGGGTGTGGACATCCACAGCTGGAATACGATTCCGAATGTCGGCGGACAGGGAGCACACGGCGGTTATTGCGGACCGGCCGTCAAGCCGATTGCCCTTAGCATGGTGGCGGAATGTGCCCGGGACCGTGAAGTCGGCGTGCCGATCTCCGGCATCGGCGGCATCTCCACCTGGCAGGATGTCGTCGAATTCATGCTGATGGGCTCAACCGGGATTCAGGTCTGCACAGCGGTTATGCATCATGGCTTCAGGATTGTGGAGGAGATGATCGACGGTCTGAACCATTACCTGGACGAGAAGGGGCTGGCTTCGGTAACCGAGCTGATTGGCAAGTCGGTGCCCAAATATTCCAACTGGGGCGATCTTGATCTTAATTATCAAGTCGTTGCGCGGATCAACGAGGAGAACTGCATCAACTGCAATAAATGCCATATTGCCTGCGAAGACGCCTCTCATCAATGCATCGATATGCTGACGAATGCGGAGGGCAAGGCGATTCTGCAAGTGCGCGAGGAGGATTGTGTAGGCTGCAATCTGTGTTCGATTGTCTGCCCGGCAGACGGAGCCATTGATATGATTACCCTTGAGGGCGGAGCGGCCCCGATGAGCTGGAATCAGCGCAGCCGGATCATCAGCGGGGTTAACGGTGCTTATTCGGAAGCGGAGGTGGGTTAAGATGAAGAAGATCATCAAGCATGGAATTATCGTTACAGCGGCAGATACGTATAAGGGGGATGTGCTGATTGAAGACGGAATCATCAGCAGCATCGGCCTGAATCTGGAAGCGCCGGGAGCGGAGATCATTGATGCTTCCGGCTGTTATGTCTTTCCGGGAGGGATTGATCCCCATACCCATCTGGATATGCCCTTCGGTGGTACGGTTACCGCCGATGACTTCGAGACCGGCACAATTGCCGCTGCTTACGGCGGAACCACCACGGTGATTGATTTCTGCCTGACCACGAAGGGGCAGCCGCTCCAGCAGGCCGTAGATACCTGGCATCACAAATCGCAGGATAAAGCGGTCATCGACTACAGCTTCCACCTGATGGTGTCAGAGCTGAATGATAAGGTGCTCAGCGAGCTGCCGCAGATTATCGAGCAGGAGGGCATCACCTCGCTGAAGGTGTTCATGGCCTACAAGAATACGTTCCAGGCTGACGACGGGGTGCTGTATAAGACGCTTCAGGCGGCGAAGCGCGAAGGGGCGCTGGTCATGGTGCATGCCGAGAACGGCGATGTCATCGAATATCTGGTGGACCAGGCGCTGGCCGCAGGCAATACCGATCCGATCTATCATGCGCTGACCCGTCCTCCTGAGCTGGAAGGCGAGGCGACGGGGCGGGCGGCTTATTTGACCGGGCTGACGGATTCGCAGCTCTATGTAGTGCATGTCACCTGCGCCGAGGCGGCCTGGAAGATTGCGGAGGCCCGCAAGAAAGGGCTGCGCGTCTACGGCGAGACCTGCCCGCAGTATCTGGTACTGGATCAGTCGGCGCTGGCGAAGCCGGACTTCGAGGGAGCCAAGTATGTCTGGTCCCCTCCGCTGCGCGAACAGTGGAACCAGGATGTACTCTGGGATGCCCTCTGGAGCGGGACGCTGCAGACCATTGGCTCTGACCAGTGCTCGTTCAACTTCAAGGGGCAGAAGGAGCTGGGCCGGGGCGATTTCTCGAAGATCCCGAACGGTGGACCCACCATCGAGGACCGGTTCAGTGTCCTCTACTCCGAAGGGGTGCAGAAGGGCCGCATCACGCTGAACAAATTCGTGGATATCATCACTACCTCAAGCGCTAAGTTGTTCGGCCTGTTCCCGCAGAAGGGCACGATTGCCGTGGGCAGCGATGCCGATATTGTGATCTTCGACCCGGCAGTGGAGCGGACACTGTCGGCAGAGACCCATCATATGAATGTGGACTACAATGCATTCGAGGGGCTTACGGTCAAGGGCGAGCCGGTCTCTGTGCTGAGCAGGGGAGAGTTTGTCATCAAGAACAAGGTATTCGTCGGTGCCGCAGGACAGGGGAAATACCTGCACCGCAAGCGCTTCGAGGCTGAAGCACCCCAACCGGCCCAGGCAGAAATCAGCGGAGGAGTGGTCTGAGATGTCAGCATTTGCAGAGTTCGACCGGGAACGGCAGGAAATCGACAATCTTATCGGGCTGGGCTACACCGTTGCCGGAATCTATGAGGATCTGGACGGTGCCAGGGTTACGTTCATCCGCAGTGAGCCGGCCGGCGGGCCGGTGGAGCTGCTGCTGCTCACAGCGGACGCGCGCAAGCATGTGACGACGCTGCTTGTTGGCCGAACCAGGCAGGCTGCTGCTGAGATTCATCGGTGAACCCGCATTACAGTGAATCAGTCCCCGTATATTCCTGACGAAGGATCGACATGATTGTCAGCGATTCAAATCCACCCTCCGTCTGTATACAATCGCGGAGGGTGCCTTCCTTTTTGAAGCCGGCCGCTTCATAGATATGCTGCGCTCTGACATTGTAATCCTTGACGTCGAGCCACAGCCGGTGTGTATCCGTATGATTGAATGTCCAGTGGATCAGCAGCTTCAGCGTCATTGTTCCGTAGCCGCGGCCCTTGGCCTGAATGACAATCCGTTTGATGCATAGTGTGCGATTAGAGTCCTGAAGCCCTGCGAGAATCACATACCCCACCCGTTCCCCCGTTGTATCTTGAACAATCAGATGCCTAAGATCTCCATCATCCAGAGCGGCTGCGTGCTGTTCCCTGTTCCACTGGCCGACGAACCGGCGGTTAGCCTCGGCCCCTTCGGCAGCCAGGACGAAGTCGAGATCATCCGGGGCCGTTGCCCGTATCTCTATAATTTCTGAGTGCAGCATTGCAAGACACCTGCTTCCCAAGTATGTATATACACCATAGTACAAGAATTATAGACGGCAGCCAATTATGTAAGGGATATGTATGTGGATGGAGCTGCCGCAACTGTAGGATACGCTGCTACGTCAGTCGGTTAACAGACTCTTGCGGAGAGAAGACGGACACGGACGGGGATTGGGTAATTTCGATCCTTGCCGGAGAGTTCGCTGTGACATCGGGCGAGTAGAGATAGAAGCTGTTCGCGGCTTCAGAGGTGCGGATTCTGGTGAATTCATTGGCCAGACTGATCGTTGAGGAGGAGGCAAGCGTAAGTTCCTTGACCCGCAGCTTGAAGGTGACCAGAGTTTGCTCTACCGCCGGGATCGTCTGCTGTCCGCTGCTTGCTTCAACCTGAATATCGATGCCGCGCATACTTGTGTTTTTTCCGAGGTAGATACTGCCATCGACAGGACTCTGAAAGTTGAACTGGAACAGGTTATCAACCTCGCTTCCAGCCGTATAATTCCCTTCCGCATAGACTGAGTGCTGCGTATATTCAAGGTTGTCGAATACCTGGCTGTCATATTGGATAATGAAGTTAAGAGAGCTGTAGCCGGGGTCATTTGGTGCGAAGTCTTTTAAATGCACCAGCACAGTCACCTCTTCCCCTGGAATATAGGTCTCTTTGTCAGTGGTGACCACAACAGACATGGCAGGTGCGGTGTTATCCACTGCAGCCTCACGGATCATGGACATCATAAGCGGCAGTACCTTCATTCCTCTGACTGCCTGCTTGAATCTATTCCTCTTATTCATGTTTCATCCCCCATTGCCATCATAATGATGCATCCCTATGCACGAATGATCTTGTATATGAACAATGGTAACAATTGTCACTGATAAAACACTGATAAACGTCGAACCATGGCGTAAAATATCGATTATTTTTGTATCATCTGTAGGAGCAAGGGTGGAAGCCTGCATATCAAATTAATGGTAGTACCACTAATGCTTCATTTGAAGCGCCATATAATCAAGTTCAGAGTGCTAACGCCTACATGGCAGGTTCTCAAGTTACTTTTTATGCAGGGTACAATAATAATAAGAAAATCCGTTTGAAAATTGATGGTACTGCTATTTGTGGTGATATTGGATGTAGTAGTTCAGCTGATAAACCGTTGACAACAATAATAGTATCCAATACCGATTATAATATTCAATCATCAAGTTTTCAGAAGTGGAAGCTCTTATCAGTTGTGACTGGAGATGATTACGGAAAAAATAAGTCGGAATTTACTAATATCAAAGTTGACGGAGTACCTGTGCTTAGTAATGTTTTTCCTGCTCCAGACCAGGATTATGCTACCGTAACACGTGATGCTAGTAATAATGTTATAATTGCCGTAACTGGTAAGTAACTAATAATATAGCCAATTCCTTGGAATATTAGGGAGTTGGCTATATCATTTAGGTTTTTCAATGAATTAAAAATAAAAGGAGTTGAACTATAAGATATGGGCAAATCAATAAAAGTAGCGTTCTCATTTTTCCTTGTTATATTCTTTATTGTAATGGTCAGTAAAGAGTCTGCTTTTGCGAAAAGTGGAATTAGAGTGATTTTGTATGGAAATCCCATTCAAGAAAAGCACTCACCGATTATGAAGAACAACACGGTATTGGTTCCATTCAAAGGGATATTTGAAAAATTAGGATTTAATGTAAGTTACGATTCGGCAAGCAAAACAATTTCTGGTCAGAAAACAGGCACTACTATTAAATTAGTAATTAATCAAAATACGGCTTGGATAAATGATACTCCAACTATACTTCAAGTAGCTCCACAGATAATTGACGGGGCAACGTTTGCACCACTTCGTTTTATTGGGGAAGCCAGCGGACTCGACGTGAAGTGGTACGGGGACTCTCAGATTGTTTCATTATACTCTAAGCAAAATCTTTTTCCGGTATCACGCGGAGGGAAATTCGGCTATATTGATGCAGAAGGCAAAATTGTTATTGATTATCAAACAAGATTTACAGATGCCTATGCTTTTAATGAAGGACTAGCCATTGTTTATTCAAATGCTAAATTTGACGGATTCATCAATCAACAAGGGAATAAAGTAATACCTAAGGGAAATTATTATGATGCCAAGGAATTTTCAGAAGGACTTGCAGCGTATAGAACGCTTAAAACTGCAACTGATTTTGCTGTATCTAACTATGGTTATATGGATCTTACAGGAACTAGTGTTATAAAACCGCAATTCAAAAAAGCTAATAATTTCTCCGAAGGATTGGCTGCTGTCCAAGTGGGGAGTGGATATGGATACATTAATTCTTCCGGGAAAATAGTAATTAAAGCCCAATATAACAGCGCTGAGGATTTCTCTGAAGGTGCTGCTCTGGTTACAACAAATGGAACTTCTCATTATATTGATAAGAAAGGGAAGTTTTTGTTCAATTCAAGTTATAAAAATGGGGAGTCTTTTTCAGAGGGATTGGCAGTTGTTAAATCAGGAGCTAACTATGGCTTTATTAATAAGAAAGGAAAATTAGAGATTCCTGCTAAGTATGAGGAGGTTCACTCTTTTTCGGAAGGATTGGCGGCTGTTAAAATAAATGGAAAGTCAGGTTATATAGATAACAAAGGAAAACTACTTATTCCTAACCAATTTGATGCAGCGAGTGACTTTCATGAAGGACTTGCAGTTGCCGAATCGGGAGGGAAGACCGGATTCATTAATAAAACAGGGGCTTGGGTTATTCAACCAACGCTTGACTGGGCTGGACGCTTTTCTAAGGGGCTTTCTTACGCATATAGTGTTGATGGAGAAGTATACATTAATAAAAACGGTCAGATTGTGTGGAGAAGAAGCCAACCTTAACAGAGGAATGAGAAATGAGGAAAAAGCCATAATATGAACAAAATTAGAAGATGCCGAACTATACAGAAATTAAAGGGAAGTACAATGCCGAAGGATCGAAATACGAAAAACAACCGTGAATTTTGGGAATACTATGAAAAGCTATACGACCATCAAGGGGATGAAACTGAAATTTGGGCGACTCAAGGATTCCTTTTAGATGAATACCAATTATCATTTTAAATAATACAAGTGTATAAAAGTATTCTAAAAGGACGACAATCATTCGCTAAGTTCGAATGATTGTCGTCCTTTTACTGTTAGTTTCTAAAGCATACGATAAAAAATATTTTTCAGTCTCTCAAAGGATATTATGGAGTAATGATAGAATTTCTACGCTATCTACCCAGCCGCCGGTATTCGTCGACGAACCAATCCGGCAACGCATCGCCGGTCTCTGCGATGTAGGATTCACTGAACTGGGTGAATTTGCGCTGGGCACGCAGGGGCTTGGCGGTTTCGTAATAGATGGCGATCAGACGCAGGGCGTAGCTCTCCTCCAGCGGCTCCAGCTCCGTCAGGCGCACGGCATAATCTTCGGCCTCGTTAGGCCGTGCAGCCTCCACCAATCCCAGAGTAAGCTGCTCCAGCAGCTTGAGGTACAGCCGGCGGTATTTGTCACGGGCGGAATACACCCACAGGCTGTCCAGCGTCTGCAGCAGGTCACCGGTGTACAGGGCGGCGGCCTGTTGCATATCCTCCAGCCTGCTGCTCTGAAGCGCAAGGGCGGCAGCTTCCTGGAATTTCTCAATGTCGCCCTCAATCCCCCCCGAATCCAGCCTGTAATTCTCCCTGCCGAAGGTCAGCTCAATCTTGTCCTCCAGCGCGGCTTTCTTCAAGGTGGTGCGGATCTGGTAGACCGTAGTGTGCAGGTATTGCTTGCCCTTCTCGTAGTTCCACTGCGGAAACACATCATTCAGAATCAAGCTGACGCTGCCCTGCCTGTGAATCCACAGGTAAGCAAATAATTCCTGTGCCTTATGTGTCCTCCACTTCACCAGGCCCTGAGGGCTGGTCAGCTCATAATCCCCCAACAGCCGGAACGAGGTTGTCTTCCCGGGTGTTCCTGTTGCCCCGGCAGCCGCCGGCGATAGACGTTTACTGAGCAGCTTGTTCCAGGTCTTCAGCAGGCGCGAGGGATCAACCGGCTTCAGCAGATAATCCATTGCAGACAGGTCGAAGGCTTCGACAGCATAATTGCGGTAGGCGGTTACGAATACGATGTCTGTGTCCGGAGAGTAGGGCAACAGCTTCTCAGCAAAAGTGAGGCCGGACAGCTCAGGCATCTGGATGTCCAGGAATAGAACATCCGGCTTCAGTTCGGAAGCAGCAGCGAGGGCTTCACGCGGGTTATCGTACGTCTGGACAGAGGATATTCCTTCACACTGGAGCAGCAGCTCCTTCATGTGATCCAGTGCCGGCCATTCGTCATCAATTACCATTACAGAGATGCTCATACTCAGAAGACCTCTTCCTTCCATGGGATTGTTATCAGTACATCTATACCTCCACTGGCTCCCCGTGTGAGAATCAGCGGACGCCCGAACTGTGTGAGCAACCGGCGGTTAATGTTCCGCAGGCCGATTCCGGTGCCTTCACCATGCGGAGAACGGTAGTCATCCTTCATCCATGAGGATAGCTGTTCATCGCTCATTCCCTTCCCGTTGTCCGAGATGGTGATCAGGATATCACCGCCTTCCTGCCGGGTGGAGATGACAACCGTTCCTCCGTCCATCTTCTCCATCAGTCCGTGACGGACGGCGTTCTCCACGATGGGCTGCACAATCAGCGGCGGCAGCGGGAATTCACTAACCTCAATATGATACTCGGCATTCAGCCGCTTCCCGAACCGGGCCTGCTCCAGCGACAGATAGGCTTCAATCAACTCCAGCTCCTTTTCGAACGGAATGGCGGTCTCCTGGTTGCTGAAATCGAAGCTGCCGCGCAGGAAATGGCTCAGATCGTATAGCAGCTGCTGCGTTTTCTTGGTGTCACGCGTACTCATCCAGATAATTGTATTAATGGCGTTGTATAGAAAATGCGGCTTGATCTGCGCACGCAGCATGGCGATCTCCGAGCTTAGCCGCTCTGAGACGGACCGCCGTAGTTGAACCAGCGTATTGACCCGTCCCTTCAGATCGCTCCAGATATAAGGCTTATGGATAAAATCATTGGCTCCGGCGCGGAACGCTGCCTCGTTGAAGTGAAGCTGCTGCCCGGCCGTAGCCATCAGGATCGGCAGGTCCAGCGGGCTGTAGGTCTGGCGGATGATCCTGCATAGCTCCAAGCCGGACATCTCGGGCATCATGACATCTATAATGCAGAGATCGAAATTACGGTCCACAGCCAGCAGCGCCAGCGCTTCCTTGCCGCTGCTGCGGCTTGCGATATTGTAATTCTCCAGCGATAACAGGTTGGTCAGTGCCTTGAGGTTGGCATAATCGTCATCCACGATCAGGATACGTGGCGCATAGGGAGCAGCTTGTCCGCTGGACTGCGGCGGATCAGCCGACCGGTATTTCCAGAGGTCATCCAGCATTTCCGGCTGGGTATACTCTGGCCGCGGGAGTGTCCGTTCCGCTTGGACAGCGGCGGCGGCTTCCGCCTCGTTGCCCGGAAGCGTGAAGGTGAATGTACTGCCCCGTCCAACCTGGGAAGAGACGGAGATGCTCCCGCCATGCAGCTCTACCAGCTTACGGCTGATCGCAAGGCTCAGACCGAGGCCCCCGGTCTCAAGGGAATCGGCCTCGCTGATCTGCTCATAGTCATGGAAGATAGACTCCAGCTGATCCTCGGGAATGCCCTTTCCGGTATCGGTGACGGCAATGGAGATGAACTCCTCCTGCCAGTCGGCTTCAATGACCACGCTGCCGCGGTCCGTGAATTTCAGTGCATTATCCAGCAGGCTATAGAGGATCTGCATCAGCCGCTGTTCATCGGCCTGGACCAGGAAACGGCCCGGCGGGATGTGGTTTTTGATGCGGATGCTGCCCTTTTTGTTCAGGAACTGGAAGACCTCAATGACAATGGCCGCCACCCCCTGGACATCGACGGTCCCCCATTGCAGGCTGATGCGCTGGCGCTTGATCTGTTCGTAATCAAGAATATCCCTGACCAGGAAGGCCAGCCTTCTGCCAGTACCGAGTATCAGCCGTATATCCTCCCGTTGGGACGGGCTTAGCGGTCCTCCGGCCCCTTCATGCATGGATAACGCCACGTTAATAATGGCATTCAGCGGCGTGCGCAGCTCGGCGGAGGTCTTCAGCAGGAACACGTCTTTATCTCTGTCCTTGCGCTCCAGCTGCTGGGACAGCTGCTTAATGGTCTCATAAGCATGGGCATGGCGCGCAGACAGGAACAGGCCCTCGGCAAGAATGAAGATCGGGCCGGCCACTGGCGCGGCAGCATAGAGTTCAGTGCCGAAGAACAGATTACTGGCTAAGGATAAGGTGAAAATCACTACAGCAATGACACCGATCAGCAGATAGTAGGAACCGGTCTCCCTACGCAAAATGGCCTTGACCATAATATAGAATGTATAGCAGACAGAGATGAAGCTGAAGGCCAGCAGCAGCCCTGTAATCCGCGAATATACAGTCAATGAGCTTAGCAGTACAACGATACAGAAACTTAAGGCATACACAGAGCAGATCCGCTTAAAGAGCCGGGAATAGAGTGCGGGAAACAAAGAATAGGTATAGCTGGATACACAATAGAACCCGACTACACCGGATACTGCCTGCAGCTTGTTGAATCCTTCATAAGAGAGGGAAGGAAGGTACTCGAGCAGCAGCTTCTCACTGTGCGTCAGCATATATAAGGCGATCATGAAGCAGAAGATAGCCAGCTGAAGCGAGGATTTGTCCTCTTTGCGCTGAAAGCCCTGGCCGATGAAATAGCAGCCGATAAAAGCAAAGCCTGCCACCAGCAAAGTGTCGTAGGTCCGGTTCCGCTGGTCGATGGCAGTTATAGCAGCAGGGGTGCCGATCCGGATAGGCTCCGCAATGCCTCCGCTTGAATAGGTGAAGTTGGACGTATGTATCAGAATCTCCGCCAGGTTATCCCTGCTGTGAAAAGTCAGGGAATACGGATGGTTGCGCGGCTTGGTGGTCTCCCGGGAGTCACCCGGCGTTCCGCTTCCCCCCAGCCGCTCACCATTTACATATACCTCGCTGGCATTGCGGATATTGCTCACCTTGAGGGCGAAGGCGGGAACTCCCGGCGGCAGCTGAACCAGCAGACGGTAGGTCGCATATCCGTAGCGGGAGAAGCCGGTAGCCTCTGACCCCCGGCCCCAAGCGCCGGGCACGGGCATATAGGCCGGCGCCTCTGCGGTTCGGGATAGGGTAACCTGTGGTTCCAGCCGCTCCTGCCAATAGAATTCCCATTCTCCTCTCAGCGGGTAGACGGCAGTATTATTGAAGGTGCAGGTGGACAAATCGGCCCATCCTGACCGTGGGCTGTTGCAGTTAGATGAGGAGCCGAGCAGGGGAATCAGCACCACTGCGGTGAGCAGGAGGGTGCATAGCAGGGCGAGTACTCTTTTGGCCAGCAGACTATAATCAAATGTTCTCATAATTTCATCATATCTCCGGCAGCTTGTGCTTGTCCAGCTTCCTTCTACTTCCCGGCGGAAGTGTTGTATAATTGAAGCTCATTGCAATGTATACTGTAACGTTAACTATTCCAGATCGTACTTGAGGAGCGCTGAAGAAATGTTCTTTTTAAATATTATGTCATGGCTGACCGAGGAGCGCCTGCTGCTGCTGCTGGAGCAATACCGCTCGTTCGGGCCGCTGCCGGGTGTGGGGCTTACCTTCATGAAATCGTTCGTGCCCCCGTTGCCTACAATAGCGATTGTGGGGCTTAACGGGGCGGTGTACGGGTTATGGCTGGGGTTCCTGTATTCCTGGATCGGTCTGGTCGCAGGCTGTACGGTCACCTTCCTGATTATCCGCAAAATTGCCGGACATCCCTACCTCACCAAATGGGCCAAGCGGCCCAAGGTAGCCAAAGCGATGACCTGGGTCCGCCAGAGCGGGTTCAGCTATGTGTTCCTGCTTAGTCTGTTTCCGGTGGGTCCGTTCGTGGTGATTAATATGGCGGCGGGGCTCGCGGGAATGCGGCTGCGTTCCTACCTGATTGCGCTGTGTGCCGGCAAAGCCATTATGGTATTTGCGGTATCCTACATCGGCAATGATGTGCAGCGGTTCATCCGTCATCCGGCGGAGATCGTCTATGTGCTGCTGTTTATCGGAGCTTCTCTGTGGGGGGTTAAAGCGATTGAAGCCAGGTTCGCCCGGCTGGCGCGGGAGCGGGAGCTGCGCGGCCAGGCGCCGCTACAGCACAAATAATTCACGAATCTCCTCCGTATCCTCTGTAACGCCTCTCTCCCCGGTATGAATCCAGCTGTTGGTGACCGCATTGTAGCGGTAATCCTGGCTCCATTCAGCAATATTGCTGACGATAGACTGTACGGCGAAGATCATATGCTCCACCTCGCGCCCGGTCATAATCGGGTGCAGGGACAGGCGGACCCAGCCCGGCTTCAGCGACTGGTCCCCGGCGTGGATCGCCTGGATAAATGCCTGGGACTTCGCAGGGTTCAGCCCGAGCAGCTGATGGCCGTACGGACCGGCACAGGAGCAGCCGCCGCGTGCCTGAATGCCGAAGCGGTCATTCAGCAGCCTTACCGCGAGATTGTAATGAATCTTCTTCAGCGTGAAGGAGACAATTCCATGGCGCTTACGGTGCGTGCCCTCCAGCACGGAGCAGCCGGGAACCTGTGCCAGCCCCAAGAGCAGCTTCCGGCATAGCTCTTGTTCGCGGACGATCATATATTGTCCGGTTCCGTTCATCTGTTCCTTCAGCTTCACGCAGAGGGCGGTGCGGATCGCCTGCAGGAAGCCAGGGGTGCCCCCGTCCTCGCGCACCTCAACATCATCGATGTAGCGGCGTCCGCCCCAGCGGTTCACCCATACCACGGTGCCGCCGCCGGGCTCATCCGGCAGCCGGCCGGTGCTGAGCGCGGTGTCGAACAGCAGCACGCCGCCGGTTCCCGGGCCGCCGAGGAATTTATGCGGCGAGAAGAAGATGGCATCCAGCTTCTCCTGCGGGGCTGCCGGATGCATATTGATCTCCTGATAAGGGGCGCTGGCTGCGAAATCCACGAAGCATACCCCGCCATGCCGGTGCATGAGCGAAGCAAGCTGATGATACGGGGTCTCTATGCCGGTGACATTGGAGCAGGCAGTGAAGGAGCCGATCTTGAAGCGGCGGTTCTGGTAGATCGTCAGCAGCTCCCCGAGCCGCTGCAGATCTACCTCTCCGCCCGGCCCGGAGGGGACAGTAACCACATCACCGAAGCTCTCCTGCCAGGGAAGCAGATTGGAATGATGCTCCATATGGCTGACGAAGATAACCGGGCGCTCCTCCGGTGCGCAGAGGTATTCCTGGTTCAGCCATTCCGGCAGCTTCAGACCCATGATCCGCAGCAGCTTGTTCACCGCGCCGGTGGTGCCGTTGCCGCAGAAGAGCAGGGCATCTGCGGGTGCGGCATTCACATGCTGCCGGATGATGCTCCGTGCTTCCTGGTAAGCGAGGGTTATGGTCAGGCCCGTGGTGTTGGAGTCGGTATGCGGATTGCTGACATAGGGGCCGAAGCTCTCCTGTATTTTGCGCTCAATCGGCTCATACAGTCGGCCGCTGGCTGTCCAGTCGGCATACAGAAGCGGCTTCCGTCCGTAGGGGGTGGAGATCAGATGACGGCAGCCGACAGTGTGCTCACGGAATGCCGCGAAATGCTCTTGTAGTGAAGACGGCGCGTCTGCCGCAGCGGTGCGGTGGATACTCAGCACGGACAATCCCTCCAGGCAATGAATGCTCTATCAATGAGACGGATTCCGGCAGGCGCTGGTGCTGCGCAAGGCAAGTAACGTGTGAGTCGCAGCCTCTGCGTGCCCGCCGTGCGTAACCAATCCGTCTTCGTCTGCCTCAGTATATGCCCGGTGGCGTAATTAGGTTAAAGCCCATAGCCATCAGATAAAGAGCTGGATATCACTCTCCAGCGCATCCTTCAGATACGCGGCGGCATCGATAATCTCCACCTCGGGCAGCAGCTCCTCCGGCTTGAAGCCCATGATCTCCACCGAGAGCTTGCAGGCGTAGAACTTGATGTTCTTTTTGCGCGCCCCCTTCAGGAAATGGATCAGCTTCGGTGCCCCCTGATCCTCCATCATCTCCTCCAGCATCAGCTTGCCAAGCCCGCTGAAGTTCATCCGCGAGAGTGGCAGCTGCTCCGGTCCCTTAGGTGTAATGACATCCATCAGCTTCTCGTAAATACTTTTATCCTCTAGCGTCATAGTCTCCGGGTCCCGGATGAGAAACAGCCCCCAGAACGAGAAGAACATCGTAACCTCCACCTCAATATCCCTGGCTGCATTCGCCAGAATCAGCCCGGCCATTGCCTTGTCATACTCTCCGCTGAACATTAGCAGATTCAGTTTTTTGCCCATTCATCAGCCCTCCATCAGTATCCATAGAATGTCATTAGTATGGTTATGGAGAGGGAAAGTATGCCTGACCGGCGAATACAGCATAAGAGGTTATTTCGAAAATTTAATGAAGGCAGTGATGAGGTTGGATGAGCGGATTTTGCTTGTGGACGATGAAAAAGGTATTTTAACCATGTTAGAACTGCTGCTATACAAGGAGGGATTTGAGGATATTTCAACAGCAACTACAGGACAAGAAGCTATGAAATGGGTGGAATCTGTACCCTTTGATCTAATTGTGCTGGATGTAATGCTTCCGGATACTGACGGATTTCAATTGTGCCAACAGATACGCATGCACACAGTGGCACCTATCCTATTTCTGACTGCGCGTTCAGGTGATTATGATAAATTAATGGGGCTTGGAGTCGGAGGAGATGACTACATTACGAAGCCATTCAACCCCATGGAGATTGTGGCGAGAATTCGAGCACAATTGCGCCGGAAGAATCTCTATAGTACAACAGCAGTGCCAAAATCACAGTATTTAGATTTCGGCGTTTTTGCTGTAGATAAAAGAGCTGCCCAATTGACTGTTCGTGGAGTGAACACTCCTTGTCCTGCGAAAGAGTATGAACTGCTGGTTTTTCTCTGCGAGCATCCGAACCAGGTGTTCACCGCTTTGCAACTGTACGAACAGATTTGGGGAAAATCTATGACAGGAGATGAGAAGACCGTAGTCATTCATATTTCCAGACTTAGAAAGAGACTTGAATCTGACCCCTCTGATCCAAAACATATAGTTAATTTGCGTGGAATTGGCTATAAATTTGTTCCGATCCGGAGGATAGAAGTCCATGAAAGCTAATTTGCATCTGATCTTTCGTCTGATCGCATATCTCATGATCAGTCTTCTTTTGCTTGCTCTGATTACAAGTGCTGTTCTGGCGATTGTAACAGAGTTGGTGATACCACAGGAGGGGAGTGGGCAAGATCTTATAGTGCTGCTCAGTGTGCCTTGCATCGTCTTCTGCTTCATGGTCATTGTCGGCTGGAGATTGGGGAAGCCACTATACTACATGATCCGCAGAATTGATCTTCTTGCAGGTGGAATATATGTTGATCCTGAGGGAGACAAGAAAATACACTCAGGTGCCATGGGGAAGTTGAAACGGCCATATCGTTTGTTCAAAGAGCTTATTCTCCAATTGAATACCTTATCGTGTGTGTTAGAGAACAGCAAGCAAGAGAGAACCCGCCTTGAAGAGTTGCGCAAAGAATGGGTCGCCGGAATCTCTCATGATCTAAAAACGCCGCTTACATACATAAAAGGTTATTCTTCTATGATGCTGTCTCCTGAGTACGAATGGACGAAGGAAGAGGAGATGAAGTTCCTTATGGAAATTGAACAAAAGGCGAATCACATGCAGGAGTTAATTAGCGATTTGAATCTATCCTTCCGACTTGATGATCAGCAGACTCCATTACAGCAAGAAGTTACAGATCTTGTCGAATACGTTCGGCGGATTGTATCAGATATAACTAATGACCCTCGTGCTGAACGTTATAATCTTACTCTTGAAACCGTGGAAGGTTATATTGAATTAAAGTTGGACCAGAGGCTATTAGGGCGGGCATTACGTAACTTAATCCTCAACGCCATTCTTCATAATCCTCAAGGTACCAATATTACGGTTTATATTATGCAGCAAGATCAGCAACTTAGCGTCGTTATAGCTGATGACGGTGTAGGAATGACCGGGGAGAGCATACAACGATTATTCGATAAATACTATCGAGGTACCTCCACAGATGTGTTGTCCGAAGGTACCGGCTTGGGTATGGCGATAGCCAGACAGTTAGTGCGGGCTCATGGAGGGGATATTAGCGTGAATAGCCGTCTTAATGAAGGGACTTCGATCTGTGTAACGCTGCCATTACTTAATTAGGATGCTGTTTGCCTGCTGTTTACTCCGATTTAACTTTGGCCCCCTATAATAAATAGCAATAGGGGGAGTAAGCATGCTGGAGATAAATCAGGTTAATAAGCAATACAATAAAGGGCGATTTGCCCTGATGGATATCAACTTGCAACTTAGACCAGGTATTATAGGTTTACTAGGTCCGAATGGGGCAGGGAAATCGACACTTATGAAGATTATGGCGACAATTTCACAACCGACATCCGGCAAGGTCATTTGGAACGGAATGAGTATGCAAAAGAAGCCAGATCAACTCCGAAAAATGCTAGGGTATTTACCTCAGGATTTTGGTGTGTACTCCCATTTAAATTCACTGGAGTTCCTTGAATATGTAGCTGTATTAAAAGGTATGGGAGGCCGTCAGATGAGGTCCCGGGTCCTGGAGATTCTTCAACTGCTGAATCTGCAGCATGACTTAAAGCGTCCACTCAGAAGTTTTTCCGGTGGGATGCGCCAGCGGATAGGTATTGCACAGGCCTTGTTGAATGATCCGCAATTACTAATATTAGACGAGCCGACTGTTGGTCTAGACCCGGAAGAGAGGATGCACTTTCGTAGCTTAATTAATGGCTTGTCCGAAGGACGGATTATCGTTCTTTCGACACATGTAATTTCTGATGTTGAGGCTGTCGCGGATCAAATTGCGATTTTAACCGGGGGTAAGCTCGCGGTGTACTCTGACCCGGCTGCACTCTTAGTTAAGGTACAGGGGAAAGTATGGTCCGTCCTAGTCTCGAATGAGAACTACCAGAAAGAACATGCTGGATGGCTGATTAGTGCTGCGATCCGTCAGGAGGAGGGGATCCTAGTCCGTATGATCTCGGAGTCACGGCCTTTTGTGCATGCGGTGGATGTGCCTCCAAGCCTTGAAGAAGCCTATCTGTATGTCAGGGCCATGCAGGAGGAAAGTATTACATGAGCAGTATCCGATCTATTTACTACATCGCAAGGGCAGACTTCCTCGAGAGAATCAGACAAAACTCACTTCTTGTCATCCTCTTTGTAACATTATTGGCAGCATATATATTTGTTCCTCCAGTAGATGCTGGATATGTCACCCTGAATCTTGATGGATATCGGGGGATTTATAATTCGGCCTGGATCGGCAGTTCCGTTGCAATCTCGACTACGTTGCTACTCTCCTTATTAGGTTTTTATCTTGTTAAGAATTGTATACAGCGGGATGAATCAACTGGAGTGGGGCAGATCATCGCATCTTCTTCTATGAAGAAAATGTATTATTTAATGGGGAAGCTACTAAGTAACATTTTTGTTCTATCTGTTATCACCGGAGTCGTGGTTGTCGTTTCGCCAATTATGCAATGGGTACGGGGAGAGGACAGGACTTTTGAACTTTGGCCGCTTATATCCCCTTTTTTATTCTTGACGCTGCCCTTTATGGCTGTTGTGGCTGCCTTAGCTGTAGTATTTGAGACATTTCATTTTTTAAAAGGAACCTTGGGAAATGTCATCTACTTCTTTTTGTATCTTTTATTTACTGCGGGATCAGGCGCTTTAGCATTTGGACCACAGATTATTATTTCGGCTATGCAGAAGGATCTGCTTCTAATCCATCCGGAATTACCAGGTTCTTATGGGATGGGAATTCTCTTTCAAAGAGAGCCATTGCATTGGTTTGAATGGCAAGGAGTAATATGGACTTTTGAGTTGCTGATACAGCAATTGGAAATAGTTATGGTTTCCTTTGTGCTGATTGCTGGAGCATCAGCCATCTTTCATGGATTCAGAGAAAAGGGTTATGCCAAAAGAAAACATGAGCTAGCTATGGTGGAGATAACTCCAGCATATAACAAGGAGTTAGATTCACAAATAAAATATGAAAGTCTTAATTCTAGATGTCAAGCAGCAACATTATCGCCGGTAGTCTTTAAGGATTCCTTTTGGGCCTTAGCTATTGCCGAATGGAAATTAATATTAAAGAGTGCTTCCCTGAGATGGCTTATTGTGGCCGCCATATTGTTTATACTACCGCTAGCGGTTTCTGTTTCTGAATCATCCGAATGGTTAGTTTGGCCCGTCATCTGGATCTGGCCGATAAAGCTCTGGTCTGGGATGGGGAATCAAGATGTACGCTATGGAACTCAATTCCTCGTAGTTTCAAGTCGGCGCTATGTAATCCGTCAACTAATGGCATCATGGATTTCTGGCATTATACTTACCTGCATGGTAACAGGAGGTATGATCATAAGGATGGTCTTTGAAGGAGATTTGGAACATCTGTTGTATAACGTTGCGGCTGTGTTTCTGATTCCCAGTCTTGCCCTGGCTTGCGGAGTGCTGACCAAGGGATGGCGAACTTTTGAACTGTTATATCTGATTATCTGGTATCTGGGTCCACTCAGCAAGTTGCCTTATTTGGATTTTCTGGGTACACATAATTCAAATGGGGATCTGTTAATGATGAATTCGGTCTATCTACTGATTAGTTTGGGTTTGTTATTGGTTGCTTATCAATCAAGAAAACGACTAGGACAAGATTAGTTGCCCTGGGAGTCAAAATAACGGAGGGGTAAATCATGAAATCTAAATCATTCTCAAAATACATAAATAAAATAGCCGCAATTGGAATAGGTATGGGTCTGATAATGTTCATACTTACCCGATCTGGAGTGTTTGAGCTTCCTATCGTGATTGGCACAACCTCATATGAAGGAATGGCCTCCTCCCTTATGCTGCTTACGGGTTTTCCAATCCTGTTAATTTTGATCTGCAGTATCCTATACTGGATGAGAAAATAATAGATTTATAGCATAACCATAAATTCCTCAAAAAAAGCCCCCGTAAGGGAGCCTCAATTTTAATACTATTGTGTGCTGTCCCTCAATGCTCATCCGGCTGCTCAGCCTGGCGGGCGTTGTCATAGCGGCGGGCGGACAGCCAGATGCTGCCGGTGAACAGGACGATCAGGCCGAGGATAATGCCGAAGCGCCAGTCTCCGGCTTTGAAGTTGAGCTGAAGGACGGTAAGCACCAGGGCGACCTGGGTCCAGACGAGGGTCCGCTTGCGGAACGCGGTAATGTCTCCGGCCATCTTCGGCATGCCGCGGATAATCCGGTACGCCAGGAGGGCGAGGATCAGCGCAAACAGGGCGGTGCCGGCCATTTCGCCGGTAGTTAATCTATTCATGGTCTCAGAATCCTTTCGGGTTAACATCGGATTAAGCTAATTATAACGATCGCCATACCCGCGTGCAAAGCATCCTGCCAGGATCAGGAGACCAGCTTGCGGATCTCATCGGCAGGCAGCGGAGGGAAGAACAGGAATCCCTGAATATGCGGGCAATTATGCTGCACCAGGAAGGCCAGCTGCTCTTGCGTCTCGACCCCTTCGGCAATTAGGTCATAGCCAAGCTGGGAGGCGACGAAGACGATGGATTTGATGATAGTCTCATCAATGGAGCTGACGCCGATGCCGGTGATGAAGGTGCGGTCAATCTTGATTTTGTTCACGGGAAAATGCTTCAGGTAATTGAGCGAAGAATATTTCGTGCCGAAATCATCGATGGAGACGATGATCCCGTGATCGCGCATCTGCTGCAGCAACGGATAATGCTCCTCCAGCAGCGCGGTGCTCTCGGTAATTTCAAATTCCAGCACACCGGTATCCAGTCCGTACTCGTCAAGCACGGCGAACAGATTCTCAATCAGGTTACGGTTGTAGAACCAGCTGTTGGAGATATTAATTGAAGTCCGCAGCAGCGGCATCCCCAGGCTGCGCCACTCGCACAGCTGGCGGCATACCTCACGAAGCACCCAGTCGGTCAGCTGGATCATCAGCCCGGCTTCTTCGACTGCGGTGATGAACGTCCCTGGTCCAATCAGCCCCTTCTCGGGGTGATTCCAGCGGATCAGCGCCTCTATCCCGATCATTTCTCCTGTGATGGCGTTGATCTGGGGCTGATAGTAGAGCACGAATTCTTCCCGCTCCAGGGCGGAGTGCAGGTATTTGGCGATCATCGTCTTCTGCTCCAGCTTCTCGCGCAGCCCCCAGTCGAAGATGAAGTAATTGACGTCCTCTTGCGACTTAGCCTGGTACATAGACATGTCAGCGAATTTCAGCAGATCGTCTGTATTCTGCGAGTGTTCGGGGTACAGGGAGATGCCGATACTGGTCGACAGGCTCAGATGTGCTCCCGAGATCAGGAGGGTCTGTGAGATCAGCATGCTGATCTGACCGGCGATCACAGGAATATCCGTGTGCGGCAGCCCAGCGAAGATCATCACGAATTCATCTCCGCCGGTACGGGCGAACAGCTTGAAGGGCAGGCTCCCGGATTTGAGCCGTCCGGCCAGGGTCTTGATCACCTGGTCCCCTGTAGAATGTCCGAGAGTATCATTAATCTCCTTGAACCGGTTCAGGTCGAAAAAGAATAAGGTATAGGTCTGCGTCGGCTCCGAGCTCTGCAGCAGACGCTCGAATTCATCCATGAAGAAGCGCCGGTTGGGGATCTCTGTCAGGCTGTCGTAATGGGCAAGCTTCTCATAGAGGCGCTTGGAAATACGCAGGTCCCTGGTCCGGATGCTGACCACCCTCTCCAGTTCACGGTTGAAGCGGCTCTGATACCAGAAGATATATAGAATGAAGGCAATCACCAGCAGAAAAGCAATATCAATCCACAGCACGCTGAGCAGCACCTGCCATTTCTTGTGGGAGGGCAGGGAGATCCCCATCAGCCAGTGCTGATTGTAGGTGTTGACGGGAACGGTGAGCTGCCGGTCCAACGCACTGGATTCATTGCCGAACAGGAAGGTATGATCCTTGGTAGTGACGTAGATATTACTATCCTTATACACAAGCTGGTTAATGATATTATCAATCTTTACGGTGACGGAGACGATGCCCTCCAGAGAGTTATCCTTATAGATAGCCTGCCGGATCACCATGCCATAGCCGCCCTGGGCAAGTGTGCGCGGACCGTCTACTGTAATGCTGCGGGAACGGAGCGTTTCTTGGATCATGCCGGGAGAGGCCAGGGAGGAATCCAGCAGCAGGCTTCTGCCTAGCAGTGACGAATTGCCTTCAAGCGGGTAGAGGTAGCGGATCAGACCATCCGGAGCGATCATGATATTCGTGACGTTGCTGGTGTTCTTGGCGTGTGCGGTGACCAGGTAGCTCTGGATGAGTGCAGGATCGGCATCGAAGCCGACAGTTTGGATAAAGGAGCTGACCCCTTTCACAATGGCCACCCGTTCTTCGATGTTCGAGGCCAGCGTGACCGCCTGTGAGGCCAGATCCGCTTTCTCGGCTCTATATTCCCGGGACAGGGAAACGGAATAGTAATAGAACAGGCAGAGCTGCAGGACGATGATGAAGCCGATGATGATGCTTAAAGGCTTTTTACTAAGGAAAGCCATGGATTGCCCCCGATACCGGAAAAATAAAAGCCGCAGATGTCAAAGCGTATAATAAGCGGTTCCTAGACCGCAGGGAAATGTCGATAAATGTCGCTTGGGTATCTATAGCATGTCATTATTATCATGTTTGCGCAAGGGGATTCCTAACAAAACCCGGCTGAATCCAAAAACGGATAAACACCGTCTGCATAAAAGGGCAGTAAGCATTTATCCGAGTTTTTTGACAGAAGGGCATGGCCCTGCCCGGCTGGAAGGCCGGAGCTATTTTTTGAAGATGCCCAGCGGGGCACCAATCGGCAGGAAGGTACGTCCGAAGTGGGCGTTGAGCACAGATGCGCCGCAGCCGTAGAGCGAAACAATACCGATAGCCATTTCCGATACGGCAGCCAGCTTGTGGAAGAATTCCGCAGCAACGCCGAAGGCATCCATCGAGAGTCCGAGGAACAGGAAATCGATCAGGATGAAGATAATCAGCAGTACGCGGTTCGCCTCAACGGCGCCGAGCGTCATGAAGAGTGTGAACACAAGATATCCTGCAAAAACAAATCCCAGCTGCTTGGGATCAACGCCCTCTGCCAGCACTGCACCGAATACACCGAGCTTGATCAGCCAGCTTGCTCCCATGCCGAACCAGAAGAACGCATAGGCGCCAAAGGCAGTCATGCCGAAGGTGTTGTTGTGCTTGGCATCTTGGATGGATGCGAATAGCTGGGCGAAGGCTCCAAGGAAGATGGCCCATGGAATACAGTAGCTGAGACCTGTTGTAATTTCGAGCTTTTGTGAAGAAGCGACCAGGGTAACGATGGCTAGTCCGAATAAGCCGATGGCGCTAGGGTCGGCGGTAACGATTTTGACGGACTGTGCGGTGTGCGGTTGCGCTGACATAACAATGAAAGCCTCCAATTTTCATAAGTGTTCGCATAGGATAACAGCACCCTGGGTCGGGTGCTGTTATCAGCTTGCCTATCATATCATATCGCCAGTAGCTTGCCTATAAAGAAGTCTCTTATCGTCTGGTGTAATAATTACCTCGCTCCAGAAAAGAATATAGCGCCTGGGCCTGAAGCGGCCGGCTGATATAGTAACCCTGAAGCTCGTCGCTGCCCAGCTCCCGCAGCATATCGAATTGCTCTCTATGCTCAATGCCTTCAGAGACTACGCGCAGCCCCAGATTATGGCTCAGCTCGATAATCGCCTTGACGAGCACATCCCCTTGGGCCTCCCGCGACATCTCGGAGATGAAGGAACGGTCAATCTTGATCACATCCACCGGGAAGCGCCGCAGATAGCTGAGGGAGGAGAAGCCGGTACCGAAATCATCCAGCGAGATCCGGAAGCCATGGGCCCGAAGCTGCTGCAGCGACAGGAAGATGCCGTCCCCGGAGACGAGCACGCTCTCCGTGATTTCCAGCTCCAGGCTGGAGGCCGGCAGCTCATATTCATCCAGCAGCTCTAAGAGCAGCTCCAGCAGGCCCGGCTGCATGAGCTGCAGCGCGGAGATGTTCACTGCGGCTGTAAGCTCAAGCCCCCGGCTGCGGAAATCGCGCATATCAGAGCAGACCTGGCGCAGCACCCAGCTGCCGATGCCGACAATGGAGCCGCTGCTCTCCGCCAGCGGAATGAATTCGGCCGGTGAGATATTGCCATAGCCCGGATTGTTCCAGCGCAGCAGGGCCTCCACCTTGGACACCTGTCCATGCCCCGTGCTGAGAATCGGCTGGTAGTGCAGCTCGAACTCGTTCCCGGCGGCAGCGGAGAGGAGCTGCTGGGCCAGTACTTTTTTGCGCCGGATGCCTGCTTCCAGATCCTCTGAATACTGAAAAATATTATTGCGACCGGTCTCCTTGACGTGGAACATAGCCAGGTCCGCCTGCTTGACCAGATAATCGGCGTCTTCCCCGTTCTGCGGATAAATACTGATGCCGATGCTAGCGGTATTATATAGAAGATGTCCTTTGATCCGGTGCGGCATGGACAGGGCTTCCTGAATCCGGGAGAGCTGCCGGGCAATGCTGCCTTCATCAGGCACATCGTAGAGCAGAATGGTGAATTCATCCCCGCCGAGCCGGGAGACCACATCATGCTTGCCGACAACCTGTGTGATGCGGAAGGCAGTCTCCTTGAGGATAGCATCGCCGAAATCATGGCCGAGGGTATCGTTCACCGTCTTGAAATGATCCAGATCAATGAAGACCAGCACGATCTGGCGGTCACTTCCCTTAACGGCGGCAATCGCTTCATTTAATTTGTCGAAAAACAGGGAGCGGTTGGGCAGCCGGGTCAGCGGGTCCAGCATCGATTGCTGCCGCAGCTCGTCCTGGGTCTGCTCCAGCGAATCAATCATCCGGTTGAATTCGACCTCAACCTCGCTGAATTCATCCTGCCCGGAGCTGGGAATCCGGATCGACAGATCCTTGCTGCTGCCGATTCTACGGATGTTGCGGACCAGAGAAGACATTCTTCTCAGAATGAACCGGTTCACGAAGAGGAGGCTTGCGCCCAGCATTAACATAATGGAGATGAAATAGAATATACGGAAGGTGGAGAGCGACTTGAGCCCGCTGTTGTAGAACTGGCGGGGTTCCTTTAGGGTGAGGACCATTCCGGGATCGCCGAACAGATCGTCTAGTACTGTATGAATGCACATCTGCCCGCCTCGGGCAGAGCTAGTCCAGACGCGTTCGCCTCCGCTATCCGCAAGCAGGGGGGTGGTGAGGCGCAACATCTCCACCTTTGACAGGGTATCCTCCCAGATCTGAGCGATCCGGTCCTGGTGCAGCATCTGTCCGGCAATGGCCGTTCCGATGACCGGCTTGTCCTTGCTGCTGTTAAGAATAGGTGTAAGGGTAATTAGCATAGTCCCCTTGTCCAGATTAACGAAGCCGCTCCGGCTCTCGCCGGGAGCTTGCGGCACAGGCAGACGGCTTCGGATCAGCTTCATTAGCGTTAGCTGCTCCTGGGTTAACGGGGTGACCATTCCTGCCGGCAGATCATAAGAGCCGCCATACAGCGGTTGTCCGTCTAGATCAAGCAGGGCAATCATATCGAAATGATTCATTGGATAAGCAGCCGGTTCAAGGCTGTTGCGGATGAAGGCGGCAACCGTACTACCGGAGTCAGCAGAGCCGGTAGCTGCTGAATTCTCCATGAACCTGTAGGTTTCATCACGGACAGCAACATCAAGGAGTCCCGTTCTCAGGTTCTCCAGCTCTTGATGATAAGCAGCGGTAGCCTTGCTCAGGTTGCGCTCCAGCTCTGCCTCATCCAGCTTCTCGAAGCGGTTCAGCAGAATCAGGTGAAGCATCAGATAGGTGGCGCCAATGCCGAGGATAGCGACAAAACTAATGAAGATGATTATTTTTTGGCGGAGTTTCATCTGATCCCCTTCATTATTTAAGATTTAATAGGAAATAAGTACCATCGATTATAGTGTACCACGATTAGGGAATATTTTGCAGCGTAAATCTGTCCAAAGTGTCGAATTTTGATGTATAATAATTTAATGATAATCATTATCAAATAATAATAAAAGGAGATATTTCTTGGCATGATGGAGAAGTGGAACATATTTAAGAAAGCCTCACGGTTTGGAGTGATCCCTGTTATGCTCATACCGGTTGTCCTGGGAACGGCCGGGGCCTATGTATGGCAGGGAGTATTCCATCCGTTTTTATTTGTAATAACGTTCATTGGAGCGGCTGCAGCCCATTTATTCTCCAATATGGTAAATGACTTGTGGGATTTCCGCAACGGAACCGATACAGAGGCCCAGCATACTCCTGGAGCCATCTCCACGAACTCCGGGTTCCTGTCGGGGGGCGTTATGCGTGAGTCGCTGTTTGCTCTGCTGACCTGGGGTCTGCTGGCCGTTGCGGCTGGCTGCGGTCTGCTGCTCAGTCTCTACAGCGGCTGGGAGATTCTGTGGTTCGTGGCCGGAGGGGCGCTGATCGCTTATTTCTATGTGGCGCCGCCGCTGCGGTTCGGATACCGGGGCAAGGGCTACAGCGAGCTTGCCATCTTTCTTGCCTTTGGATTAATGCCGGTGCTTGGCGCTTATTTTGTTCAGACGGGAGCGTTCAGCCTGAAGCCGGTGCTGCTCTCGCTGCCAAGCGGGCTGCTCACTACCCTGCTGCTGTTCAATCATCACTTTCTGCACTGGAGAGCTGACAAGCAGGCCGGCAAGCTTACACTGGTCGTGGTATGGGGGGAACGCAGAGCGCTGATTTTCTCCCAGGTGCTGCTCTATATCTCTTATGCTTCACTGATTGCATGTGTGCTGCTTCATATCTTGCCGGTATATGCGCTGCTCGCTCTGCTGACAGCCATTGCCCCGATACGGATCTACCGCAGCCTCCAGCCGGAGAATCCTTCTGAAGCTTATCTGCCGCTTATGGGTGCTTCACAGCGCGCATCGGTACGCTGCGGGGCGGTCATGACGGTGGCGCTGCTGATTCAGGGTCTATTTTAGAATATAAGAAATGGATAGGCTACTACACTAAAGAAAGCGGGAGAATTCATGGACAAGCATCTGCCAACGAACGAAGATATGCCTGCAACACAGGGCAAGCAAATGGTGATCGGGGATTTCCATACGATTCTGGAAGAAGGAAAGGTCTGGCAAACGGGCGGCTTCAAGCTGTCGGACGGCTCGTTCTGGGCGTATCGTGAGCCGGAAGCGGTGGTGATCGTGCGTAATGATCATCTGTACGTACGGGCTCAGCTGAGCCGCCGTCATGATCAGGTGCAGATTCTGGATAATGCCAAGCATATGTATTATTCGGCCCGGCCGGTAGACATCCCGGAGGCAGGCGAAATCCGCTTCGAGCTCCAGATCCGCGCCCGCACACAGGGCACTGCCCCGGGGGATCTGTATGACGGCTATGTGTCACTGAATCTGCTGGACTTCACCACAGGCGCGGCGCTTGATTTCTTCGCGGGCAACGATAAATATGCGAGTGTGTACGGCATCCTTCCGTTCCCCGGGGTAACCGTACCCGAGACGGGAGGAACCAAATACTTCTGTATTTTCAAGGAGAATACGGACTTCAAGCCGCGTGAATTCAACACGTACGCCATCACCTACCACCGGGGTAACAATGAGGCTGTCTTCTATGTAAATGGCAATGAGGTGCGGCGCGAGCGGAATGTGCCCGTGAAATTCAACAGCTTCACCATTGCTCTGGGCATCATGACAGAGAAGGACCTGACCCCGGAAGGCAGCGTGTCGGCGCACGGACAGACGGTTATCGCTGAATGGTCGCCGATTACTATTACAACCACTGCACAGTAACGTGCTCATATGACTGATAAGGATGAATGGCCGTGAATATAAGAACTTTCTTCAAGTTTGTCGAGCTGCCGACGAAGGTGGCCAGTATGCTCCCGCTGCTGCTGGGGACGCTGTATGCCCTGTACCGGTTCGAGGACTTCTATATCCTGCGCTTCGTGTTGATGCTGGTGTCCCTCTTAAGCTTTGATATGGCAACAACAGCAATCAACAACTATTATGATTTCAAAAAGGCTGCCAAAACCCATGGCTACGGGTATGAGACCCATAATCCGATTGTCCGCTTCAAGCTGAAGGAGTCTACGGTGGTGGCGCTGATCGTCATTCTCCTTGTGCTGGCGGCAGGCGGGGGCATTGCCCTGGTATTCCAGACCGGACTGCTGGTATTCCTGCTCGGGGGACTCTCGTTCCTGATCGGCATCCTGTACTCCTTCGGACCGATCCCCATCTCGCGGATGCCGCTCGGAGAACTGTTCTCCGGGCTGTTCATGGGGTTCGTCATTATTTTCATCTCGGCCTATATTCATTCGGATCAGGCGGTGGTCACGCTGCTGCTGAAGGGCGAATGGATCAGCCTGCATATCAATTTCCTTGAGGTGCTGTATCTGTTCTGGTTCTCCGTCCCGGCCATTCTGGGTATTGCCGGAATTATGCTGGCGAACAATATTTGCGATATTGAAGATGATATCGAGAACCGCAGATACACGCTGCCGGTCTACATCGGACGGGAGAATGCGCTGCTGCTGTGGAGGCTGCTCTATTATGTGTCTTTTGCCGATCTGATTGTGCTGGTGCTGCTCGGGGTCCATCCGGTCCTGGTCCTGCTGCTCCTGCTGACCCTGATTCCGCTGCACCGCAATATTGCACGTTTCTATCAGGAGCAGCATAAAGGCACGACCTTCATTCTGGCGGTGAAGAATTTCGTGCTTATGAGTGCGGCAAGAATCCTTGTGCTGGGTATAGCTGTTATATGGGTCACACTAAGATAAGGAAGGTGATAACTTTGGGAGAGAAGCTTCGCTGGGGAATTATGGGCTGCGCGCAGATTGCTACGGGTTCGGTAATGCCAGCAATCCAGGAGTCCGAGACCGGAGTGATCCGGGCGGTTGCCAGCCGTGGACTCACGAAGAGCAGCAGCGTAGCCGCTGAATTCGGCATTGAGCAGGCATATGGCAGCTATGAAGAGCTGCTTGCGGACCCGGAGGTGGATGCCGTCTACATTCCGCTTCCCAATCATCTCCACTGTGAATGGGTGATCCGCGCGGCTGAAGCCGGTAAGCATATCCTATGCGAGAAGCCGATTGCGCTGAACAGCCGTGAGGCGGCCGAGATGGTAGAGGCCTGCCGGAAGGCGGGCGTTCACTTGGCGGAGGCTTATATGTACCGCCATCATCCGCGCATCAATGAGCTGCAGGTGATTATCGCCAGCGGCGAGATTGGTGCGGTGCGTTCCATCCGCGGCACATTCACCTATAACGATGCTACGGATACCTCCAACATCCGCTTCAACGCTGCCTGGGGAGGCGGATCACTCTATGATGTCGGCTGCTACCCGCTCACAGCCGCGCGGCTGCTGTTCGGTACAGAGCCTGAAGCCGTAACCGTGCACGCGCTGTTCTCGCCGGAGCATGACAATGTAGATATGGTGGCCTCCGGGCTAGTGGAGTTCCCCGGCGGGAAGAGCCTGATCTTCGACTGCGGGATGTGGGCGTACAACCGCCAGCTGCTGGAGGTCCTCGGTACGCAGGGGCGGATCGAAATTCCGATGCCGTTCAACGCCAGATTCGATGATGCGGAGTTCTTCGTGTACGGGGGCGGTGAGCCCCGGCGTGTCGAGGCCGTTGGTGCTAACCCTTACGTCCAGCAGGCCGACCATTTCGCCAGGGCAGTCTTCAGCGGCAAGCCCTGGATTGCGGAAGAGGACCCGCTGCTGAATATGAGGCTGATCGAGAGCTGTCTGGAATCTGCCCGGAGGCGTGAGCGAATCCGCTTAAGGTAATCATTCCTTGTCCGCATAGCAAATTCATCAAGAGTAGCCTAGGGGCTGCTCTTTTTGCTGTTTTCGGGTCTATGCAGAATTCCCGCTGCGATTAATCACAGGAATCAAGTGCTAAAATTTGCTAGAATAGGGTTAATGGTACTTTCTGTTGCTGGAAGGAAGAGTACGCTTACCGAAGGGAGAGAGACGTCAATGGTCTTAACGGAAGAGCCGGTTATCTCAATTGAGGGCTTGTGGATGAATTATAGTGACCGGATGGTGCTGCGGGGAATTGATCTGAAGGTATACCGTGGGCAGATTATCGGATATATCGGACCCAATGGGGCCGGCAAAAGCACGACAGTCAAGATTATGCTCGGGCTGGTGGAGGGATATAACGGAACGATACGGATTTTTGGCAGGGATATCTCAGACGGGGATACAGCGTACAAAAGAAGGATCGGATACGTGCCCGAGGTGGCAGAGCTATATGACAGCCTGACGGCGCGGGAGTATCTGACCTTCACCGGTGAGCTGTATGGACTGAAGCAGGCGGATGCCGATGACAAGGCGCGGAAGCTGATGGGGCTGCTGGGTATGGAGAAGGCCTATGATATGCGGATTGCCTCTTACTCCAAGGGAATGAAGCAGAAGGTGCTGCTGATTGCCAGCATGCTGCATGACCCGGATATTCTGTTCCTGGATGAGCCGCTCAGCGGACTGGATGCTAACAGTGTAATGGTGGTCAAGGAAATCTTCGCCACGCTTGCCGCCAGGGGCAAGACGATCTTTTATTCCTCGCATATTATGGATGTGGTCGAGAGAATCAGCAGCCGGATCATCCTGCTGGATGGAGGCGATATTGTCGCGGACGGTACCTTCACGCAGCTGCGGGAGCAGAGCCGGGAGGGGTCGCTGGAGGAGATTTTCAATCAGCTGACCGGGTTCGATCAATACAGGGATATTGCAAGTGAGTTCGTGGCTGTGATTGGCGCGGGTGCGGCGTATGACTGAATTCCGGATTCTGAAGCTGCTTGACCGGGTACAGTGGATCTTTAAGGGGCTGGGAGCCGATTATGCGCTCATGCGCCGCATTCTTCAGGTCAAGCTGACGATGGATGGCAGACGGACACCTACCCTGTTCTCCGGGTCGCAGAATTCCAAGCTGGAGATGGAGGGCTCGCCCTTCAGAGTCCAGTGGATCTATCTGCTGCTGGGGCTGATGCTGATCGCCATGGTTGCGCCCAGAGACCATCATATCCTGATGATGAGTCTGCTGTTCAGTATAGTGATGTTCCTGATCACCACAACGCTGATCTCCGATTTCTCGACGGTAATGCTGGATTTGCGGGATAAGAATATCCTCTTCTCCAAGCCGGTGGACCGCCGCACACTGAACATGGCCAAGAGCTTACATATTCTGATCTATCTGCTGACCTTAACGCTGACCTTCACCGGACCCTCGCTGCTCTTCTCTTTATTCCGGCACGGGCCGGGCTTCTTCTTCCTGTACGCGGCTGAGATTCTGCTGATGGACGGCTTCATTCTGGTGTTCACTGCGTTAATCTATCTGCTGATCCTGAGGTTCTTTGACGGGGAAAAGCTCAAGGACATCATCAACTACGTACAGATTATCCTGTCTGTGGCGGTAACTGTCGGTGCACAGCTGGTTAGCCGGATATTCAATCTATCAACGCTGGGCCTGGAATTCGCTACAGCCTGGTGGCATTTCCTGCTGGCTCCGGTCTGGTTCGGGGCACCGTTCGAGCTGCTGGGAGGCGGAACAGGAAGCCGGTCCGTGATTATTTTGACAGCGCTCTCTGTGGTGGTGCCTGCCGTGATGTTCGCCGCCTACATCCGGCTGATGCCGGTATTTGAACGCAGCCTCCAGAAACTGGCTGAGCATGGCGCAGAGGGCAGGGATAACGGGCGGTTTGCCCGGATGCTGTCGGAGACCGTGTGCCGGAACAAAGCGGAGGCCATGTTCTTCCGCTTCACCTGGTCGATGATGAAGAATGAACGCGAGTTCAAGCTCCGGGTCTATCCGACCATCGGCTTCTCGCTGATCTTTCCCTTTATCTTCATCTTCAATCAGGTATGGAGCGGCGATCTGGCCGGGATCAGAAGCTCCAAGTCCTTTTTGTTTATCTATTACAGCGCGCTGCTGCTGATGACAGTCGTGCAGATGGTCCGTTACTCGGCCAGCTATAAGGGTGCGTGGATCTATCAGGTGATTCCTTTGCCGGGCAAGGGGCTGGTCTACCGGGGAATGCTGAAGGCAGCGGTCGTGAAGCTGCTGGTTCCGCTCTTTCTGCTGGAGGCGGCGGTGTTCATCGCTCTCTTAGGCTCCTGGATTATAGCAGACATGGTAGTAGTCCTGCTGGCTCTGTTGCTGTATGCCGTTATTTGCTTCCTTACGTTCCCGAAGGCGCTCCCGTTCTCGGAGAAGTATGAGGCGGCGCAGCGGAAGGAATTCACCGGCAGCGCCTTTATCCAGTTGTTCATTCTGGGGGGGCTTGCCGGATTACACTATGTCTTCACCCTGATTCCTGCAGGAATATACATCTACATGGTAATTCTGGTAGCTGCGAATGCCTGGATCTGGCGCAGGGCCTTCCTGCCGGACGCCTCCCGGGACAACGGATTTCCAACCCTCCGCGCAGGCGGCTGAGGACAAATATGGACAATTTTTGCCGGCGTTCAAAAAAGGGTCCAAGTTCCATTATTTACTTAGACAGCCCGGTGAATACAGGGTAAAATACAGCTAATGTTAGTTTTCAGAGAATACCTGTAATCATTATATACTCTTCCATTTATCCGCTATTCGTATATTGATTTATAACTTAAGATAGACCCTGAAACGACGCTGATACTATAACCAGTGAAGAGGTCAACTATGGATCAAATGGGAATCCACTATAATATCTGGATTGTTTTACTATCCTATGGGCTAGCTGCCGCAGCAGCATACTCCGCGCTTAATCTGATTTCGCAGGTTTCCCATTCCGCGGGCCGGGTCAGACGTCTCTGGCTGCTCTCGGGTGCCTGTGTGCTTGGCGGCGGAATCTGGGCTATGCATTTTGTCGGCATTATGGCCAGCCGGCTGCCGTTCAAGGTCAGCTACCATCCGGTGATGGCTGCCGTGTCCCTGCTAATTATTATGTCCTCCTGCTATGCAACCCTTCAGATGGTTACGGCTGCCCGCCAGAGAAGCTGGCGGCTTCTTGCGGGCGGCGGCATACTCGGCAGCGGCATATCGTTCATGCATTATGCTGGAATGGCCTCCATGGAGATGGAGGCCAAGATTCATTACAGGGCAATGGATCAGGCTGTATCGGTACTGATTGCTCTTGCTGCTTCCTACATCGGAATTCTAATGTTCCACAGATTCAAGGATCATACGGTCTTCAGCCCCTGGAAGCTGTATTCGGCACTATTCATCGCCCTGGCGGTTACCGGTATGCATTATACGAGTCTGAGAGCAAGCGATCTGCATAATTACAGCTGGCAGGCGCCTGCCCCCATGCTGATGGAGACTGATGTGGTTCTGCTGACAGGGATTTCACTGGTTACCCTGTTCGTGCTGGCAATCTCCGGCGGCAATGTTTTTCTGGACAGGGATGTACTGGAGCGAATGGCCTATCATGACCCGCTCACCGAGCTGCCGAACCGGCACGGTCTGGAGCGCTACTTCAAGGATGATTTCTTCGGCGGGGTCTCCGGCGCCGTGTTTTTTGTTGACCTGGACCGCTTCAAATCGATTAATGATACGCTGGGGCACGATATTGGAGACTTGCTGCTGCGGGACGTATCTGCCAGGCTGACCTGCTGCGTGGGCGGGAAGGGGAAAGTGTTCCGGCTTGGCGGGGATGAATTCCTGATTGCACTGCCGGATTGCACCGCCGTGGCGGCGGAGGAAGTGGCACAGCATATCCTCCAGGAGCTCAAGAAGTCTTACAGCATTGAAGGTAACGAATTGTACGTAACTGCGAGTGTGGGAATCAGTATGACTCCGGCGCACGGCACCGATCGTTCAGCGCTAATGAAAGCGGCCGATACGGCGCTCTATACTTCCAAGGATTCGGGCAAGAATAAATTCAGTGTGTTCGATCTGGAGATGAACCGTCATCAGGTCCGGCGGATGTCACTTGAGAAGGATCTGCGCAAGGCGATGGCCCGTTCGGAATTCATGGTGGTCTACCAGCCCAAATGGGATTCGCTGCTGAATGTCACCGTGGGGCTTGAAGCGCTGCTGCGCTGGAGACACCCGGAGCATGGCGTCATCTCTCCGGGGGAGTTCATTCCGATCGCCGAGGAGACCGGCCTGATTGTCCCTATTACATACTGGATGCTGCATGAGGTGTGCGGACAGAATATGCTCTGGCATCAGGCAAAGGTTGCCAGTGTAGCGGTCTCGATTAATATGTCGGCGCGGATGTTTGAAAGCGGTAGCCTGTATGAGGTAGTGGAAGAGGCACTGTCGCGTTCGGGCCTTGCGCCGCATTTCCTTGAACTGGAGATTACCGAATCGATTGCCATGAACAATATGGAAGAGACGGTTGCCCAGCTCTCCAAGCTGCGGGATCTCGGTGTGCGGGTATCCCTGGATGATTTCGGAACCGGTTTCTCCTCGCTTGGCAATCTGGATGAGATTCCGGTGAACACCCTGAAGATTGATCAGGTCTTCATCCGCAAGAGTAAGATGCATTCCAAGAAAGCGATCATCAGCAACATCATTGCCATTGCCAGCAATCTGAACATGGAGGTTGTGGCCGAGGGCGTGGAGACTACAGAGCAGATTGAGCTGCTGCAATCGCTGGGCTGCCGGGTGATGCAGGGCTTCTACTACGGGCGTCCGATGCCGGTTAACGAATTGGGCCAATGGTTTATTGAGAATACAGCATAATGTATCTGATTGCTGTTGCACAAAAAAGGCTGTCCTGGATGTGGAGGGTTATTCCACATCAGGGCAGCCTTTTTCGTAGATAAATATATGAGACTCCAGCCTAAATTTTGAAATTTTCGACTAATACCTGCAGCTTCTCTGCCAGAGAGGAGAGGAATGCGGCGGAGGATTCGACCTCCTGCATGGCCGCAAGCTGCTCCTGGGATGAAGCGGACAAGGTCTCCGCGCCTTCTGCTGTCTGATTGGAGACCGCTACGATCTTCTGGATCGAAGCGACAAGCCCTTCAGAGAGCAGGGCCAGCTCACGCACGGTGGCCGAAATCTGCTGGCTGTGTGCAGACATATCGGAGACGGAAGACTCAATCTCGGAGAAAGAATGTCCGGCGGCTATAATCATCTCTTTGCCGTGATGCATCTCTTCCGTGGAGTGCTTCATGGTCTCTCCGGCCTTGTCCATCTGCTGGACAATCAGACTGACCAGCTCACCGATCTGGCGGGCAGATCCGGCCGAACGTTCAGCCAGCTTGCGTACAGAGCCTGCCACAACGGCGAAGCCGCGGCCCTCTTCTCCGGCCCGTGCAGCTTCAATAGCCGCATTAAGGGATAACAGGTTCGTCTCCTCGGCAATACTGGCTATGGTGCCGACAATATTCTCAATCTCTTTGGAATGGCTGCCCAGCGTCTCGATAATGCCGGAAAGATCCGAGATGCTCGCGCCAACAACGGCCATCTGGGAGGTGGTCGAGTCCATAGATTCCCGGCCTGTCCGGGCTTTCTGGGAGTTGATGGCTGCCTGATTCATCGCGCTGTCCGCATTGCCTGCAATTTCAGTAATGAAATGCGACATATCCTGTACGGCCTTGAAGCTGCCCTCCAGATTCTGCAGCTGGGTATGTGCCCCGTCGGCCAGATTCAGGGTGACATTAACGCTGTGCTCTCCGGCCCGGTTGGTCTCCTGGGCGCTGGCGGACAGCTCCTGGGAAGAGGAGGCAACCAGCATGGATGTATCATTGACCTGTGTGATCAGGTCACGCAGATTCAGGGTCATGTCATTGAAGTCACGGGCAAGCTTGCCGACCTCGTCCTTGGCCGTGAAGAGCAGCGGTTTCCGGGTCAGATCGCCTTTGGCTACCGTGTTGACTGATGCAGACAACTTGGTGAGCGGGCTGACCATCCGGCGGATGAGCAGATAGGCGGCGAGAATTGCAATAATCAGAATCGAGCTGCCGATCAGGAAGGGCTGGGTGATGATATCCATGGTCCGGGATTGAATTAACGGGCCGTCGAAGTTAATCGCCATTAATGCAATGATGGGTTTGGTAGGGTCATGGTCCTGATAGATGGGGCCGTAGCCGGTTTTGAGGGAGGTACCCTGATATGTATACACTTTCGAGTAGGCGGAATGCTTCATGGTGGTAATCATTTCTTTATCTTCATCTGAGAAGTAGAAGGGGTCTCCGGCTTTGTAGCCTCGTTTCTTGAAGTTCTTGTCAGCGGCCAGCACCTTGCCGTCCAGTGAAAGAATGAAGGCTTCTTTGAAAATAGGCTTGTGATCACTGATCCATCCGATGCGGTCTTCGATTGCAGCCAGCTTGCTGGTATCCCCGGCAGCCAGAGCGGTTATGTCGGCAGGATCGATAAGGCCGGTGGTTATATTGGCGCAGCCTACCAATTCAATACCTGCAGCTTCATCGATCTGCTTGTAAGCCGCATGATAACCGAAGAAGCCTATGGATGAACCAACCAGTAGCAATACAATCAGCATCATCCATGTTAATTTTGTTGCCAATTTCATAACAAATATCACCAGCCCTGACTCTAAAAGATTAAGTGAATTTTGCGGTTCACTGCTACGATTATAGCGCATACGCTGCGGTTTGAGCGTATGTCGGAAAAAAAGAGTTTTTGTGTCGGAAAATGATGGATTATGTATAAAAAATCATTGAAAAACAGGCCCCTAATCCTATTTTATATTCAAAAAATATTGTATGTCGGACCGGTATAATGGTACGCTTGAGGCAGAATAAACGGATTGGGAGCTGAAGGGATGTCACAAGAAGTCAATCCTTTGATCGAACGTGTGGGATTATCCATGTGGAAGGTTCAGCGCAGAATCATGTCACAGATGTCAATGCATAAGGAATTGGGGTTGACTGTGCCGCAATTCGGGCTGTTACATATGATCTTTCAGGAGCAGAAGGCACGGGTGATTCAGCTGGCGGACAAGATGGAAGTGAAGTCCAGTGCAGTCACCGTCATGCTCGACCGCCTGGAGCTGCTGGAGCTGATCGCCCGCGTGCCTGACGAGAATGACCGCAGAGCGGTGATCGTCACGATTACCGGCAAGGGGCAAGAGGTGCTGGAAGAAGCACAGCGCCGGTCACTGCTGCTGCTGGGAGAGCATCTGGCCATTCTGGAGCCGGCAGAGCTGGAGAACTTCGCGGATTATTATCTCATGCTGGAGAATCAGGAGCGTTAACATAAGCATCACAAAGAGGCAGCGCTTCTCCTGTTACGGAGAGGCGCTGCCTCTTGTCTAAATATGAGAAGCTATATGTTTTACGCTATACATTATCCTTCTATTTCTCGCTGTAACGGTACCGTCCTTTAAAAGGACGATACCGTTACCACTTGTGTCTGGCTATTCTACGGCAGGTTCTTTATCCGGCAATTGTGTAACGTAGCTGTCAGACAGCTGGCGCAGCCGCAGAGCACGGTTGTATTCATCCTCGTTGCCGGCCGGAGCAGTACCTCCGGTAGCCAACGGGTATTGGGTATTATCCTCGAAGCTGTTGCCCGGAATCAGCAGGGCAGAGCTGGAAATGAAGGATCCGGTAGGCAGGTAATACCGCTGCGGCAGCAGATTGTAGGACTGGCTGAGCAGATCCTGGCCGAAATGAATGTTGTTATCCATCGATACCCCCAGCAGGCTGGCGGCCGTAGGCATAATATCGACTTCTCCGCCTACCTGCGCAAGCTTCTGCGGAGCAATTCCCTCACCATGGATGAGCAGCGGAATGTTGAGCATATTGGCGTAGCTGTAATCATATCCGTAGATTTCCTTCATTAGCTGCTTGTCATCATGATCCAGCGAATAGATCGGCAGTCCCATATGGTCGCCGTAGACCATAACCAGACTGTTCTCCCATAATCCGCTCGCCTTCAGTTCATCTACAAACTGTCCGAAGGCATAGTCCGCATAGTTCTGCGACCGGACATAATCGCCGACAAAGGTTCCTTCATACCGCTCAGGAAGCTTCATCTTGTGCTTCTCTTCAGGAATAGTGAACGGGTGATGCGCCGACATGGAGATGACCTGAGCATAGAATGGCTGGCCTGCATCGCTCATTTCCTTCAGCTTCTCCGAGGATTTGCGGTAGAGCACCTCATCGGAAGCGCCGAAGAAGAAGGCGTCCTCGTCACCGAAGAACTGGTGGTCGTAATACTTCTGCCAGCCGAGGGCCTTGTACAGCTCGCCCCGGTTCCAGAATTCCACTACGTTGGTGTGGAACGTGGCCGTCTGATAGCCGTTATCTCCCAGCAGACGGGGCAGACTCGGCAGCTGCTTGTCGATATAAGACATGGTAGCTGCACCCTGCGGAGGAATATAGAAGGACGAATTGACCACGAATTCCGCATCGGAGGTGTTGCCCTGGCCGACCATCTGATAGAAGTTCGTGAAGTACAGGCTCTGCTCCATCAGACGGTTCAGGTTAGGAGTGACCTCCTGGCCGTCTACCTTAAGACCCATCAGGAAGTTCTGGAAGGACTCCAATTGGATCACAATCAGATTCTTGCCCTTGGCGGCACCGGCATAAGCGGAGACTGCTGAAGCGTCGGTGCCCTTGAGCTGGTTAATCGTGCTCTGTGTGATTTCACTAGCCTCTACCAGCTCGGTTTTATCTTTGGCAAAGATCGTGTATGCTTCATAATTAAGGATGCCCATCTCCTGGGCCTTCTTGATCTCATTCATGCTCGCCTTATTCGGAAGAATATTGAACAGGCAGAGTCCGAGCGAGACGGCGAACAGTACGACATGCAGCGTCCGGCCACTGCGCCGGTTGATCTGGTCTTTTTTATAAGTGCGGCCGTTCTTGTTAATGAAGAAGTAGAAGCCCAGCACAATGATATCGGTGAAGATCAGCAGATAATAAGGGTCCATCAATGAGAACACACTGTTCTTGACGGCAGTGACCTGGTTCACCTGCTCGGCGGCATGGTAAGTGACAATGACCCCGTAATATTTGAAATACATAATGGCGGCAAAAAAGATCGCGGTAACCAGCAGATTGACCGTCATGTAATAGCCGAGCTTCCGTCTGGAAGCAAAGCGCTCAATCAGGAAAAACAGGGCCCAGACAAAGGGCAGCTCCGTCAATACGGATTGCCAGAACTTTAAATCATCAAAGATTACACCCCAGGCCAGCAGGCTTTTGAGCAGAAAAAGAATGGAAAAGAACACAAATGGCTTAAGGAGCCATCGTTTCACAGTTTGGGATGACACAGCTTCGCCTTCTTTCTATAAAATGAACATGTTTCCCGGCTGAAAAGGAAACAGCAGCATGAGGACAGAAGAATACCATTATCAATAAAACTTATTATGAAGTGCCAGGGAAGGAATGTCAAAAATCAGAAGCGGCCGTATACTCCCTGAAGCGCGCGTAAACTACGGCTAGAACGAACCCGGCGCAGACCATTCCCTCAGGCGGGTTAATATCGGCGTTAAACGAAGAATATGAGCCATACGCAGCGGAAGCTGGCGGAAATTATTGGAGGTGGGGACGGATGGAGCATACAGAAATCACGCTGTCCGTGAGGGCGCTTGTGGAATTTGCCTACAGCAGCGGCAGTCTGGAGCCGGGCTTCCGCAGCGGGGCCGCCATGGCGGAGGGGACGCGCAGCCATCAGCTGATCCAGAAGCAATACAAGGAAGGGGACCGCAAGGAGGTCTATTTGAAGACCGGAATTCCTTACGGGGATCTGCTGTTCCAGATTGACGGACGCTGCGACGGCCTGCTTACGGCAGAGGATGGGAGTCTGACGGTGGAGGAGATCAAGTCCATGGCCGGAATCCCGGACCCTGCGCTAGAAGGGAAGGAGGTACATTGGGCCCAGGCATACATGTACGCTTACATGCTGGCAACGGAGCTGGAGCTTCCTTATATCCAAGTGAAGCTCACCTATGTGCAGCGGGGAAGCGAGGCACAGTACAGTCTCTACCGGGAGATGTCCCGCGAAGCGCTGACGGCCTTCGCGCTAGAGACCGTAAGCAGGTACGCACCGTATGCCGAGATGATGGTCCGTTACAAGGCGAAGAGAGGGGAGAGCATCACTGCCCTGTCCTTTCCGTTCTCGGCCTACCGGCCCGGCCAGCGCCATTTCGCTGCCGCAGTCTATACCTCCATTGCTGAGGGGGCGAACCTCTTCGCCCAGGCACCGACAGGCATCGGCAAAACCATGTCCACTCTATTCCCGGCGGTCAAAGCGCTGGGCGAAGGCAAGGCAGCCGGTATCTTCTATCTGACTGCCAAGACAGTTACACGGATCGCGGCGCAGGAGGCTGCCTCGATGCTGAACCGCCGCGGGCTGCATCTGCATGTCATTGCGCTGACGGCGAAGGAGAAGGCCTGTTTCCGGGAGGAGGGAGTCTGCGGCAATGATTCCTGCGCTTATGCGGAGGGGTATTATGACCGGATCAATGGCGCACTGATCGATATGCTGGAGCAGGAGATGCTGATGACCCGGGAGACGATCGCCAGCTATGCCCATAAGCATCAGGTCTGCCCGTTTGAATTCTCGCTGGATGCCGCCTATGTCTGCGATGTTGTGATCTGCGATTACAATTATATCTACGATCCGCGCATCAGTCTGAAGCGCATGTCGGAGGAGCGTAAGAAGAACACTGTGCTGCTGGTGGATGAAGCGCATAATCTGGTGGACCGGGGCCGGGAGATGTATTCTGCTTCGCTCACCAAGGCGCCCTTCTTGGCACTCAGCCGGACCTATAAGACGGCGAATCCAAGGCTCGGCACTGCTGCCAAAGCGGTGAATACCTTCTTCATTGCGCTGCGTAAGATTTGCGGTGACAAGGGTGCGGGAGAGTGGGCGGCCTATCCCGAGGAGCTGCCGGAGCTGCTGGAGAACTTCGCGGCCGAAGCCGAGCTGGAGCTGCTGAATCCCTCTTCTCTTATAGGCTCCGCGCAGGCAGAGGAGGAGGGGGAGAACAGCCTGCTGGATACCTTTTACGCGGTACAGGCGATGCTCCGCACCTTCAAAACCTACGATGAACGCTACATCACCTATGCCGAGGTGCGCAGCGGAGATGTGTATCTGAAGCTGTTCAATCTCGATCCGTCGCATCTGCTGCAGCAAATGGGCAAGAGCTTCCGCAGCCAGATTCTGTTCTCTGCGACCCTATCGCCGCTCTCGTATTACAGAGATATGATCGGTGCAGGCGAGGAGGATTACAGTCTGAGCTTGGCTACGCCTTTTCACAAAGAGCAGTGGCAGGTATCTGTGCTGCCGGTATCCACCCGGTTTCATGACCGTGAGGCTTCAATACAGCCGCTTAGTGATGCGCTCAAAGGCCTGGTCTCGAAGAAGGGCAACTACCTGGTCTTCTTCCCCTCCTATCTCTACTTGAAGCATGTCTATGAGGTGTTCACTGAGAAGTACCCTGAAGTCCCCACGCTGCTGCAGGGCAGCGGAATGAGCGAGCCGGAGCGGGAGAGCTTCCTGGCGGCCTTCCGCCCGGATAACCCGGAGCCGCTGCTTGGCTTTGCCGTGCTGGGAGGTATTTTCTCGGAAGGGGTGGATCTGCCCGGTGACCGGTTGAACGGGGTGATGGTCGTAGGTGTTGGACTCCCGCAGGTGGGACTGGAGCGCAATCTGCTGCGGAGCTATTTCCAGTCACAGGGTAAGAACGGCTTCGATTATGCTTATATCTACCCGGGTATGTGCAAGGTGCAACAGGCCGGAGGACGGCTGATCCGCAGTGAGAGCGACAGCGGGGTCATTGTGCTCGCTGACGACCGCTTCATGCAGCAATCCTACAGGCAACTGCTTCCAGAGGAGTGGCGGGACTACTCTGTGATGACCTAAGCGGGTATAATCTACTGAAAAGGCATTCACCAGACAACTCAGGAGGTAATGACATGACGCTTAATATCGGACTTGTTGGAACAGGCTGGTTCTCCAAGGTACATGCGGATTTGCTGGCGGGCATGGAGGATGTGTCGCTGAAGGCCGTCTGCGGCAGCAGCAAGCTTAAGGGAGAAGAGATGGCCCGCCCTTACGGGGCCGAAGGCTACGGGGAGATTACCGAGATGCTGGACAGCCACAAGCTGGATGCTGTCTACATCTGTGTGCCGCCACAGTCGCACGGGGCGATTGAGCGGGCGCTGATCCGTAGAGATATCCCCTTTTTCATCGAGAAGCCGCTAGGCTCAAGTACGGCCATTCCGGCCAGTCTGCTGGAGGATATTAAGCAGCATCAGCTGCTGACCTCGGTAGGCTATCATTTCCGCTACCAGGAGAATATTCAGCGGCTGAAGCAGACGCTTGCCGGAGACAAGGTAGGGATGATTACCGGAGAATGGATGGGCGGAATGCCCGGCGTGGCGTGGTGGCGCAATCAGGAGCAGTCCGGCGGGCAATTCACGGAGCAGACGACGCATATCGTTGACCTGCTGCGTTATCTGGCCGGTGAGGTGACAGAGGTCTACGGCATGTTCGGCAACCGGATTATGCATGAGAAGCATGAAGGGGTGACTGTAGCCGATGTGGGCACCGTGTCACTGAAGCTTGCAAGCGGCATTATCGCCAGCATCTCCAATACCTGTGTGCTGCCCGGTGAGGTGAACAAGGCCGGAATCAGCTTCTATAATGACAACGGCATGCTTGACTGGAACCCGGAGCGTCTGCTCGAAGTCCGCAGCGGGGACAGCAAGGAATACAAGAATACGGGCAACCCTTATGCGGTAGAGAGCGAAGCCTTCCTGTACGCAGTCCGCACCGGAGACCGCTCCCGTATTCTCAGCGATTATGAGGACGGGTACAAGACGCTGAAGGTAACCTGCGCTGCGTATGAATCTGCCCAGAGCGGATTGCCTGTGAGGCTATAGGCCTCCGTCTTAAGACGAGGGAACAGCTTAATGAATGAACACTGCAAGCATTGCGGGTGCCAGCCCGATGGAGAGCAGCGCCGCCAGAATCATTGAGATACTGGAGATGGTGCCGGTCAGCGAGCTAAGCTCGAAGGCCTTGGAGGTGCCGGTGCCATGCGCTGCGGTGCCAAGCGACACTCCGCGCGCCACTTCATTCTCAATGTGGAAGAGGCGCAGTACCGAAGGCCCCATCATCGTTCCAAGCACACCTGTGAGAATGACGAAGACTGCGGTGATGCTGGGAACTCCGCCTATGCTCTGAGAGATGCTCATGGCAATCGGCGTAGTTACCGAACGCGGGACCAGGCTGGTGGCGAGATCTCCGCTCAGGTGCATTAATTTGGCCAGCAGCATGGAAGATAGTACAGCCATTACCGTTCCTGACAGCACGCCTGCCGCAATTTCGGCGGCGTGCTTTTTGAGCAGCTTGAAATTCTTGTGCAGCGGAATCGCGAAGGCGATTGTCGCCGGCTGAAGCAGGTCTGACAGCCATTTGCCGCCTGCATTGTAGGATTCATAAGAGCTGCCTGTGATCAGCAGGAAGCCGATGATGACCAGCGGGGTGATGATCAGCGGAGAGGTGTACATTTTACCGCTGGCCGCATAGATCCGTTTGGTTATAAGATATACGGTGATGGTAAGTCCAAGGAATAATAGTCCAGTCATCATGAGCTTCTACGCTCCTTTACTTTATAGATAACACCTGTCAGCAGACCTGAGCTGGCCATGACAGCAAAGGTGCCCACGAGCACAACAGCCAGTACCTGCAGGCCGAAGGATTCCAGCAGCTTCGAGTAGTTCATCACCCCTATAGCCGATGGAATGAAGAACAGCAGCAGTTCAGCCAGCAGCCACGAAGCACCTGCCTCCACCCAGTTCAGACGGATCACGCCGGATTCGAGCAGCAGGAATAATAGAATCATCCCGATAATGCTTCCGGGAAGCGGAATATGCAGCAGTGAGGTTAATCCGTTAACCAGCAGGGAGAACACGGTTAGGCCGGCCACCTGCAGTAAGCCTAAGGCAATCTTTTTCATCATGATTACCTCCTTTCATCTCTTACTGAAAGTTTACATCTGATTCTTTCATAGGTAAAATGAATGGATTGAATAGATCGCATTCTAATTGTCTATACATGGAGGGTTGTCTAATGGATATCAGACAGCTGGAGTATTTCGTGCAGGCCGCCAGGCTGAACAGCTTCTCCAGAGCCGCAGAATCGCTGTATATCACCCAGCCGACCATCAGCAAGATGATCCGCAATCTGGAGACGGAGCTGGGGGCTGATCTCTTCTACCGCGAGGGCCGGAGCATCCGCCTGACGGATGCCGGAGAGCTGCTGCTCGTCAAGGCGCAGAACATTGTAGAGTCCTTCGCCAGCCTCTCCTCCGAGCTGGACAGCCTGCGCAATCTGAAGCAGGGGCATATCCGTATCGGACTGCCGCCCATGGTGGGGGCGAGCTTCTTCCCGGCGGTCATCGGGGAATTCCACCGGAAGTATCCCGAGGTGACGATCCGGCTGCATGAGGACGGAGCAAAGAAAGTGGAAGATGACGTTGAGTCCGGCCTGCTCGACATCGGGGCGATTGTGCTGCCGGTGGATGAGGCCAGGTTCCACAGCTTCACCTTTGTGGAAGAGCGGCTGGAACTGCTGGTCCCCGCCGGGCACCGTCTGGACGGAGCGCAGCAGGTACCGCTGAAAGAGCTGGCCGGGGAGGAGTTCGTCCTGTTCCGGGAGGACTTCGCCCTGCATGACCGGATAATTTCGGAATGCGTGAGAGCGGGCTTCCAGCCCAAGGTGGTCTATGAAAGCTCCCAGTGGGATCTGATCAGCCGGATGGTCGCCGCCGGGATGGGCATTGCGCTGCTGCCGGAGACGATCTGCCGGGATATCGACCGTTCGCGGATTACCGTCATTCCCCTGACAGAGCCGGTAATTCCCTGGCAGCTGGGCATGATCTGGCGCAAGGACCGCTATCTGTCCTTTGCCGCAAGAGAGTGGATTGCTTTTGCGATGAATGTACTCGGGGAGCGGTATCACCCGCCGGAGCCTCCGGAGGATATATAAATAACAGAGCTTATTTATACTTCCGCCGACATTTTTTTCTTTTTTTGCAAATTTTGTTTTTTGGCATCATGATTTATGATAGGGGAGAAGTTGATAGAGAGAAGGTGAGTAACTGTGAACCTTTACCAGAATTCTCCTGATGCCAATGGCCGGGATTACAGAGAAAATGAGCTGTTCCTTACTATAGAGAATTTAAGAAGCGAGCTGCTGGAGGTAGCCCAGGAGCGGAGTCTGAGCGATCATGCGGTGCTGGAGCTAAGCCAGCGGCTGGATGGATATATTGTGATGGCCCAGAACCTGATGATGGAGAGCCTGCGCAGCCGCAAGAATGGAGCCGCGCCCTACGGCAAGAATAAGAAGAGCCAGCGGATCCGGAATCAGGCGGCTTTGCAGCAATAATCAATAATACACCCGGGCATCTGACGGTGTTTGTTAATCATGGTCCTACTAATGTGGGGCCATTTTGTTGTGCTTTTCATAGTGTTGTCCTATAATGGCAATTAATAGAAGGATAACCTGAATGATGGATAGGGAGGTGCCGGGTGGAGGCGAAGCTGACTACATTACGTACGGAAATCGAGAAGAGTCTGTCCCGCTCGGGTCATAATCTTGCCTCATTTGCCAAAGTCTCCGGCCTGAACCGCGGCAGTCTCAGCGCCATTCTTCACGGCAATCCGTCGAAGCCCATCTCGCTGGGACAGCTGGATGCCATGATCCGGGCCTTCGGCTTCCCGGAAGGCTGGCTGTATCCGCTGTATGTGGATGAGTGCTTCAGTGAAGAACGCATCTCCCGCCGCCGGATCGAGCCCTTCCTGGTCAAATGTGCCGAGATGGGCAAGCAGCAATGCATTGAAGAGGTCTTAAGGCGGATTATGGAATATCAGCGGCCGCTGGATATCATCTACAGGGTGGCAGAGAGGCTATTCTGCAGCGGCAAAGTACAGGAGTCTATCGTATTCTACAAGCTGATTGTAGACCATGAACAAGACAGCTATTCCGAGCGTATGGCGATTAGCCAGTACCGTATCTTCATGTCTTTGCAGTCTACTCCCGATGTGGATATGGAGCAGAAGCTTCGAGCTGTAATCAGCTTCGAGCCGTACCGCGGGCTGCTTCCCGAGGAGATGCAGCTGGACGGGCTGCTGAAGCTGGCGAAGGTGTGCTTCGCACTGCACCGCTGGAAGGATGTTGAGAAATTCTCCGATGAGCTGAGGGCGTTAGCAAGCGGGATCTACCGCGAGGAGCTGCGCCGCAGTAAGGGGAAGAGGGCGGAGGCTTTTCAGGCGGAACGTCCGCTGGTGGTCTATTACGGGCACGGCTACCTGCTGAAGGCATCGGCGCTTACCAAGCAAGGGGAGTATGAGCAAGCCAAGAAATATACCGCTGGCTATGCAGACCTGAGCTGGTTCGAGATGCTGGATGACGAAGGGCGCAGCAGTGTAGACAGCTTCAAGCTGTTTGCCACCGCCAACGGGTTCACGCTGGAGATTCTGATGGGTAATATCTCTGTATTGCCTTCCTATATCGCGTTCTTGTCCGAGCACCCTGGGGAGATTCTGTCCGGCATGGTGATCATTATGGAGTCGGCCAACCGCTTCGGGTTCTCCGCTGATGCGGTGATGTCGCGCTTTTCCCGGGAGATGCTGCGGTTTGAACAATTCCAGGATACGATTAATGTAGACCGGGTGTACCGTCTCTATTATCAGATTGCGATCTACCATATCTCCCGCAAGCAGTATGCCAAGGGAATAGACTATATCATTCATTGCCTGCGTCTGACCATTAGGCTCAACAGCGGCAAGGACTTCATTAATTGTGTGACCTTATTTGAAGTGAACAGAGACTACGCTTCGGATACCCAGCAGAATGCGTACCGGGAGCTGATCAGGGAGGTGAGAACGCATGAAGAGATCACTGTTGATGACGGCCAGCGTTTTGGTATTGTTTAGCTTCATTCTTGCGGGTACAGGAACAGATCAGAAGTCCAAGGTAAGAGGCTTTACCACTGTTGAACACGGAGTGGAATTTTAGAGCAGATTAGAGCAGTTAGCAGTTAATTGTATAGCTAAGAGAGACTCCCCGGCCCTCTGTGTCGCGGGAGCGTTTGTGCGCGGTAATGTGAAATAAATTACATAGTAACGGCGTAATCAGGAATTGACAAATTGCAGGCACGAAAATATAATTAGGTAACCTAATTAATACATGCTTTAATTATTTGTATACCTAACTAAAATGAGGTGGAAGCATTGGGATAAATCGCGAAGGTGAAAACTCAGTCGGACACAAGCTTTTCTCTGCACTTCGGAAGCTGCGCAAAGGGCATTGGCATCACTCGGTGGAGGGGCATAAGCCAAGTGAGATGACTTTACTGATATGTATTGCACGGGCGTCGCATACTTCAGATCTGGGACTTAAGGTGTCGGAGATCAGCCGTTTCTTAGGACTGACTCCGCCAACGGTAACTCAGCTGATTAACAGTCTTGAAGCCAAGCAGATGGTAGAACGGCAGGCTGATCCGTCTGACCGGAGGGTAGTGCGCATCAAGTTGACCGAACAGGGGAAAATTATTACCCGCAGAGCCAGGGACCATATGGACGCCACACTTCACAGGATGGTGGAGTATTTAGGTGAGGAAGAATCTGATCAACTGGCGGAACTGCTGCTGAAAGTCTATGCCTTTATGGAGGATAATCCTCCGCCTAATCTAGACCGGTTACAAATGAACGGAGATGAGAAGCATGATTAAATTAATGAAACAACTGAAGCCCTTCCGCTTGGCCATCGCAGGGGTATTGATTCTGGTATTCCTGCAGTCTATGGGTGATCTGTATCTTCCCACCTTGATGAGTAACATTATCGACAAAGGGATTGTGGACGGAGACCAGCCTTATATCTGGAGAATCGGCGGCTTCATGCTGCTGGTGGCGGCAGGAGGTGTGCTATGCTCTATTATTGCCAGTTATCTGTCAGCCAGGGTGGCGGCAGGCTTCGGGAAGAATACCCGTTCCCGGGTGTTCAATCATGTAGAGAACTTTACGCTCCATGAATTCGATAAGCTGGGCACGGCCTCATTGATTACACGTACCACTAATGATATTACACAGGTTCAGACCGTCCTGACTATGATGCTCCGCATGATGGTCGGTGCCCCGATGATGATGATCGGCGGGATTATTATGGCGGTGTCTGAGGACGCCAAGCTCTCGCTGATTTTTGTAGTGGTGATTCCGCTGCTGGTCGGAGCGATATTTTTCATCGGAATGAAGGGCCTTCCGCTGTTCAAGGCGATCCAGATCAAGCTGGACAAATTAAATCTGGTGCTGCGCGAGCATCTGACCGGTATCCGCGTCATCCGCTCCTTCAACCGGATTGAGCATGAGAACAGACGGTTCAGTGAGGCGAACCGCGACCTTACCGACACGGCGATTAAAGTTAACAAGGTAATGGCGGGGCTGATGCCGTTGATGATGATCGTCATGAACTTCTCGATGATTGCCATTCTGTACTTCGGCGGAATCCGTATCGGAGACGGGGATCTGAAGGTTGGCTCTCTGATGGCATTCATTCAGTATGCAATGCAAATTATGTTCTCGCTGATCATGGTTTCGATGATGTTCGTGCTGATTCCAAGAGCTTCTGCCTCAGCACTGCGCATTAATGAAGTACTGGATATGCAGCCTGAGATTAAGGACCCTACCTCTGCAGAACTGAAGACTACGGCTACAGCTACACATGAGGACGGCCGTGACGGATTGCGCGGGTATGTGGAGTTCGACAATGTATCCTTCGCTTATCCGGGTGCGGAGCAGGCGGCCTTGTCGGGAATTACCTTCAGAGCGCGCCCCGGTGAGATTACCGCCATCATCGGCGGAACCGGGTCAGGCAAGTCCACGCTGCTGAATATGATTCCGAGATTCTATGATGCTATTGAGGGTACGATAAGTGTGGATGGTGTGGATGTGCGCCAGATGACGCAGGAGGATCTGCGGAGCAAGATTGGTTATATTCCGCAAAAAGCCGTGCTGTTCACCGGTACCATTAACGAGAATATCCGTTACGGTAAAGAGGATGCTACCGAGGAAGAGATTCTTCATGCCGCCAAGGTGGCGCAGGCCTATGACTTCGTCTCCGCGATGAAGGAAGGCTTCGATTCAAGCATCTCCCAAGGGGGCGGTAACGTCTCCGGCGGACAGAAGCAGCGCCTGTCGATTGCCCGTGCTCTCGTCCGCAAGCCGGAGGTATACCTGTTCGATGACAGCTTCTCCGCGCTGGACTTCAAGACCGATGCCAAGCTGCGTGCCGCTCTTAAGGAGGAGACCACAGAATCTACCGTCCTTATTGTCGCACAGCGGGTAAGCACGGTAATGGATGCAGACCGGATTATCGTACTGGATGAAGGTCAAATTGTCGGAATGGGTACGCACCGCGAGCTGCTGGATAACAATGAGGTGTACCGCGAGATTGTATCCTCGCAGCTGTCAGAGGAGGAAATAGCATGAGTGAGCAGAACAAAGCAGTGAAGCCGCCGCAGGGCGGAAGACACGGCGGCTTCGGCGGTGGACCGGGCGGCGGTCCCGGCATGAGAATGCCCGCCGAGAAGGCAAAGGATTTCAAGGGCACCCTGCGCCGCCTGGTCCGGTATTTGCGTCCGCGCCAGGTCCAGCTAATTATTGTATTCGTGATGGCGATTGCCAGTACCGTATTCAGTATTTTCAGCCCTAAGGTTATGGGGAAGGCAACGACCAAGCTGTTCGAGGGCGCTTATGGCATGATGATGGATGTGCCTGGGGCTAAGATTGATTTTGGCTATGTGAATGATATTCTGATCCTGCTGGCAGGCCTGTATCTGTTCAGTGCGCTGTTCAGTTATATCCAGCAATATGTAATGGCCGGTGTGGCACAGAAGGTTGTATACGATATGCGCGAGCAGATCAACAGCAAGCTGGAGCGGCTGCCGCTGAAATATTTCGATTCCCGGACTCACGGGGAGATTCTCAGCCGGGCGACCAATGACGTGGATAACATCAGCACCACCCTGCAGCAGAGCTTGACCCAACTGATCACCTCCATAGTGACGATTGTCGGGGTTATTGTGATGATGCTGACGATCAGCCCTTGGCTTACCCTGATTACGGTCGTTACGCTGCCGCTTAGCTTCGTGGTGATTATGCTGATCACCAAGCGCTCCCAGACCTATTTCGTCGGACAGCAGAAATCGCTGGGCCAGCTGAATGGTCATGTGGAGGAGATGTATACCGGGCACCGGATTATCAAGGCTTTTGGACGGGAAAAGAACTCCCTGAAGGACTTCAATGCCATCAATGAGGATCTGTATAACTCCGGCTGGCGCTCCCAGTTCATCTCCGGGATTATTATGCCGCTGATGATGTTCATCGGGAACCTGGGGTATGTGCTGGTGTGTGTGGTCGGCGGGATCTTCGTGACCAAAAAAGCGATTGATGTCGGCGACATCCAGGCGTTCATTCAGTATTCGCGCCAGTTCACCATGCCGATTACGCAGACCGCAAATATTGCCAACATCATTCAGTCCACTATCGCTTCGGCAGAACGTGTATTTGAACTGCTGGATGAGAAAGAGGAAGTCCCTGAAGTGGCTGCTACACTGGCGAAACGTTCTGCAGATGCAGAAGAGGGCTCTGTGGAATTCCGTCACGTGCAGTTCGGCTACAAGCCGGGTGAACTCCTGATTGAAGACATGAACATCGAGGTCACTCCGGGACAGACCATTGCGATTGTAGGACCAACCGGAGCCGGCAAAACCACGCTGATCAACCTGCTCATGCGCTTCTATGAGATCAGCGGCGGGGAGATTGTGATCGACGGTGTGAACATCACCGATATGAAGCGCAGCGAGCTGCGCAGTAAATTCGGTATGGTGCTCCAGGATACCTGGCTGTTCAACGGGACCATCCGCGATAATATCGCTTACGGCCGGGAAGGGGCTACGGAGGCTGATGTGGTGCGTGCAGCCAAGGCTGCACATGCCGATCACTTCATCCGTACGCTGCCGCTCGGGTATGACACGATTCTGAATGAAGAGGCCTCCAACATCTCCCAGGGTCAAAAGCAGCTGCTTACCATCGCCCGGGCGATTCTGGCCGATCCGTCCATCCTTATTCTGGATGAAGCAACCAGCAGCGTAGATACACGCACAGAGGTGCAGATTCAGAAGGCGATGAACACGCTGATGCACGGCAGAACCAGCTTCGTGATCGCTCACCGCCTGTCCACCATCAAGGACGCCGATCTGATCCTGGTGATGAACCAGGGCAGCGTGATTGAGAAGGGTACCCATGTGGAACTGCTGGAAGCCGGCGGCTTCTATGCCGATCTCTATAACAGCCAGTTCTCCGGGGATGACCTGCCGGACGCAGGCTGATCCGAATAGAACAGTTACCTGAATATAGCCGGCTGTAGACCACAGCCAAGCATAACCCAGCGTTCATGCAGAGCGTCTTCGGACATTCTCTGTAGGAACGCTTTTTTATACCCATCCACGCACCCACCACTTTCCTATGCCACCACTCAACTCCACCAACTGAATCTTTCCTGCACAAAATACAACTTTCCCCGCGTCCAATTGGCCTAAATCTCAAATTGTTGCACAGAAGGCAGCATTCCTCCTCCATCCATAGGCTACAAATAAAAATTCCTGCATTTTGTGCAGCAATCCTCCAAATATCAGCTCATCTGTGAGCGGAAGGTGCAATATCTGCAAGATTTCCGTGTATAGGGTTCAAGTCATAGTCTCTAGCCGCCCGTGTATTATATAGTATATTCCAGATTATACTAGAAAAAGAGAGCGGAATCCCCCTGCGTCCATGGCACAGGTTCAGGCATTCCAGGGGGCAGCAGCGGCAATGATCACACTAGTTTTTCAAAATTTCAGAAAAAAGATTTGCTTAAAATTTTCGGGGTATATATGATAAGGATATCAAAATGACCCGCGGCTCATTTTTTGGGCGAACGGATAGGAGAGAGGATGAAAGGTATGTCGGGCTACGGAAAATGGGTAGCAGGGAGCAAGACCAAATGGATCACTCTGCTGGTGTGGATTGTACTGGTTGGGGTCCTTACAATGCTCTGGCCTTCGGTGAATTCACAGGTTGCCAATAATGCCTCCAATCTGCCGGAGGATTCACAATCGGTGCGGGCATCGGTCGTTGCCGAGAGAGAATTTCCGGCCGGAAGCGGAGTGCCGGCACTGCTCGTATGGCATCGTGACGGTGGAATCTCGGAGGAGGATCTCGTACATATAACCACAGTATACGGCAAGCTTGAGCAGCAGCCTCTGGAGCATCAGAACTTCGTTCCGCCGCTGGGCAAGCTGCCGCCGCAGGCGCTGCAGGCGTCCTTGTCGGAGGACCGGAGCACGCTCGTCACCCCGGTGCTGTTCGACAAGACGGCGGACAGCGACCAGCTCGGAGAGTCGCTGAAGAGCCTGAAGGAGCTGATCCGGACGGAGACGGGGAGTGACCCGTCTGCCGCCAAGCCGGACAGCGGAGACTTAAGCCTGCGCGTATCCGGCCCGGTCGGAATCTCGGTAGATGCTACAGGGCTATTCAAGAATGCCGATGTATCGCTGCTGATTGCCACCGTCATTCTGGTGCTGGTCTTCCTGCTGCTGATCTACCGTTCACCCATTCTGGCGTTGATTCCTCTGATAGCTGTAGGCTTTGCTTATGGCGTAACCAGCCCGGTGCTTGGTCTGATGGCCAGAGAAGGCTGGATTACGGTGGATTCGCAGGCGGTCTCAATTATGACAGTGCTGCTCTTCGGGGCAGGGACAGACTATTGCCTGTTCCTGATCTCGCGCTTCCGCCAGATGCTGAAGGTGGAGGAGAATAAGGGGCGTGCACTACTGAACGCCATTTCCCATTCCTCGGGGGCGATTGCGATGAGCGGCTTCACCGTGGTGATGGCCCTCTTCGCTCTGCTGCTGGCCAAATACGGCGCGTACCACCGGTTTGCAGTGCCGTTCAGCGTCTCCATTCTGATTATGGGAATAGCCAGTCTGACCCTGGTTCCGGCCTTGCTGGCCATCTTCGGACGGACCTCCTTCTTCCCGTTCGTGCCGCGCACGCCGCAGATGGAAGCAGAGCGGGCCAAGGCCAAAGGCAGACCGGTGCCGCAGCCGCAGCCTGCCCGCCGCAAAGGAATCGGGTACCTGGTGGTATCCCGCCCGTGGGCCATTGTCGGAATTACGGTGGTGCTTCTGGGAGTGCTGGCCTCCTTCTCCAGCGGAATTAAGTTCACCTATGATATTCTGTCGTCGTTCCCGAAGACTATGGAGTCGCGGGAAGGCTTCGACCTGATTGGCAAGCAATTCTCCCCCGGTGAGCTGGCACCCGCCAAGCTGATGGTGGATACGGAAGGGTTATCCGGCGGAGAAGACCTGAAATCCGTGCTGAGCAGCCTGTCCTACGTGGATGTGGTCTCAGACCTGCAGCAGGGATCCGTCAACCCGAAGATTACCGCCTATGACATTGAGTTCAAGGACAATCCGTATTCGATTGAGGCGATGAACCATATCCCGGCACTTCAGGCTACGGTTGAGTCGGCCCTGACGGAATCCGGGATTGAGAACGCGCAGGATAAGGTATGGATCAGCGGCCAGACTGCTACCCAGCACGATACCAAGGAGCTTGGAGAACGGGATACTGATCTGATCATACCGGTCGTTATCGGCCTGATTACGGTGCTGCTGCTGGTCTATCTCAGATCTGTGGTAGCCACAGTGTATCTGGTGGGGACGGTAATCCTGTCGTTCTTCTCGGCACTGGGCCTGGGATGGATCATCATTCATTATGTGCTTGGAGCAGATGCGATCCAAGGCTCCATTCCGCTATATTCCTTTGTTTTCCTGGTGGCGCTCGGGGAGGATTACAACATCTTCATGATCTCGAATATCTGGAAAAAGCGTAAGCATATGCCGCTGAAGCAGGCGATTGCAGAAGGTGTGAATGAGACCGGCTCAGTCATTACCTCCGCCGGACTTATCCTGGCCGGTACGTTCGCTGTATTGGCAAGTCTTCCGATTCAGGTTCTGGTTCAGTTCGGGATTATCACTGCGATCGGTGTCCTGCTGGATACCTTCGTTGTCCGTCCGTTCCTGGTCCCGGCCATCACCGTCCTCTTTGGCCGCGTGGCCTTCTGGCCGGGCAAGCATCAGGAGATCAGCGAAGCCTCTGCTTCGGATACACAGCAATAACAACAGGGATGCCCCGCTAAGCCTGACGGCTGGCGGGGTATCCCTGTTTTCTGCGATAAGATGTTTAGGATAGCGGACTAAATGTAAGTGAATAACCGAATACAGTGTGCTGGTGGCGATGACGTGTATGCCGAATGTATGTGAAAAACAGCATACATTGTGCACGCAAGCAGGCATATGAACCAAATGTATGTGAAAAATCCGGACACAATGGATTAGACAGTCATTTTGCCCAGCATATACATAAGATGTCTCACAAGAATCGTATCCTTCACACAGAAAAGGGGACCGTCCTAAACGGCCGGCCCTCTCCACTTATTGCTGCTTAAGAAGCAGGCTAGTCAGCCTGAACGTCCGGAGTACGGCTGTGCACCAGCTCGTACTTGTCGAGCGAGGAACTGACAATGGCTTCATTCCGGCCGGCACCGCGGTGCGAGTCCCGGAAGGCGGGACTAGAGGTCCAGCCGTTCAGTGCCTCCTCATTCTCCCATACGGTGCAGATCTTCAGCTCCTCCACGCCTTCCTTAGGGGCGGCGTGCCACACCTCCATGCGAATGAAGCCGGGGATGCTCTGCACCCCGTTATCTGCGCTGAACCGTGAGGCCAGCGCTTGACCATGCCCTTCTTTGATCTTAATCGTATTGGTAACTACCAGCATGCCAAGTCCTCCTTGAAATATAAGAATTTATTTGTTGCACATGATAAATTATCCTTCTATTTCTCGCTGAAACGGTACCATCCTTTGAAAGGACGGCAAAGCCGTTTCCACTTGTTGGGCTGTAAGTAATGTCTGTCGTTATTGCGGATTCGTGGTCCAGATGCCTGCCGTCTTCAGGAAGACGCGATCAGGCAGCTTAAGGGCAGCCAGCGTCAGCTCGGCCACATCCTCCGGCTGCATCATCCGGTCCTCATCCCCGATCTTAAGACCCGCATCGGAAGCAAGGCCTGTATTCACTGTGCTTGGGGTCAGCGCAACGACACGGATATTATGCTTGCGTACCTCCATCGCCAGTGACTCCGTCATGCCCATTAGAGCAAACTTAGAGGCACAGTAGGCGGAGCCTGTGGCGAAGCCGCGTTCTCCTGCGGTGGAGGAGATATTGATGATATTGCCGCTCGAACGCTCAATCATCGCAGGCAGTGCCGCACGGGTCACATAATAGGCCCCGAACAGGTTGATCTGCATATGCCGTTCCCAGTCTGCCGGGTCCATCTCCAGGAACGTGCCGAACTGGGCGATCCCGGCGTTGTTAATAAGCGCGTCGAAGGGCCCAAGGTCCTTCTGCAGGGCTACTACCGCCCGCTCCGCTTCTTCACGTACTGCAATATCGGCCACGGCGATACTGACCTTGATGTCGTACACCTCGGTCAGCGCCGCCTTCAGCGCCTCAAGATCCGCTGAGGTTCTGGAGATTAGCCCCAGGTTGGCACCTTCCTTAGCCAGCGCCATAGCGAGCGCCTTGCCGATTCCCTTGCCTGCACCTGTAATGACAATACTGGTTCCTCTCAAATCCATAACCTGTCGTCACGCTCCTTATATATAGAATGATGGGTAATTCTAGAAGATACTGTCTATTATACCTGAGCAGCCGGGCACAATCACGCCAGAGCCGCAGCTCCGGCAGTGCAGGCTGCTGGCCCCCGGGACCACTTGTGCCGCTAATGCCCCGCAGCGCCCGGTCATCCCACTTTAGTCTTCCGGCGTAATTGTCTTAAGCGGCAAGGTCGCCGGACCTTCGATTACATCGCCTTCATAGGAGAAGCGGGAGCCGTGACACGGGCAATCCCAGGAACGCTCGGCGTTATTCCATTCGCATTCACAGCCCATGTGGGTACAGGTTCTGTCGACAAGATGCAATTGGCCTTCGGGATCGCGGTAGGCACCCGCGCGTTTGCCGTCATGGAAGACAACAGCACCCTGATCCGGCTCCAGATCCTTTGTTTTGGTGTGTACAATCTCCACTTTTCCGGCGACCAGCTCTTTAGCGACAGAGAGGTTCTGCACGATGAAGTTCTTAATGGCAGGGACTGCCTTGAAGCGTGAGGGATCATATAACCTGGTGTAGGGGTTGCTGCTCCCCAGAATGCCGTCTGCGATCAGGCGGGCAGCCGCGGTTCCGTTCGTCATGCCCCACTTCCCGAAGCCGGTGGCGATATAGATTTCCTCGTCCTCGGCGCGCTTGCCGATATAGGGAACCCGGTCCAGCGTGATCAGATCCTGGGTGGACCAGCGGAACGGAATACTACGGATGCCCAGCAGCTCCCCGGCGAACCGCTCCAGATTCTCATAATGGCCGAATGTACAGATGCCTTGACCGGTCTTGTGGTTCTCCCCGCCGGCAATGACCAGCTTCTTGTCTCCCCATTCCACGGCCCGCAGCGAGCGGGTCGGTTCACCGGCACTCAGATACATGCCGCCCTCATAATCCGTCTCCGGCTCGAACGCCAGACAGTAGGAGCGTTCGGCATGCAGCCGCGAGAAGTAGAGGGACCCGCCGTCATAGAAGGGGAAGTGGGAAGCCGACACGGCATGGCGGCAACGGATCTGGAACTTCTCTCCCTCGGTATGCAGGATTATCTGTCCGTCCGTATCGGCCTTCTCCCCGATCATCGTATGCTCAAATACGGTGCCGCCCCTGTCCAGAACCGCCTGCAGCAGCCCCTTCAGATACTCCAGCGGATGAAAACGTGCCTGATCCGGCATCCGGATGGCCCCGCCCGCGCCCAGCGGCAGGGGTACCTGATCCAGCCACTCTCCGGGTAGTCCCAGCTTGCCATAAGCCTCGAATTCCTTATTCAGCGCCTTGAGTGTCTTCTCGTCGCCTTGATCCGCATACAGATAGGCCGCCTCCCGCTTCATCCCGCAGGACAGGTCCAGCTCCTCTGCTGTGGCAATCATCCACTCCATGGCCTCGCTGTTCGACTGATAATACATCCGGGCATGCTCCTCGCCGAAATGCTTCACCAGATCATGATAGATCATGCCGTGCTGGGCGGAGATTTTGGCGCTGGTATAGCCGGTAGCCCCGCCGAGTATTTGTCCGGCTTCAAGCAGTGTGACCTTATATCCGGCCTTGGACAGCAGATAAGCGGTAGTAATCCCGGTAATTCCTGTTCCTACAATAGCTACATCTGTGACATGATCTTCAGCAAGTCTCGGAAAAGACGGCAGCCCGGTACTGCCTACCCATAACGATTCCGGAAATTGCGGAAGACTTTGCGAATGGGGTTCCTGTGCATTCATAGTATATTCCCTCCTAAGTGATGATCCATTTCATTTATTACCACTCTTCCGTGAAAAGAAACGCTCCCCCTTCCCCAGCAGGTGCATGAAAACCGCCAGAAAGTGCCAACATAAGGAGAAGTTCGCAGAGAGACACGCTCAGGAGGGATGATCTATGCCCGGACAACAGCATAAGCAGAAGGCTTCTCTGGAATGGATCAGGAATGAGCTAAGCGGATTCGGCGACCTGGAGGACAAGCACATGGCTGTTCCGGCGGGAGGGGTCAGTCTGCTGTATATCAAAAGTGTCACAGACGCACAGGCGGTCAGCCGGAATATCATAGCCGCTTTTTACGAAATGAATCATCCGGCCACCTACTACAGCTACATTGCCAATTATCCGGGAAGTGAGGAGACAACAGACGGGCAGCGTGCCCTTGAGCTTCTGCTCAGCGGATATGCCTGCATCGGGAGGGAGGATAAGCTCTGCTTCTTCGATGTCCTGAAAGCCGAGACCGGCAGTATTAAGGAGACGATCACAGAGAGCATCAGCCAGGGACCTTCCGATGCGCTGGGAGAGAACCTGGCGGTGAATCTGAATATGGTCCGGCGGCGCTACCAATCCTCGGCACTGAAGACGGAATTCACCGTCATTGGCAATGTCTCCAGGACCAAGGTGGCTATCCTCTACGATGAGGACCGGGTGGTATTCAATCTGGCGGAAGGAAAAGTGGCACTGCTGCTCGACACCACCGGCTATGCCATTGTGCTGCCATCTATCTTCAATGATTTCTTCACCGCGATGGATGACAAAATCCACCTCCCTTTTGTAGGGCGCTTCCTGAAGCTCCTGCGGATTATGGGTGTGGCCATGACGCTGTGGCTGCCGGCCCTGTATATCGCCTTTACCTCTTATAATCCGGAGATAGTGCGTGTGCAGATTGCACTGCTGATCGGGGGAAGCCGGGCGACTGTGCCGTATCCTTCATTTGTTGAGGTGATGCTGATGATGCTGATGATGCTGATGATGGAGTTTCTGACCGAGGCCCGACAGCCATGACGGTTGGCGGCCTGATTCTGGGACGGGCGGCGACGGCGGCGGGGCTGATTGGTAACATTATGATTATTCTGGTCTCGGTTGTGGCAATCTCCAATTTCCTGATTCCGCTGAACCTGATGAGCTTCTCCATCCGTGTGCTGAAGTATTTCTTCGTGATTGCAGCGGCCATGCTGGGGCTTGTCGGGGTGGTCGTCTGCCTGGTCGGCTTCACGATGTATTTGTGCAGTCAGCGCAGCTTCGGCCAGCCGTATTTCAAGATGTTCTTCCTGGACACCCTGGGGACTACCCTAAGGAAGAAAAGAGTGGGCGATGATGGCAAAAAGCCGTTATTTCTATTGTCTGTTTCTCATGAATTCTCTGATCAATATCATTAACTTCACCCCGCGGGAGCTGATCGATGCCCGGTTTGAGGGTGCGCAGTCCTCCATTGTGATTGCGGTGGTAACAGGTACTCTGTTCATCTACTTGTTCACCAAAGTCATCAATAAATTTCCCGGGCAGGGATTGCCGGAAATCTTCGGAGCGGCCTTGCCCAAGCTGCTGGCCTCCCCGCTGATCTTCATCTATGCTCTTCTCTGGTATACGGCCGGGGCACTGATTATGCTGTCCTTTGTGGATATTACCCTGCGGTTCATCAGCCCGGATACCTGGCAGTTGTCTGCCTCTGTTCGAGGATGGATTCACTGTCGCTGCTCTACGGGCTGGAGGTGACACTCGGGATTACCCTGCCTTTGATCCTGTATGCGACAGTCAAGGCGGTGGTTAACCCGGACTTCAGCTGGGATGCCGTACTGAAGATTATGACATTCCCTGCATGCGCCGGATATGAACAGCCTCGCAGCGGCAACCTTTACATTCAGCGGGTACATCAATTTAGCGATTTTCAACCGGGTGTTTCATGGCTTGAAGCTGAAGCATCTTTGGAGCTTGAGTCTGGAGGGGCTGCTGGTGCTGGCCTTGACTTTTTATGTACCTATCGGGTATCACGGAACGGTCGGGATCGAGCGGCATGTCTATACCTGGTTCACAACGGCGGACAGCATCCGCATTGAGGCATTTCTGATTGAACGCATGCTGTACATCTTCTATTTCGCCTATATCACCCTATCGCTGGTCAGCGCCATTATCCAGTGGCATGTCGGCAAGGAGCTGTTGCTTAGTCTGCTTCCGTCCACGGCCAGAGCGCCGAAGAAAAAGCTGTGGCAGGAGATCATAATCCTTGCCCTTTTTGCAGCCGGCACAATTCTTCTTATGCGACTGGATCAATATAACCTTAACATTGCTGGAGGTGTTCCTCCTGCATCTACGCTGGTATGGGGAGCTGCTGCTGATTCTGCTGTTATTCTGGTGCTACTGGATGATAAGGAGGCGTAGAGCATGAGGGGGCGATGGGGCGGTATTATTATGCTGCTGCTGTGTGTGACGATTACAGGCTGTAACTTCAAAGATATCGACCGGCGAATCTTCGTGGTCGCCATCGGGATCGATCCCGGCCAGCAAGAAGGGACATTCAAGGTAAGCCTCAAGCTGGCCATTCCCCAGGGCGATGTTACGAAGATTGACGAGAAGATGCAGATTCTCACGGAGGAATCAGAGTGCATCTCCGAGGCGCTACGGAGAATGAAGTCCAAGGTGGAGAAGGAGCTGGATTATGTCCACTGCAAATCTGTCATTCTAGGCGAGGGGATTGCGGCCGATGATATCCGGCATGTCACAGACTGGGCGGTGCGGCGCAGAGATATCCAGCTTATTCTTAACTTCGCTATAGGAAGGCCGGGGGCACTGGAGGTGCTGAGGGTGAAGCCGCCCTCTGAGCGCATTCCATCGAATTCGCTGATCCTGGCGATGAGCGGGCAAGGAACAGAGTCACCTTTTATCTCAAGCGTGTACTCCTATCAGCTTATGAGAAGTATATATGAGAATGGCATAGGTCCTCTCACCCGATGAAACCCGCCTGTTCAATCTGCTGTCCCGTTCCAATCTGCGGACGAACTTCCCCGCCCATATAGGCAGCGGAATGTACCAGTACTATACCGAGAGCTCCTCCTCCGGCTACAAGATTGTTGTTCCCCGGGAAGGTGATCCTTACATCCGCTATACCATTAGAATCCGTGCGATCCTGGAGGAGAACAGTACGGAGGAGATGATTACCCACCAGATGCTGAAAAAGATTGGAGTGGCCGGTGCAGCGGAATTAAGCGGTGCCGTCAAGGCACTGCTGGTCAAAATCCGGGAGAGCGGCATGGACCCGATGGGCTGGGGACTGCATTACGGGGCGAGGCACTGGAATAACGGGACGGAAATGACGGTATGGAAGAGTCTGTACCCACGGCTTGATTTTCAGGTGAATGCCAAAGTGGACGTTAAATACTCGGGAATGATCAAATAGGGCTGTGCTGCATTGACGCTTTCAGTATCAGGACTTATACTTGATCTAAAAACAAATTAGAGGATGATGAAGATGAGAACCCTGAACCTTACCTCTCAGCGTCAAGCCGTGTACGATATCGTCCGCAATTCCCATGATCACCCTACCGCTGCCGAAGTCATGAACCGGCTGGTCGAGCAGGGGCATAACCTGGCCTATGGAACGGTCTACAATTCCCTGCGCTATCTTACAGATAAGCAGATGATCCGCGAACTGAAGCTGGGCGAGGCGGCCAGCCGGTATGATGCGCGTCTGGACGACCACCAGCATATTGTCTGTGAAATCTGCGGTGCGGTGGATGAAGTAATGAGCCAGGTCCCGCAGGAGTGGAGCGATTCGGTAGCGGCGGATACGGGCTATTCGATCACTCATACGCATGTGGTATTCGGGGGGATCTGCCCGGCCTGCCAGAGCAGGAATTCACGCCAGAACTAGGACGTTTGTATGAGCTGCGACAGTCGGCATAGTAACAGAATATAACAAAAGACCGTTTTCATTGGAACGGTCTTTTTGCTGTACTCCTATAAAAATTATCAATAAATATAGGGAAATTATCATTAATTACCGGAAAAAAGAGGGTTTTGGGGACTGATATTTAATTATATATAAAGTCTGCTGCCATGATCCACCTTAAGACCCATGAAAAAAGAGAGAAAGCGAGAAAGAGAGAGTGAGTCCATCATATGAATAAAAAGGTGCGTCTGAACATCCGTACGAAGCTGATTACTACCTATCTGCTTGTCTTGCTGGTACCGAGCATCATTATAGGCTGGCTAACCTATCAATCTGCCAGCAGCACCATGGAGGAGCAGCTTACTAATAATGCCCAGGAAAGTGTAATTGCAGTGAACCAGATCATAAGTTCCAATATACAGTCGAAAATAGATGATATCCTCTATTTTGCCGGACAGCTTCCGGCAGATTCCATTAATAACGAGGCGGCTGGTCTGACGGCCCCTGAGCTGGGGAGCAGATTGAGGGAGTATGCGGCGCTTCATCCCGATGTGCTTGATATTTATGCCGGAACCAGCAAGGGAAAGAGCATCCGTGCGGCTGAGCTGGAGTTGCCGGAGGGCTATGATCCCCGCAAGGAAAATACATATATCAATGCGCTTAAGCAGGGCAGCGGCACAGTGATCTCCCCGGTATTTCAGACGGTGAAGGGGGAGAGCGCCATTGCGGTATCGGCGGTGCTCGCGGGCGGAGACGGCGTAGTCAGCCTTGATCTGAATCTGTCCTCCCTTGCCGATATGACGAAAATCAAGGTCGGCCAGGAGGGCTACATTCTGATTGTAGACAACAGCAAGAAATTCCTGCTTCATCCCACAGAAGCGATTGGCGCGGAATCTTCGCTTGAGTTCGTGAAGCAGATGTTCGGGAGCGAGAGCGGAAGCTTCGATTATGTATATAAGGATGCACCTAAGAAGATGACCTTCATGGTGAATGAGCTGACGGGCTGGAGAATCGGGGGCACCATCAGCCTGAATGAGATTACACAGGCAACCAGCGACATCCGTGAGACGGTCTGGCTGGTCCTCTCTATATCCGTGCTGCTGGCGCTGGTGCTGATCTATTTCAACATCGCGTCGATTCTGAAGCCGCTGATCCGCCTGCGCAAGGCAACTGAGCGGATTGCCGGCGGCGACCTGTCGCAGGATATCGGGGACTTCCGGGGGGATGAGATCGGTCTGCTGGCTGTGAATTTCCGCCAGATGGTGGATAATCTGCGGCAGATGATTATCGGGGTACAGACCATGACGGATAATGTCTCTTTCTCCGCTGAGCAGCTGAGCGCCGGGGCAGAGCAGACGACCAAAGCTATAGAGCATGTTACAGTGGCTATCCAGGAGGTGGCGGCCGGCACGCAGCAGCAGGTCAATAGTGTACATAAAGGGATGGCAAGCACAGCTGCCACCACAACCGAGGTAGCCCATATCTCGGAGTTCATGAAGCAGGTGTCGGTAATGATGGACAAGACCTCGCTGTCGGCTTCGGAGGGCAATGATTCGGTCATCAGCGTAGTCGACAAAATCAACGGGATTCATGAAACCGTGGAGGAAATGGGTACCGTCATTGATCAACTGAGCGAGCGGGTGGGGCAGATCCAGGGGATTACCGGTGTGATCTCGGGAATCTCGCGGCAGACGAACCTGCTGGCGCTGAATGCATCCATAGAAGCGGCCAGAGCCGGTGAACAGGGGCGCGGATTCGCTGTGGTAGCCTCGGAGGTCCGCAAGCTGGCTGAAGAATCCGGGAAGTCGGCAAGCCTGATCTCCGAACAGGTAGCCTCTATCCATTCAGAGATGCTCCGGGCTACGTCAACCATGGAGGATGCGAAGAGCAAGGTAATGGACGGCATTATGGCTGTGGATACAACGGGACGTTCGTTCTCGCGCATCCGCAGGGCAATTAAGGGGGCCGCAGAGACCATAGGCGGGATGAACGAAGGTGTTCAGACCCTGACTGCAGAAGCAGACAGTCTGGACCAGGCCATTAGCGAGATCCGCGGCATTACCGAGGCTGCGGCAGGCAGTACCGAGACGATCTCGGCAGCAGCCCAGCAGCAGCTTGCCTCGGTGGAAGAGATCGCCTCTTCCTCAGCCGACCTTAGCCGCCAAGCCGATGAATTGCAGCAGCTGGTCGGACGCTTCAAGCTGTACCCGAGAAACGAGGCTCCTGACGTACCGGAAGCGGTCAAGCCTGGGGAGATCCGCCCTGAGGGCCAGCAGAATTCCTGAGGCCGAATATGCGGTCTGGTCTTTTCTTTTACCTCACTTTGCAAGTATACTGATAAGCAACAATACGGGGTGATGAAGGGGAGAATCGTTCATGGCAGAGCAATTAAAGGGCATTACCGTAGCCCTGGCCGGTCCGCGTAAAGCGGAAGACATGGCCAAGCTGGTAGAGAATATGGGAGGAATCGCGCTGCACCGTCCCGCTCAAGGGACAACCTTTCTGGATGATGCCGCCCTGCGTGAGGGGCTGATTGCCTGGACGGAGCAGCCGCCGGATCTGGCTATTCTGACTACCGGTATGGGGCTGGATGCATTGTTCGAGACGGCTGAGAAGCTTGCGCTTGCAGACCGCTTCCTGGAGGTTCTCTCTGCCTCACCTGTTGCTGCCCGTGGCTATAAGACAGTGAATGCCCTGAAGAAACGGGGAATTGAGCCGGTCGTGCGTGACGATGACGGCAGCTCTGCCGGACTGATCCGCGGCCTGCAGGACTATGATCTGCAGGGTAAGCGCGTCATGCTTCAACTGCACGGGGAGACTGCCCCGCAACTGGTCGGATGGCTGGAGCAGGCAGGCGCAGCGGTAAGCTGTGTGCAGCCTTACCGGTATACTCAGCCGGAGCCTGGAGCGCTGGATCTGCTGCTTGCAGAGATTACGGAAGGGCAAGTGGATGCGGTGGCGTTCACAAGTGCCCCGCAGTTCCGCTTCCTGGCACAGCATGCGCGGGAGCAGGGGCGGCTTGCCGCGCTGGTGCAGGCTTTTGAAGACAGGGTGCTGGCGGTATCTGTCGGCCGTCTGACCTCGGAGGCTCTAAAGGAAGAAGGCGTGAAGCGGATCGTCATGCCGGAGCACGAGCGGATGGGCAGCATGTTCGTTACCCTGGGCCGCTATATTGCGGCTAACCGTTAGCAGCGGACATTCAATTACAACTACAAATACAGAGAGATATGGAGGAGGAGACCTATGGATAAGAGAAAATGCCTGTTGTTAGGCGATTACACACACCCCCGGTTTCACCCGTTGCAAGGTGTGGACAAACAGGTCAGTGAAATTCTGAATGAGCTTCTGACCGTGCAATGCTCGGAGAACAAGAAGCTGATGCTGAGCGAGCATCTCTCCGGATATGATCTGTGTATCGCATACAATGAATTGTGGAATGAAACCGTATCTCCACAGCAGACGGCAGGTCTGCTGAGCTATGTCAGCGGAGGCGGCGGTCTGATTGTCCTTCACACCGGAATATCCCTGGCGAAGCGTTATGAACTGGCCCAGCTGATTGGCGGCAGATTCACCGGCCATCCGGCCTATACTCCGCTTCAGTTCAAGGTGCAGGAGCATGATATTACCGAAGGCATTGAAGACTTCCAGCTCGATGAAGAGCCGTACCGGTTCGAGTTCGATCCGTTCACCGAGAAGCAGATTCTGCTCGAATATGAAGCGGACGGGGAGATGCTGCCTGCAGCCTGGTGCCACAGCTATGGCCTGGGACGGGTGGTCTATCTGATGCCCGGCCATCATGAGCCGTCGTTCCGGCATCCGGCGATCCGCCAGCTGATTCTGCGGGCAGCCACCTGGGCGGCGCGTATCCCCAGATAATTAGCAAATAATCAGTAATATCGAAGCTAAGCCCCACTTTGCGGGGTTATTTTGTGAAATGGCGGGCGAAGGGGTATACTTTATCCATAACTGCAATCTTTGGGAGGGAAGTACCATGAGTGATCTGTTGAAGAAAGCTATCTCATTAGGCGTAGGCCTCACCATTGTCAGCAAGGAAAAGGTTGAAAAGGTCGTAGACGAGCTGGTGAAGCGGGGTGAGTTGGCCCCGTCGGAATCCAAGGCTCTGGTGGATCGGCTGGTAGAGCGCGGAGATGAAGAACGGGGTGTGTTCAAGTCTGCCGTGCAGGAGCAGGTTCAGCGGGTGCTGAAGGAGCTTAAGGTACCTGTGCAGGAGGATATCACCAGGCTGGAGTCGCGTATTGCCCAGCTTGAGGGCCGTGTTGCCGAGCTGGAAGGCAAGTCACCCCAGGAGACCACCGTGCCGGAACAGCGTACGGAATAAATGGCTGTCCGCATAAGGCACGCCGGACGTTACCGGGCAATCGCCATGGCGCTTATGCGTCATGGCTTCGGCTATATGGTGGAGGAACTGGGCCTCTACCATCTTCTGTCGCTTCCCCGCCGGATCATCACACAGGAGGTTCATGAAAGTGTGACCCTCGCTGAACGGGTCCGCAGGGTGCTGGAGGAGCTGGGGCCGACCTTCGTCAAATTGGGCCAGCTTGCCAGTACGCGCTCCGATCTGCTGCCTGATGCGATTATTCAGGAGCTGGTCAAGCTGCAGGACAATGTGCCGCCGTTCTCAGCCGAGACGGCCCGCAATATTCTGGAGCAGGAGCTGGACCAGCCTATTGATGCGGTCTTCGAATACTTCGAGAACAATCCGCTCGCTGCCGCCTCCATCGGCCAGGTGCACCGCGCTGTGCTGCATGGCGGGCAGAGTGTAGCGGTCAAAATACAACGCCCAGGCGTCATGCGGACGATGGGCAGGGATCTTGAGATTCTATCGGATCTAAGCCTGCTCGCCGAGCGCAAGATGGACTGGGCCAGGCAATACGGATTAGCCCGGATGGTCGAGGAATTCTCCCGTGCTCTGCTGGCGGAGCTGGATTATGCCCAGGAAGGGCGCAATGCCGAGCGTATAGCCGGGCAGCTGTCTGCCCAAGATAACGTATATATACCGGCCATCTATTGGGATTTCAGCTCCACCAGGATTCTGACCATGGAGTACATGGAAGGAATTACCTTGAACCGCAAGGACGAGCTGCTGGGCTCGGGTGTGAAGCTTAAGACGATCGCCCAGCAGTTTGTGGAGATGATGTTGAATCAGATTTTCATTCATGGCTTCTTTCACGCTGATCCGCATCCCGGCAATGTCATGGTGCTGAAGGACGGGAAGCTGGCTCTAATTGACTTCGGAATGGTCGGGCGGCTTAGCGAGGATATGAAGGATGGCCTGTCCGCGTTGGTGATTGCACTCATGCGCAAGAATACGGACTCGATGGTACGGGCCATTCTGCGCCTGGGAGTGATCCCGGAGGAGGCCGACCGGATGGCGCTGCACGAGGATATGGACCGGCTGCGCGAGCAGTATTATGATATCCCGTTCAAGCAGGTCAGCATCGGCAAGGCGCTGAATGATCTGTTCAGTATTGCCCGCAAGCACCGGCTGGTCATTCCGCCAGATCTGGCGCTGCTGGGCAAGACGATGCTGACCCTGGAGGGCATGGTCGCCAGCCTGGACCCGGCCTTCAGCATTATGCAGATGGCCGAGCCGTTCGGCAGACGTCTGGTCAAGCAGCGCTTCAGCGGAAGCCGCCTGCAGCGCAAGCTGCTGGGTGGGGTCGCTGATCTTGCCGAGAGTCTGGTCGAGCTGCCCGCCCAGGCCCGGCAGCTCTCCTCGCTGATCAGCAAGGGGAAGCTGAAGGTAGAGATCGGAGTACCCGAGCTGCAGGACCTGGAGCATAAGTTCAGCCGGATCGGTAACCGCCTCTCCTTCAGCATCGTGCTGCTGGCCTTCAGCATCATCATGGCTGGACTGATCGTTGCCTCCTCCCTGCGCGGGGAGCCGTCGCTGCTCTGGGACTTCCCGATTGTGGAGATCGGTTCAGTCATTGCACTGCTTATGATTCTGTGGCTGCTGTTCTCCATCTTCAAATCGGGCAGATTCTAGCCGGAAGAGCCGGATAAATAATTATTCTTCACCGGATGCACACAAAGGCTGCACAATCAAGTACAATATTAAGATAACTTGCCACAATTAAAGTGTAATGGAACGCAAATGGAGTGCCGTCTGAACGTCCGGTGGATCGCTGCTGCGCCGTATAACCGAACGTTTGACCGCTGCCTTGCGGGCCCATGGGACGGAAGGGCTCCGGTGACGGGGTGCTTCCGCTTTTATTTGAAACGATAAGAATGTGAACGGTACCGTCCTTGTAAAAGGGCCTGAGGGTGACATCCCCCTCTGCTAACGCTTGCGTACATTACTCCGTTACATGGATAAATATAAGTTATGGACTGACATGCTGAACTTAAATTTAGGGAAATTAGTGAGGTGGAGCAATTGCCGGGTTTTAAAGATTTAGGAGTATCAGAAGTGTTGATCGATCTGCTCAAGGGGCAGGGCATCGTGAAGCCGACGCCGGTGCAGGAAGAGGCGATTCCGCCACTGGTGCAGGGGCTGGATGTAATTGCGCGGGCGAAGACGGGAACGGGGAAGACGCTGGCTTTTCTGCTGCCGATTATGGACAAGATCCGGGTTGAGGCCGCGTATCCGCAGGCGCTGATTCTTGCGCCGACGCGTGAGCTGGCGCTGCAGATTACCGAAGAGGCGCGCAAGCTGGCCCGTCATACGGGTGTGAAGATTCTGGCGGTCTATGGCGGCCAGGATGTGGAGAAGCAGCTGCGTAAGCTGGAAGGCGGCAGACATCTGATCATCGGTACGCCGGGACGGCTGCTGGATCACCTGCGCCGGGAGACTCTGGACCTCAGCGGTGTGAAGATGCTGGTGCTGGATGAAGCGGACCAGATGCTGCATATGGGCTTCCTGGAGGATGTGGAGACGATCATCACGGCTGTGCCTTACCGCCGCCAGACGATGCTGTTCTCCGCGACAATGCCGGACCCGATCAAGCGGCTGGCAGCGAACTATATGAAGGAGCCGCTGGATGTCATTATCAAGAGCGGCTCGCCGATCCCTCTGGACAATATCCGCCAGCAGGTGGTGGAATGCTCGGACCGCAATAAGGAAGAGGCGCTGATCTCCCTGATCGAGCGCGACCGTCCTTACCTGGCGATCATCTTCTGCCGGACGAAGCGCCGGGCCATCAAGCTGAACGAGGCGCTGCAGGCGGCCGGTTATGAATGCGACGAGTTGCATGGCGATCTGTCGCAGGGCAAGCGCGAAGCCGTCATGAAGCGGTTCCGTGACGCCAAGCTCCAATTGCTGGTGGCTACGGATGTGGCGGCACGCGGCCTGGACGTTGAAGGGATCACCCATATCTTCAACTATGATCTTCCGCTGGATGCGGACAGCTATATTCACCGGATTGGCCGCACCGGCCGCGCCGGAGGCAAGGGCCTCGCGATCACGTTCGCTTCGCCGCGCGAGCGCGACGGGCTCGAGCTGATCGAGCACGGCATCTCCCAGCGGCTGGACCGCCGCCGGTACGAGAAGGATGAATTCGGCGTAGGCGAATTCACCTCCGTCC